>NZ_JBVYOL010000009.1:0-334912 GCF_056120505.1 Paenibacillus sp. sgz302164 | reverse complement strand
GCTGGTTTGGCGGGCCGATGGAGGGCAGCGAGCAGGTAGATCGCTGGTTTGGCGGGCCGATGGAGGGCAGCGAGCAGGTAGATCGCTGGTTTGGCGGGCGGCCCCTTCCCCCAAAAAAAGGCCGTCCCTCGAAAGGGACGACCCGCGCTTTAAAGTACTTGCTCGCCATCGTATGTGGCGATTGTTTTGTACAGATCCGGACGCCTGTCGCGGAAAATGCCCCACTCGATGCGCTGCACTTCCAGCAGATCGAGGTCGAATTCGGCCACGAGCACCGTCTCTTCCGCACGGCCCGCCTCGGCGACCATGTTGCCGGCATTACCGGCAATAAAGGACGAGCCGTAGAACGTGATGCTGGAATCATCGTCCTCTTCCAGACCGACCCGATTCGAGGCAATGACCGGAACCAGATTGGACGCGGCGTGACCCCGCATGCACATCTGCCAGTGGTCCTTGGAGTCGATCGAGCCATCCTGCGGTTCCGATCCGATCGCCGTCGGGTAGAACAGCAGCTCCGCGCCCATCAGCGCCATGCATCTCGCCGCTTCCGGATACCACTGATCCCAGCATACGCCTACGCCAATTTTGGCATAGCGCGTTTTCCACACTTTAAAACCGGTATCCCCCGGGTTAAAATAAAATTTTTCTTCATATCCGGGACCGTCCGGAATGTGGCTTTTGCGGTACAGGCCCAGCACTTCGCCGTCCGCATCGATAACGGCAAGCGAATTGTACCTTGCATTATTCTTTTTCTCGTAAAAGCTGATCGGCAGGACCACCTGAAGCTCCTTGGCGATCGCCTTGAAATGATTGACCGCTTTATTCTCCTCAAGCTCGGTCGCGTAGCGGTAATAATCGGACTTCTCCTTTTGGCAGAAGTACGGCGTTTCAAAAAGCTCCTGAATCAAAATAATTTGCGCGCCTTGCGCCGCGGCTTGTCTGACCAGTGCTTCCGCTTTGCGGATATTGTCATCGATATTCCAGGAGCAGCTCATTTGTGTCGCCGCTACCGTCACTTTTCTCATGGGAGTCACCTCTTTCGTTTTCCACAATTACATTCTGCTGCTTGCAGGCATCTGCTGCGTGGTGCAATGCACATTGCCGCCCTCTTTAATAATCGCCATGCCGTTGATCGTGCGAATTTTCCGGTCCGGGAACGTTTGGCTCAGCACTTGAACAGCCTTGCGGTCCGTTTCTTCCGCAGCGCCGCCGAATATCGGCAAAATAATGCCGCCGTTGACAAAATAGAAGTTCAAATAACTCAGCGTCAGCCTGCTGTCCCCGAATACGGCTTTCGGAGGCTGCTCAATCGGAATCACTTCCAGCTTGCGGCCTTTGGCATCTACAGCCTCGCTCAAAATGCGCAAATTCTCCTGCGTAATCTCGTAGTTCTCATCCGCGGGATCGTGGCACACCTGCATAATGATTTTGCCCGGCGCCGCAAAACATGCGACATTATCCACATGACCGTCCGTCTCGTCGCCGCTTAGCCCGTTTTTCAGCCAGATGACTTTTTCAGCGGCGATAAAATCGGTTAAGTAAGCCTCAATCTGCTCTCTGCCGAGATCGGGATTGCGGTTCTCGTTCAGCAGGCATTCCTCCGTCGTCAGAACCGTGCCTTCACCGTCCACATGAATCGAACCGCCCTCCAGCACCAAAGGCGCGTCGAAGCGCTTCACCCGGTAATGCTCAAGAATTTGCGGAGCGACCGCGTCGTCCAAATCCCATGGAGAATATTTGCCCCCCCACGCATTAAAACGCCAGTTCACACCGGCAATTTCCTGCTTATCGTTGAGAACGAACGTCGGTCCGTTATCCCTGAACCAGGCATCGTTATGTTCGATGGCAAGAAACTCGATCCGGGAATTATCAAACAGCTCCTTGACCCGTTCGGCTTCTGCGGGGTTCACAATAACCGTAACCGGCTCAAATTCGGCAATCGCCCGTACCAATTCCGCATAACCTTCACTCACGGCAGCGTAGTCTTCCGGATAAACCATCGACGCCTCCACCGGCCACGAAATAAACGTCCGCTCATGGTTAACCCATTCCGCAGGCATCGTATAACTAAGTTCTTTTGGGTTCATTCCAGCCAACTCGCTTTATCATAAAATTTTGTATAGGACGCATACCACACTGTCATTCATCATATAACAAAAGCTTCTCCGTCTCAATGAGGCGGGGAAGCTTGGCATTCGATTCGTAGCTAGGGAATCCCGAAATTTTCCTAATTTTTATTTTACAGACAAAGCATAGTCAACGTATAATTATTTGAGCCTATGCCACGTAGTTTTATCGGACTATTATCTATAACATCTTTAGTTTGGAGGAAGCACTCATCATGTTGTTTGCCAGAACCCGCGAGATCCTCTCCACAGCTGCAGCGGCCACCTTCCTGTTGGCCGGCATACTGCCTTTCGCTGTTTATGGAGAAACGCCTGAAACTTTCACAGACACCGGAGAATCATACGCAAAGCAAGAAATCACTGCCTTGGTGAAACAAGGAATCCTATCCGGATATGAAGACGGAACATTCAAGCCTGGGCAAAAAATGAGCCGGGCAGAGCTGGCCAAAGTGCTTGTGCTTTCTTTAGGACTTTCCGAAGATCCGACAAAAGCCGCTCCATTCGCCGATGTTGCGCCAACAAGCTGGTATCGGGGATATGTTGGCGCTTTGGTATCATCCGGGATTACACAAGGCACATCCGAAAACGCATTTTCCCCGGACGCGGAGGTGACAAGGGAGCAATTGGTCGTCTTTTTTGTAAGGGCTATGGGATTGGAAAAAGAAGCGGACAAAATCCCTACGGATAAGAAACTCACTGACCTTTCGAAAACGGCTGATTGGGCAAGACCTTATGTCTCGCTTGCTTCACAAATCGGTCTGGTGCAAGGAACAGACAATCCGGACGGCACAGTCAGCTTTCATCCTGAGCAATATGCGGATCGACAAGCTCTGGCTAAGCTGGCTTATGAATTGAAAACGAATAAAACGATTTATACGACCAAAGTCCAACAACTGGCAGGACAGCCCCCTCAAACGGCAGCCTTAACCGTCGTCGGCTTAAGCGCCACGAACAACACCACCATTGAGGTTACGTTCAGCCAAGAACTTAAAAATGCCAATAAAGACGACTTTGCTTTTGACAACGATTTGAAAGTAACAGCCGCTTCCTTGAAACCGGGCGATAGCAAAGTTGTCGTTCTCACCACAACTTCCCAGCAATCAGGCAAAACTTACGCCTTAACCTTCAACGGCAAAATCAGCGGTAAAACGGTGGTCGGAACATCCAGTATGTTTGGCGGCGGTGGTGGTGGTTTCGGTGGTGGTTTCGGTGGTGGCGGTGGTGGAGCCGTGGTGCCTGCCGTCCCTCAAACTCCTGCAGCATTGCTGGCCAGCGGCGGCGCGGTTGGCACTGTAACTGTAGATGCTTCCGGAATTTACGGGCCCGCAAGCGGTTCCAGAACAACCGTTCAAAATCTGATTGTTAACCCGGGAAAAGACGGCGAAGTCACTCTGCAGAACATTGATCCCGAGCAGCTGGAGATTCAATCCGGAAGTGTAAATTCGATTAAGCTGCTGAATAGCCATGTGAAAAAGCTGAAAATCAACGCCATCAACAATGAAGGCCGCCATGTACGCATCGAAGCCAAAGACGGCGGTATCGTCGATAACACGGAAATCGGCTCACAGGCGATTCTGGAGTCATCTTCCGCTACAGGCAGCTTTGGCGCCATCAAGCTCATTACCGCCGCAGCGGGGAAAACCATCGTGCTGAGAGGCACTATCGCCAGTGAAGTGACGGTCGAAGCCCCGAACTCTTTAATCCGGCTTGAGACGCCTACGCTAGGCAACACCATGCCGACAAACGTCAAAAAATTAATCCTCGCCCCTGTCTCGACGGGCTCTTCCGTACAGCTGTCGTTTGCCACCAGTCTTACATCGCTGCAAGCCGATACCGATGTGAACATTACCGGAGATACTGACGCGATTGTCAGAGTCTTGACCGGAGGCAGCGGAGAAGTGACGCTGGACCCATCCAAAATGCCCGAGTTGAAAGAGAGCGCTCTCGGCTATTTCAATTATTTAGTCAATTCCATGTACGCGAATTTAAATGACCTTTCCGAGATCGACAGCCAAGTCGATACGATTCAACGATCCATTGATATGGCCAAGAAATGGGGAGTGACTGACACGGAGCTCGGCGGCGGTATCGCATTATTCAATGAATTCAAAAGCTCGACATACGCGTTGCGACAAGCTTTAGCCGATTTTCAATTGACATTCGCGGACGGAGACTCCGCTTCTTCAGTAACAAAGCACATTACTTTTCCTTCACTTGATTTAAAAGATGCGACAATCGCTTGGAGTACCAGCGATTCCGGCATTCTTTCACTCTGGTGGATGCATCGTCCCGCTTCAGGAGCTGGGGATAAAGAAGTTACCCTTACAGCCAATGTTTACTACCATGGAACCATTATCATTAAAAAAACGTTTACCGTGACAGTCAAGCAGCAGGTCGGACATGTGGCCGCGCTGAGGCCTTTGCGGTCCGATTTGGTATTAGCCGAATTCGACACAGATGTTGCCAACCCTTCTGCGGAACAGTTCAAGTTTGACAACGGCTTGACTGTAGCAGGCACAACCCATTACCCGCAATTTCCGAATTGGGTTATATTGACCGTTAATCCGCAGCAGGCCGGTACCGTTTATAAACTGACTTATAAATCCGAGCCGACCGAAGCATCCTTTACGGGAAGCACGGCTTCACTTTGCAATGAAACCGTCTGTACAGAAGCGGCCATTCCTATTCCCGGCGTGATGGTCAAGGGCTCTGTGCTCGGAACCGTTCTCGATTATTGGGGCAAACCGGTCTCCGGCGCTACCGTAACCTTAAACGGAGGTAACAGGACCGCAACGACCGATTCACAAGGCAATTTTCGCTTTGATAACGTTGATCCCGGCGTGACTTATTCGGTTACAGCAACCAAACCCGATTATAGCACGGCAACGTCCTCCAATTTTGCGATAGCTTCGGGCGAGCCGTACCGGGTGAATCCAATCCAGGTATATACCACTCCTGATCCGGTAACGTTTAACACTCCGATCTACTATGCGGAGACGAAAACCGTCTATCTGAGCTGGCACACCAACTCGCCATGGGGCATATCGGCATTCAAAGTTTATAAAAACAATGAGTTAATTGCCGACAACGTCGCTTCGTCTGGATTTTCCATTGATTCTGTTCAACCGGGACAGGCCTATACCTTTGCCGTGGAAGTTTGCAATGACGCGGGATGCTCAGCCCCTGTATCGTTGACATATACGGTACCAATCACCCTGGAAATAAACAGTGTGACACCTTACGATTCCGTGTCCAAGCAAGTCTATGCGCCATTAACCATGAATAGCGGAGATCACTACTACGAATTGCCTCCCGCGGCTCAGAATGCGGATTCCGTTTTGGTTACGTTCAAGGACCAGGATAATGCCGCCGGAACATCCAATTCGCCTTTAATCGGACAATTGGACTATTCCAATCTACAAATCGGCAGCACTAGAGGGGGAACGGCATTTGAAGTCTTAAGTATCGAAGGACAAACATTTTTGAAAATATCTTTACTAAAAACAACCTTTCCTTCCAATATCCCATACACAACCTATTATGCCGCGGGATTGAAGTACACTTTGAAAGGAACGGTAAATAACGTTGACGTTATATACCTCACGTTGCTAAGTGTGAAGCAATAAATGGAGCAAAACCTTTTGGCCCGAAACCATCCTGGCGGCGAAAAATAGTTTCAAGTGATCGACCGACCGCCGTCATGCAGAGCAACACCGCGCACCGGGAGCTGCGCGCGGTGCAAGCCGCTGCGGTCGCCGCAAAGCGCCTTGATACGCTAGCCCATTGCGTGGGCGCAATGCAAGCGGCCGCATCTTCACAATTGGAAGATACCCCTCTCCCAAAAATAAACGCCAGGTTCAGCGGCAATTTGATTCGCTAATCCGAATGGCAATGCACTATCCAACCTGGTGAAAAAGGGGATCGCCCGGCCGCCTCAATCACTTGTAAGCCTGACGTTCGGAGCAAGACCGGGAATCAGGCAAACGGCAGCCCTAAAAGCTTGCTCGTAAAGGGTCGGCTTGGAGGCCGATACGGAAAAAACACGCAAAATCGGCCTGCCGAGCCGCCCCCTCGTAAGCAAAAGGGCAGAAAACCTGCAAAAGTCATAGCCGAAACGCACAATCTGCTGACTGCCGGAGAAAACCTGCATAAGTCAGAATCGATGGGCACGATCTGCTCACCGCCAGAGAAAACCTGCAAAAATGCAGTTTTTTGCTCGTTGATACGTTGGAAACAAAAAATTCCTGCAATTATACAGGCTTTTTTAACCGAAAACGGGCTCAGGTTCACATTCATCTAAAATTCCTGCACAATCGCAGGCTTTTCACCAAAATGAGCCATTTTCGCCAAAAAAGCCTGTACTTTCGCAGGCTTTCTCGCTCTCACCCCGTACAAGACGGGACCATCGAGTCTTCGGGTGGCTTCAGCGAAAAGCATACATAAGGCGGAACCTCTCTCGGTTACGCCGACGATAGGGTAAAAAAAGCTTCCTTCGCCGGTTTCCCGGCGTTAAAGGAAGCTTTTGCTTTTATTCCTCCAGCGGCTGCACGGCGTCATGGAGCAGCCGCTCCAGCTCCGCGGTGCGGGCCTCTGTCAGCGCTTCGCTCCAGCCGAAGCGCTCCGCCATGAAGGCGATGACCGGCGCCTTCCACTGCTTTGCCCACGCGATGTCGAAGAAGAGGGCGCCCGTGCGGCGGACGAAAAAGTCCGCCGGCGTCACCGCCATCTCGCGCTCGATCGCGTACACGAGCGCAGCGAGCACCGCGGCGGGCATGCCCCGCTCCGCCGCTTCGGCCTTGTGCTGCTCCAGCAGCCCGAATACGGCGTCCACATTGGAGCCGTATCGGCGCGCGAGCAGCGCGGCCTCGGCCTCGGTCAGCCCCAGGCGCATGCCCTGGCTGACCGAGGCCGTAACAAACGGCGCCAGCTGCGCCGGGCCGCCCACATCACCGCCGGAGATCGGCAGCGTGCGGGTGCGGCTCGGCGGCACGGCCGCCGTGCGCCCTTCCGTCGCCAGCATGGCGGCGACGCGGTCCATGACCGTCTCCGCCATCTTGCGGTAGCCGGTCAGCTTGCCTCCGGCCATCGAGATGAGGCCGGAGTCCGAGACGAAGATTTCGTCGCGGCGCGAAATCTCCGAAGGGTCTTTGCCCTCTTGGTGGATCAGAGGGCGCAGCCCGGTCCAGCTCGATTCGACGTCTTCCACCGTCAAACCGAGGGACGGGAACATCCCGCCGACCGCCTGCAGCAAATAGCTGCGGTCGGCCGCCGTCATGCGGGGATGGGCCGTATCCCCGCTGTAGTTCGTATCCGTCGTCCCGACGTAGGTTTTGCCGTCCCGCGGGATGGCAAACACCATCCGCCCGTCCGGCGTATCAAAATAAACCGCCTGCCGCAGCGGAAAGCGGCGCTGGTCGAACACCAGATGCACCCCTTTGGTCAGGTGCAGCGTCTTGCCTTTTTTCGATCCGTCCATCTCTCTCAGCTCATCGACCCACGGGCCGGCGGCATTGATGACTTTTGCCGCATAGATCCGGTAGGAGCCGTTCTGCGCGCCGCCTGCCGCCTGATCGACGACGCGCACGCCGGCCACCTTGCCGTCGCGGACGATCAGTTCTTCCACTTTCGCGTAATTTACCGCTAAAGCTCCGAGTTCCACGGCTTTTTTCAGCACCTCGATCGTCAGCCGCGCATCGTCCGTGCGGTATTCGACGTAGTAGCCGCCGCCCTTGAGCCCTTTTTTGCCCAGCAGCGGCTCGTGAGCAAGCGTCTCCTCCCTGCCAAGCATCCGCCGCCGTTCGCTCCGCTTGACCCCTGCGAGATAATCGTAGACGCGCAGCCCTAACGAGGTCGAGAATTTGCCGAATGTCCCTCCCTGATAAAGCGGCAGCAGCATCCACTCCGGCGTCGTCACATGCGGCCCGTTCTCGTACACGATAGCCCGCTCTTTGCCTACCTCCGCAACCACCTTTACATCAAACTGCTTCAGATAGCGCAGACCGCCATGCACCAGCTTCGTAGAGCGGCTCGACGTGCCCGCGGCGAAGTCCTGCATCTCGACCAGCGCCGTCCGCAGTCCGCGGCTTTGCGCGTCCAAAGCGATGCCCGCGCCGGTTATGCCTCCTCCGATGACGATCAAATCAAATTCCCGCTCCGCCATGGCGTTCAAAACGCCGAGTCTTTCCAAACCCGAAAATTCGCCGGTAAGTTTAATCCTCTCCGTACCCATTGTCATGATGGTCTCCCTCCCAAGGTCCCCAAGCAAAAAAACCACAACATACCTGTTACGCATACACGTACAGGCTGCTGTGGTTTCTCCTGGTCTCCAACCGTTTATTAACTTGTCATTACTATACCACGTTTCGCGATTATTTAAAAGCGATTGCCGCCTGCACCGCTTTTTTCCATCCCCCGTACAGCTTCTCCCGGACTGCCGGCTCCATCTGCTGTTCAAATGTCCGGTCCACCTGCCACTGAGCGGCGATTTCGGCCTGATCCCGCCAGTAGCCGACGGCCAGACCGGCCAAATAAGCCGCGCCGAGGGCGGTCGTTTCACGGATGCGCGGCCTCTCGACGGCAACGCCCAGCAGATCGCTTTGGAACTGCATGAGGAAGCTGTTGGCCACGGCCCCTCCGTCGACGCGCAGCTTGGTCAGGGCAATTCCCGAATCGCTTTCCATCGCTTTCAGCACATCTTTGCTCTGAAAAGCAAGCGATTCCAGCGTCGCCCGCACAAAATGCTCTTTCGAAGTGCCTCTCGTAAGGCCGAATACGGCCCCGCGCACCTCGCTATCCCAATATGGAGTGCCCAACCCGACAAAAGCCGGCACCACGTAGACGCCCTCGGTCGAAGCGACGCGTGTCGCATACTCCTCCGTATCTTTCGCCGACTCGATCAGCCGCAGACCGTCCCGCAGCCATTGAATCGCCGAGCCGGCCACAAAAATGCTGCCTTCCAGCGCATACTCCACTTTGCCGTTCAAGCCCCAGGCGATGGTCGTCAGCAGCCCGCTGCGCGACGGAATCCGCCGCGCGCCCGTATTCATCAGCATGAAGCAGCCCGTGCCGTAAGTGTTTTTGGCCATCCCCTGCTCAAAGCAAGCCTGCCCGAACAAAGCCGCCTGCTGATCGCCCGCCGCGCCTGCTATCGGTATCGAAGCGCCGAAAAAGTGGCTCTCCTCCGTATATCCGTACACTTCGGAGGAAGAGCGCACCTCCGGCAGAAGCGCCGCCGGAATGTCGAGCAGAGCGAGCAGTTCCTCATCCCACTTCAGCTCGCTAATGTTGAACAGCATCGTCCGGGAAGCGTTGGAATAGTCCGTGACATGAACCTTTCCTCCCGTAAGCCGCCAAATCAGCCATGTATCGATCGTGCCGAACAGCAGATCGCCGCGCTCCGCAGCCGCTCTTGCTCCTTCCACATGATCTAGAATCCATTTGATCTTGGTCGCGGAAAAATAAGCGTCCACCAGCAGCCCTGTCCGCTCCTTGATCATGTCCTCCAGCCCCTGCGCTTTCAGCTCGTCGCAAATGGCCGCCGTTTGGCGCGATTGCCAGACAATCGCCCGGTACACCGGCATGCCGGTTTGGCGCTCCCATACGACGGCCGTTTCCCGCTGATTCGTAATGCCGATTCCGGCAATCTGCTCCGGCCGGACGCCCGACTCGGCGAGCACCGTCGCAATGACGCCCAGAACGGACAGCCATATTTCGTTCGCATCATGCTCCACCCAGCCCGGCTGCGGGAAATATTGCCGAAACTCCAACTGCGCGGAATGCGCTATATTTCCTTGCTTATCAAATAAAATCGCTCTTGAACTCGTCGTCCCCTGATCCAGGGACAATATATAGGTTGTATCCACTTATACAGCCTCCATGTCATTTAAATACGTGCGCGGCCCCCAAGGGCTCGCTGCCTTTTGCCTGCCTACTGTGCCGGTGCTGCAAAATGCTTCCACAACTCGTGTTGTGATGTCGTGACGGCGGCGGCGCCGGCTTCAATCGCCTGCTCGACATCGCGAACCGAGCGGATCAGCCCGCCGGCAAAAATCGGAATGCCCGTGCGCTCCTTCACCTCTGCGATCACGTGCGGTATCACGCCCGGCAGAACCTCGATAAAGTCCGGCTGCGTCCGCTCCAGAAGCGCGTAGCTCTTTTCAAGAGCGCTGCTGTCGAGCAAAAATAGCCGTTGAATGGCCAGCAGGCCGTTCTGCTTCGTTTTCGCAATTACGCTGGCCCGCGTCGAGATCAGCCCGGCCGGGCGAATATTTTGGCATAAAAATTCAGCCGCATACTCGTCGTTTTTCAACCCTTCGATCAAATCGGCATGAAGCAGCAACTGCTTGCCGTGCGCTTTGGCCAAGTCTACGACGCTCTTGAGCTGTCCGATATGATTATCGAGCAAAACCAGGTAGGAATACGGGGATTTCAGCAGCTTCTCCAGGTCTTTCATCCTGCGTACAGCCGGCAAAATCGTTTGCTGTTGAAACGACATCGAACGCGCTCCGTTCCGGTTAGTTTAACATGCTATTTCTCAAGATCAACGTTATCATATGCAGAACGTTATTCACATTCTTATTTTAAAACAATATGAATACGCTTACAAATTCATTCTTTCCGTGCGGCTCTTTTGCTTCATACTCGGCTCCGTTTTTTCGAAAACATAAAAACTCACATACACTGCCGCACCGTTTTAAGATGAGCAACCGATGTGAGTCTCCTGTTCTCCGTCACTTGTATGAACTTGTTTTTTATTTTAACGGCGTTGCTTCCGTGTGTCAATCTGTGCCCTCTGGATAATTAGTCCAAAAAACCTGGAACTTTTAACTCCCCGGCACGTAAGAAAATACGGGCATTTATTATAAACCTTTTTAGGAGGAATTATTCAACAATGGACCCTGACCCGGAACGAAGCGAGTTTTGGAGTTTACTCAAGAAAGGCAACATGTCTTCAGCAACAGCAGCAATAGGCAACACGTTAATCGCAATCGCCAAAGGAGTCGCCGCCGCAGTAACCGGTAACGGTGCAATGTTCGCATCGACCATGCACTCCGTGGCGGACGCGGTGAATCAGGCTTTCGTATTTGTGGGCAGCGTGCTTTCGGAAAAAAAGCCCACGCGCCGTTTCCCGGCCGGATTTGGCCGAGTCATTAACATTTTTTGTATGATCGCCGTTATCGTTGTAACGGTTATGGCTTACGAGACGATCAAAGAAGGCTATCACTTAATTCTGCACCCTGTGCAAACTTCCGGTTTTATACTGAATCTTCTCGTGCTTCTGCTCTCCATCGCGGTCGATGGGTACGTATTGATCAAAGCCATGAAGGAAGTCGTTCGCGAATCCCGTGTCGACGCCAAAGGTTTCGCCGTCGTCATGGCCGCATTCCGCAATGTCAAACGTGCCGCCCCGCCGACACGCCTCGTTTTTTATGAGGATCTGGTCGCCACATCAGGCGCGCTCCTGGCTCTGGTCGGAGTCGCCGTTACCGCTTTGGTGGACTTTGCCGTTTTGGACGGCGTTGTCACGATTATGATCGGTCTTTTGATGGTCGCTGTCGCATTCAGAGTCGGTTATGACAATATGGTAGGTCTGATCGGCGTGGCCGCCCCTCCCGATATCGAGGACAAAGTCGCCAAAATCATCCTTTCCGAAACAAATGTGATGGACATTTACCAAATGCGCGTGCTTCAGGAAGGCCGCTATTACCATGTTGACGGTTTGATTGAGCTAAGCCGGGGCTTATCGCTCGCCGATGCGGACGACATCAAGTTCAAAATTCGTGACAGATTGCTGCAAGACCCGGACATTACCGACGTTACGCTTGGAATTATAGAAGATAACGGGGTCCGCGACTGGATTCCGGTTGAACATAGATAAAGACGGAGAGGCCGTCCCGAAGCAGATTTTTCGCTTGTGGGGACGGTCTCTTTTCGATAGTATATGCAACAAAAAAAAGGCCGACCGGAGCCGCGAATCTGCAGATTCGGAGCATGAAGAGACCCCGCCCTTTATCTGCGCGGCTTGCAGCTCAAAGTGCGGCGCGCAAGCCGCACAGGTACGTAGTCAGCAGCAGATTTAAGCTCATATCGCGGTCAATGTCCATCTGGAAGCCGTTTCTGAGTTCCAGCGAAGCGAACCCGTGGACCATACTGCGGAAGCCCCGTACAACGTGCAGCGCTTTTTCCTTGCCGAAATTGTAATCCTCCAGTATGCGGAGAATAATCCCAACAACTTGGCCGCCCGCTTCGCTGAGTTCAGGGTCCATCAAATCCTGCGACGCGGTAATCGCGTCGTACAGCCCCGGCTGCTTCCTCGCAAAATTGACATAAGCGAAGCCTGCGGCCAGCAGCGCATCATCCCCGGACTTGCCGAGGATCGACTCGATCAGCGCCTCTTTGATGCGGATCAGGCCCAGCAGGGACAACTGCTTTTTCAAGCCGGGCAGGCCTTTGATATGGTTGTATAAAGAAGGCGTCTTCACATTCAGCTTGCCGGCCAGCGCAGCCAATGTCACCTGCTCGATCCCTTCGCGGTCCGCAATTTCAATTGCAGCCTGTAAAACGGCGTCTGTATCCAATCCTTGTCGATAAGCCATTCCATATTCCCCATCTCTTCATCCATTTCTTTACAGTATAAATCTTTTTGCCGCAGCTTCCAAAGCCTGCTCCATCGCAGCATGCGGGTTCGCAAGCATGCGTCCGTGCCCGACGGCGAGCAAAGCGGGCTTCAGCTCCGCAAGCTTTCTTGCGCTTGCCAACGAAGTCTGCTTGCTCCAGGTCGCCATCGCCGGAAACGGAAACCATGGCTTCAACACACCGGACACGGCCATGCCACCGCGCAGCTGGAAAGCGTCCCCCGCGATCAAAGCGCGGCTGCGCAAATCCAAAAAGGCCATCAAACCCGGCGTATGGCCCGGAGCGGAGACCGCCTGGAGCGAGCCGATCCGGTCGCCTTCCTCCAAAAGCGCGTCAGGCTTCGTTTGGACCGATTTCGGCACGTCGCCTTTGATCGGCTGATCCGGTTCGCCTTCCTCCAGATCGGTGCTGCCTGCCAGCAGCTTCGCGTCGCGGCGGGAGATCGAGACCTTGGCCTGCGGCAGCGCCCGCTTCAAGGCATCCAGAGCCCCGACGTGATCTCCATGGGCATGGGTGAGCACGATGTTCGTAATCGGCTTCCCGATACGTTCGGCGGCCTGCAAAATCCCCTTGACGCTGTAAGGCAGCGCCGCATCGACCAGCGTCAGCTCCTTCTCTTCCTCGACCAAATAGCAATTGACCGGAAAAATCCTCGGCAGAAAGGCCAACTGATACAAAAAACCGTTTTTCGTTATTTCCATAAAATAAACGCCTCCCAAAAACTAATTATATTAGTATAATAACTAATTATATTAGTTTAGTCAAGAGGGGCTTTGTCCTCCTCTTCCGTGCCCCGCGCACTTACCACCCTTACCCCCGATTCGCCGGAAATACGGCTCCCCGCTCTCTTACATCGTTCTCCCCGATCTCCCCCACATACAAGCATTCAGCGATTCCGTATGATAAAATGAAGCTCGTGCTTGAACGTTTTTGTCCATATATTTTTGAAAAGAGGGATTCCACCATGAATGCAGATACACTGGCATTATTCCGAACTTTGACCGAAATGCCGGCCGCGCCCGGTTTCGAGCGCGAGATTCGCAAATATGTACGAAGTCAGCTGGAAGCTTACACGAATGAAATCGTGCTTGACGGGCTGGGCAGCATTTTCGGCGTGATGCGCGGCGACGAAAACGGCCCGCGCATCATGGTTGCCGGCCATCTTGACGAGGTCGGCTTTCTCGTGAACGGCATCACCGAGCATGGCACGGTGAAGTTCCAGCCGCTCGGCGGCTGGTTCAGTCAAGTGCTGCCCGCCCAGCGCGTGCAGATTATGACCGGGCGAGGGCCGATCCTCGGCGTGATCGGCTCGACGCCCGTGCACTTGCTGGACGAGGCCGCGCGCGCCAAGCCCGTAGACATCAAGTCGATGTACATTGACATCGGCGCCGACAACCGTGCAGATGCCGAGGCCATCGGCGTAGCTATCGGGCAGCAGGTCGTGCCGGTCTGCCCGTTCACCCCTTTAGCCAATCCGAAGCGGATATTGGCTAAAGCCTGGGACAATCGCTACGGCGTCGGCCTGGCGATTGAGCTGCTCAAGGAGCTTCGCGCAGCGGATGCGAAGCTCCCGAACGTCCTGTACGCCGGCGCGACCGTACAGGAGGAGCTTGGCGCCCGCGGCGCGCGGACCGCCGCGAACCTCATCCAGCCCGACTTGTTCTACGCGCTGGATGTGAGCGCCGCCGGCGATTCGTCCGGCGACCGGCAGGCCTTCGGCCAGCTCGGCCGCGGCGCGCTGCTGCGCGTCTATGACCCCACCATGCTCACCCACCGGGGGATGGTCGAGTTCATTCTCGATACGGCGGAGACTCACAAAATCCCGTATCAGTACTATATCTCAGCCGGCGGCACGGACGCCGGACAAGTGCATCTGCAGGGCCGAGGCATCCCCTCTGCCGTGATTGGCGTCTGCGCGCGCTATATTCATACGGCCGGCTCCATTTTGCACGTCGACGATTATGCCGCCGCCAAGGAGCTGCTCATCAAGCTCGTGCAAAAAAGCGACCGCACGACGCTGAACACAATCCACGCCCAAGCCTGATCCGCTCAGGTGGTAGCGTTCCGCCCTTGGAGGCGGAGTCGGATTGCTGACAGAGCGACGGGGTAGAGGAACCGCCGCTTTTCCTCCCTACCGCCTCACCTGTAGGGATTGCGGATTGCTGAAGCAGAGGGGCACAAAGCAGCTTAGTAGGGGAAAACCTGCGAAAGTCAGGCTGTCGAGAAAGTCTAACGGGTTTCCTCTCAGATCAATTTTTATGTGGGGGCCACTCATCTCGAAGAGAAAAAATTGATTTAAAACGATCTGAGAGGAGTGTTTGGCTTATACCTTTGGTGCTTTTTTTGAGCATCCAGGAAAAAAGGGGGTTTCTCAACAGCCTGGAAAGTTTTTTTCGTGAAAATAGTTCATTTTGGCGAAAAGCCTGACAATTGCAGGCTGTTGAACCCCCCTGCGTCATAAGCGATAGCCACAATCTCCCTGGCTACGCGAAAAAACCTGCAAAAATACATGAATTTTGCGTCCTTGATCGCTGGCTGCGAAGAATTCCTGCAATTGTGCAGGCTTTTCACCGAACACATGGACTCAGATCCACTTTCCGTGAAAATTCCTGCACTTTTGCAGGTTTTTCGCCAAAATGGGCCTTTTTCACAGAGAAAACCTGCACTTTCGCAGGCTTTTTCTCCAATTAAACCGCCTCATCCCCCCTCACTTTACAACGCTATAACCTGCGCTGGAGAGGCGTATAGGGAAAGATCAGCTGCACCTCAAATTAACTCCCCTCTGGTTCCCCCCAACCCGTAACTTTTTAACAATTGCAGGCATATTTTGTTGCAGGCATATCCATTGAGCAAAAACTGCACTTTATACGAAAATAGAACGCAGTAGACCTGATTATTTTCATTCTGTGGGGTGACGTCCACGGCGTCATGGGGGCTTTTGCAGGTTTCTTTTGCAGGTTTTCTCCGCATTTCCAGATAGTTTGTTCGACCGGGCTCCGGCGTGTGGGGGCTGGGCGGCTTCGTTCCGTCTTTCGGGGCGGAATTTTCTTTTTTTCAATATGAAATGTAGAACTAATGTTCCATTTTATGGTAACCTTAGTATAGGCACATCGCCATTTCAGAGAAGAAAGAAGGACACTAATGGATTATGTTATTCGCAATGCCGCTTCGGAAGATTCCCAGGAATTAAGCATGCTGATGTCTCAGTTGACCGGCAAGGTCATCTCCCCGCTCCACATTGAAAACCGGCTCCACTTTATTCGGACCAGCCCGTTCGACTCCTTGTATGTTTGTTTGGAGGACGGCCGGATTCGGGGGACTCTCGGCTTTCGAATTCGCGAGAATATCGAGGATGTCTCCAGATACGGCGAGGTTTCGGTGATTGTCGTGAACGAGGAGGCGAGGAACAGAGGTTTCGGCCGGATTTTGATGGATTACGCGGAGCAGCTCGCCGTCGAGCATAACTGCGTGGGCTTGTGGCTCGTTTCCGGTTTTCAAAGGGCCGAGGAAGCCCACAATTTTTACAAACAGTTGGGATTTGAAGAGACGGGTTACCGTTTTGTAAAAAAATTTTTGTAGCATGCGGCGTTTTGGCATGTAGGGAGGTACGGAGTATGCAGATTGGTCTTATGGGGGGCCCGCCGACAGGCATGCTCGTTTTTGGCGGAATGGTGGCGGCCATCATGATCTTCACAATCGTCAAAGGACTCGCAACATGGGCATCCAACAACGCGTCCCCCATCGAAAATCGCAGCTATACCGCAGTAAGCAAAAGAACCCAAGTGTGGGGCGGTTCCGGCGACTCAAGCGCGAGTACGAATTATTACGTTACGTTTGAATTCGAGGACCGCAGCCGTCTGGAACTGCATGTAAGCGCCAAAGTTTACGGCCTTATCGTGGAAGGAGATCGGGGGACCTTGACGCATCAGGGCACAAGGTTTAAAAACTTTGTCAGGCACATTTAGCCTGAGGTTAGTCTGCTTCATTGCCTGACTGCTGGCAGGCGCGACTTAAACGCGCGTTTGCAGTTTCCTGCCACCGGCAAATCCCCGGCGTCCGGAAGGACCCGCTCCCGATTGAAACGCAAAAAAGCACCCGCTGCCGCTCAGATAGCGACAGACGGGTGCTTTTTTATGCCGCCCCTATACAGGCTGCAGCGTTTCGTCGCGCACCTCGGCTTGCTGCCGGGCTCGCGCCTGCTGTTTATCCGCCGCTTTGTCGGTACGCTTATCGGCGGCATTGCTGTAAGGCTCTGCGGCAAGCTCGTAGGGCAGACAAAGGGGCACGCCGGTACGCGGGTCGGCGACCAGATCGGCCTCGATGCCGAACACTTCGCGCAGCACCTCTTTGGTCATTACTTCTACAGGCGTTCCTTCGCTGACTACGGTTCCGCTTTTAATTGCGACCATGTGTTGAGCGTAACGTGTCGCGTGGTTGAGGTCATGCACGACCATGATGACGGTGCGGCCTTCTTCCTCATTCAGCTTCTCCAACAGCTTCAATACTTCCAGTTGATGCGCCATATCCAGGAACGTCGTCGGCTCGTCGAGGAACAAAATGTCCGTCTGCTGCGCAAGCGCCATCGCGATCCACGCGCGCTGTCTTTGGCCGCCTGACAATTGGTCGACAGGACGGTCGTAGAACGGGGTCATTCCCGTTACTTGAATCGCCCATTGGATAATGTCTTTATCTTCTTTCGTTAACGAACCGAACCCTTTTTGATGCGGAAAGCGGCCATAGCCGACCAGTTCCGACACGGTCAAGCCTTCCGGGGCTATCGGATTTTGCGGCAAAATGGCGAGCTGTTTGGCCACTTCCTTCGTAGATTGCCGGTGGATGGACTGGCCGTCCAAATATACGCCCCCGCCCTTCGGCTTCATAATCCGCGCCATCGTCTTCAAGATGGTTGATTTTCCCGATCCGTTCGCGCCTACCAGCGCTGTGATTTTGCCTGACGGAATCGATACGTTCAAATCTTTGACAATTAAGCGGTCCTCGTACGCGATATCCAGTTGTTTGGTCATTAAACGGTCCATATAAACTCTCCTTCACTTCCGGTTTTTTATGCTTTAGCTTTTGCCAATAAGTATAAGAAGTAGGGTGCTCCGATGACGGCAACAACGATACCGGTCGGGATTTCCGAAGGCTGCAAAATCCATCTGCCAACTGTATCCGCGACAATGAGCAGCAGCCCGCCTGCAAGTCCGGCTGCCGGAAGCAGGTATTGATGTTTCGCCCCGACCAATTTCCGCGCCAGATGCGGTCCAATCAGTCCGACGAAGGAGATGCCTCCGCCGACGGCAACGCAAGATCCCGCTAAGGCGACGGCTGCGCCGAGCAAAACAAGTCTTTCTCTTTCAACGGAAGTGCCGATGCCGATAGCAACGGGGTCACCGAGATTCAGCGCGTTCAGCGCTCTTGCTTTGTAGAGCACAAAGGGTACAAGTACAAGCATCCACGGCAGCAGCGCCAGAACGAATTTCCAGTTGGTTCCCCAAATGCTGCCCGCCAGCCAGACCGATACGAACTGAAAATCATTCGGGTCCATCCGAATGGTCAATACAATCATCCCTGCGTGAATGGCCGCAGCGACGGCTATTCCGACCAAAACGAGCCTCGTGGGCGAAAGACCCTCTTTTTTCTTGTAAGCCAGCAAGTAAATGACCGCTGCGGCCAGCCCTGCGCCGACCAGAGCCAGAAAAGGCATAATGAACACGGGAGCAGCCGCATTCACTTTGTAAAAGGATACGAACAGCACGACAGCGAGCCCTGCCCCTGCATTGATTCCAAGTATCCCGGGGTCGGCCAGCGCGTTGCGCGATATGCCTTGCAGAACAGCTCCCGAGATGGCCAAACCGCCGCCCACCAGCACCGATATGATGATGCGGGGGAGTCTGAATTCGAACAGGATCAGCGCCTGCTTTTGCGTCCCGGCACCAAATAAGGTTGTGAACACCTCGATCGGCGAAAGCCGTGTGTAACCAATATTCATGCTTATGATAAAGGCAAGTATAATAAATATTCCCAGCAAGACCGTTACGCCAACAGCGCGAAGCGCTTTTCTCCGGTTCAAGCTTTCCACCTGCGTGTGCATTCCGCTACATCTCCCTTCTGTTTTTGCGTGCCAGATAGAGGAAGAACGGAACCCCGATCAGCGCGATAATCGCTCCGATGGGCACTTCATACGGCGGATTGATCATTCTGGCGCAGATATCGGCTATGACCATCAGCAAGCTGCCCAAAATGGCCGAACATGGGATGACCCATTTGTAATCCACTCCGACCAAATACCGGGCGACATGCGGGATGATCAGTCCGGCAAAGCCGATCACACCGACTGCGGATACCGCCGCGCCGGCAAGAACCAGCACGAGAATCGCGCCGGCCAGCTTCACAAGGCCGATGCGCTGCCCGAGTCCGGCCGCAACTTCTTCACCCAGGCTGAGCAAAGTAATGGAACGGGAGATCGCCATGGCGCCGATCAGTCCGCCCAAGATCCAGGGGAACATGATTTTGATCTGCAGCCATTTGGTCCCGGCGACGCCTCCGGCGTACCAGAACGCAATATCCTGCCCGATGCGGAAGTACAGGGCGATTCCTTCGCTAAGCGCTACCAGCAGCGCGCTGACGGCCGCCCCGGCCAGTACCAGCCTTACGGGAGTAAGACCTCCCTTGGCCATAGAGCCAATGCCGTATACGAGCGCCGTACCAACCGCAGCCCCCAGAAACGAGAACAAGATTAAATAATGGAACGGCATGCCGGGGAAAAATGCAAAGCACGCCGCCAGCACGAATCCCGCACCGGCATTGATGCCGAGCAGACCGGGATCGGCCAGCGGGTTGCGGGTCATTCCCTGCATGAGCGCCCCCGCTACCGAAAAGCAGGCGCCGACCATAGCGCCGGCAAGCGCGCGGGGCAGGCGAAGCTCCTGAATAATCTGGTGCGAGGTCAAATCCGGGTTGAAACGAAACACGGCAGTCCACACCGTCGACAGCGAAATATCCGCCGCACCTACGGAAATGGAAAGCGCCAATCCTAACAACAAAGCCGCCGTTCCTCCGATTAAAATCAAAGTAGCGACGTACGGGCGTGTACTTAGGGATAACTCTTCCTTTTGTCCTGCCAGCATAACTAGCCATAGCCTCCAAAAAACAAGTATGCAAGGATGTCAACGGGGACGAAATGAAGTCAACACCTCAAATGGTGATAATGATTATCAGTTTCATTTTTTATTCAATGATAGAGTCTGCGGACTGCTTTGTCAACTACTTTTCTCACTGCTTTCTCGGTCTCGCAGCTTCTATGCTGCAGGCAGCCCAGTAGTTTGAAGAGTTTCATGTTGACCGGCGCCTGTTATTTTGCGATAATGATAATCATTATCAATAAAATTCAGCTTAAAAGCGATATTTTTTCCCATGCGAGGTGTGCGACAGCGTGAAACATAGCTTTGCTGCAAGTTCAAATTTGCCTGCGGATTGCCCCGGCTCCAATCTCCGCAAAGTGCACAGGCATCTGGAGTATTCGAGCCATGCCTCTATCTCCGTCGCCGGTGTGTTCTACGGAAGCATGCAAGAGGGCGAAGCCGTGCGCAATTACCGGACCCCCGCGGCCGGGTTTGTCATGGTTACCAAGGGCGCCGGCACATTCATCTGCAATGGCGCTCCTTACACGGCGGTGCCTCACAAAATTATTCATGTCGGCAAGGATATGATTCTCCATGTTGCGGTCGAGGAAGCGCCTTTGGAATACTTCTTCGTCATGTACCATGCCGAACTGCCGGAAGCGGCGCAAAGCGAGTTCGCCTGGCAGCATCCCGCGGATTCCCCTTCCGAGATGCATTATGATTTGATGCTCAGCTCGGAAGCGATCCTGCGCGGGACGTTCGAGCAAATGCTGCAGGCCTGGGTATCCCCCGGCATACCGGAAAAGCTACATACCAAGAAGCTGTTTTACGAGCTTATTTATCACATGTTCCGCCAGCTTCAGGAGCAGCTGCGCGCTGCGAAAACCGAAGACGCCGTCACGCGTGCGATACAATACATGAACGACCGGTTCATGGAACCTCTGACCGCCGATTCGCTTGCCGCATATGTGGGCTACAGCACCGGTTATTTGTCCCAGCTGTTCAAAACCCAGACCGGCTACAGCCCGATCGACTATTTAATCCGGGTTCGAATCAACCGCGCCAAGGAGCTGATGGCCTTTTCCAACTGCTCCATGAGGGAGGTGGCCGCGCTCGTAGGTTATGCCGATGCGAGCTATTTCAGCCGTATTTTCAAAAAAGTCGAGGGCGTGTCTCCCCATAGGTACAAATTTCTTAAGGCGAGCAGGTAATCCGACGATTCTACTAACCGCGGGCAGCAATGTTGGTAATTTGGTCGCTTTTGTCTAGTTCCAAACGATCAATTAGTTATCTGAATATTTACAATATTTTAATAATAGGCTAATATGATAGTAGATTCAATGAAAGGGGATAGTCCAATGAAGCCGGTTAGCGAAGCATGCCCTCCCTTTTAAAAATCCATGAAGGAAAGAGGTGCGAGGCTTTCTCTTACTTTTCTTGATTCATGGGGCATGCGGGATCTCAGGGATGTGGAAAAGCGGTAAAGGTCGTGAACCAGCAGTTGAATGTTTGGAATGTGCAATGCGAGTCGGTTGATAGGAGCGTGTCTTTTTACAATTGAATACGATAAGTGAAATATAGGGATTCCGGTTATCATGGATAAGCGGGATCCCTATTTGCCGTGCGTATCGTTATTTCGTCAAGGGCAGCGTAATCGTGAATTCGGCGCCTTCGCCCAGCTTGCTTGCAACGGCGATGCTTCCGTGATGCATGTCTATAATTTTTTTGACGATGGAGAGTCCCAGCCCGCTCCCTCCTGCAACGCGATTCCGCGATTTATCGGCCTTGTAAAAACGCTCGAAAATGTGCGCTTGGTCCTCCTCGGCGATGCCGATGCCTGTATCGCTGATCCGGACTAGTGCCCGGTCGTCCCGGTATTCGAGCCGGATTCCGATCGTTCCGCCAACGGGAGTAAATTTGATCGCATTATAAACGAGGTTGCTCCACGCCTGGCTCAGCAGCTCCTCATCGGCCGTTATATGACCCGTTGCCAGTTCGATATCCAGCTCGATCTCTTTCTCCTGCCACTGCGGTTCGCAGGCTAATATGACGCTCCGCAGCTGCTTGTCGAGCCGGAAGCTTTTCGGTTCGAAAGGGTGATGCTGCGATTCCAGGGAAGTCAGCTTCATCAGGTTGTCGCTCAGCTTGGACAGACGCCTGCTCTCCGCCTCGATGATCTCCAGATAATGCCGGCGCTCTTCCGGTGTCGTGTCGCCGCTTTGCAGAGCGCGGGAGAATCCGCTGATCGACGTTAGCGGCGACTGGATTTCATGGGAAACGTTCGAGATGAACTCCTGCCGCATCTGCTCCATTTGGCCGAGCTCGACCGCCATGTCATTGATGCTGTCCACCAGCTCGACAAACTCGACGAATCGCCCGTCGTTTGGGTCCTGCTCAATGGATACGTTAAAATCGCCTTTAGATATTCGGCGGATCGCCCCGATCATAGCCTGGAAAAACTGCATTTGCTGTGAATGGAAGTACCTGCTTATCAGCAACATCGTGAAGCCCCAGAGCACCATGCCCCCGATAGAGTTGATCAATTGCCGGAACAGTTCCCGAGGCTGCGTCCCCAGGTAACCGTACAACCAGGCTGTTCCAAAATAAAGCCCTGTCCAGTAGATCACTATGACGGCAAAAATGGCTGTGGGAAAAAGGAAGCCGCGGAGGCGCTGCATCCGCTCCGCCTTGCTTCTTTTTTTCACGGACGAAGCACCTCCATGCGGTAGCCGAGCCCGCGGATCGTGCTGATCCGGAAGGCGTACCGCTCCTCGGGAAACCTTTCGCGCAGCCGGTTGATGTGGACGTCGACCGTCCGCTCGTTGCCCTCGTAATCGAAGCCCCAGATCTGCTCGATCAGTTGGTCGCGCGAAAAGGTTTTGCCGGGATAGCTCGCCAGCTTGTAGAGCAGCTCGAATTCCTTCAGCGGAAGCGTCACGCTCTCGGAATCGGCCGTCACTTCGAACGTTTTGCGGTTGATCGTCAGGTTGCCGGCCTGGACGGTCTGCGAAGCCGCGATTTTGTATCGTTTGAGCAGCGCCTTCACCCGCATGGCGAGCTCCATCGGCTCGAACGGCTTGACGAGATAATCGTCGGTGCCCAGCTCGAAGCCTTTGACCTTCTGCGAAGTTTCGCCTTTGGCGGTGAGCATCAGAAGAGGGAAATCGTAATGATTCCTCAGCTCTTTGCACAGCTCCCAGCCGTCCATATTGGGCATCATGATGTCCAATATGACCATATCGACCTGCACGGTCTCCAAAAGGGCCAGCGCCTCTCTGCCGTCGGAAGCTTCGACGACGTCGAAGCCCTCTTTTTGCATAAACACGCGAACCAGTTCGCGGATAAAAGGATCGTCGTCAACGATCATAATATGGGCCATGTCAGCCAGCCTCATTTCTCTATAATTCGGTAGTGTCTCTACCAGCATACCTCAGAATACCCGTCCGGACGAATTCCGGAGGAAACCCGGAGAAAATTTGGAGAAATCCCGACGAAATCAGCATAAACCGTTTTTATAAACTGAATATAAACCGCGCAGGGGCATGGATCGGGTGAAACCGCTTTTTTTCAATTGTAAATTGTGTTACATTTTGGATGAGAATTTTCATTTGCCTTCAATTTACAGATCAAGGTGGTTAATGAAGCGATGCTAACGACCCTATTTGAGGAATTTGAAAAAACAGCCTCGACGGAAGAAATCACGGCGTTTCGTGACAGTGTGACAGAGCGGGGCTTTTCCTGCTTTCGCCTGCTGCTGGACCGCTTTACGGAGCAATTAAAATCCGCCTCGGACGAGGACATGGGCCGCATCGAGGGGCTGCTTGCGAAGGCCGAGCGCATGTTTCCCGAACCGGTCCGGTTCAGCCCTTCCTGGGAGCGGATCTGGCAGGAGCTTCACAGCATTGCCGCTTACAAGAAGCACGTGCTGCAAACGATCCCGCACTCGGGCCGGTCGGGCGAGTGGCAGGTCATTCTCGACAACCCCCAAGCGGTGCAGGAGGTCGTCTGCTATCCGGGGCTTACTTTTGCCGATGCGGCTTATTTATATGCATACTTCCGCCCGCGGCTGGAAAAGTCGGAGTACATCCGGCTGCAAAAAATTCAAACCCTCATACAGGACACCGGTGGATAGAGCACAGCCGGCCCGGGCGCTGTCAGGCCGTTGGGCAGGCACAGCAAAGCGCGAAGAAAGCCTGCAAAAGTGCAGGCTTTTACTGGTTGATGCGTCGGTAACAGAAAATTCCTGCAAATGTGCAGTAATTTCAGCGAACGCATGGGCTCTAGCCCACTTTATCCGAAAATTCCTGCACAATCGCAGGCTTTTCGCCAAAATGAGCTACTTTCGTGGAAAAAGCCTGCACTTTTGCAGGCTTTTTCGTTGTGCTGCCAAGTGCCAAGTCATTCTCTCGCTCTCACTTCAGCTCTTAGCTGCCCCAAAAACAAGCTTTCCCGAATTCCCCTAGTCTAACTGGTGGTTGATACAAGAAGCATCAAGCGCCACCTGCGTGGCTCCTTGATGCTTGTTCATATTCGGCGGCGGGCTAAAGCCCCGCTGCTCAGCCTACCGGCGTCGCCTGAAGCCGGAACATGCGCCGAGAATCGCTTCGCTGATAATCACCGGCTCCGACTCGGTGACGATTATCCCATCTCCGTCGAAATATCATCTGGGCGATAAACGCCCCGTGGGGCGCACCCAGACCGTTAGGCGGGCACATATACTTGGCTGTGTGAAGAAAGCCTGCAAAAGTGCAGGCTTTTACTCGTCGATGCGCCGGCAGCAGGAAATTCCTGCAAATGTGCAGTAATTTCAGCGAACACATGGGCTCTGGCTCATTTTATCCGAAAATTCCTGCACAATCGCAGGTTTTTCGCCAAAACGAGCCACTTTCGTAGAAAAAGCCTGCACTTTCGCAGGCTTTTTTCAGCACGCGCGAAACCCAGGCCTGCGATGCTGCGTTACATGTTCGGACAACGCCTGCGCTTCTTTGGCGGGCTTGCCGCCCGCTTCGCAAACGGCTGCGCCATCCGCCTTTGGAGTGGCGAAAAAATCGCCCCCCGGCGAACAGCCCAAAAGCAGCTGCTCGCACAGAGAGCGATCCCCACACACATGGCGTTATTGCTTGGACAGCAGGTTCAACAGCAATTGCATGCTTTCGGCGCGGGTGATGTTTTCCCGAGGCGCAAGCCTGTGGTTTTCCCGGCCTTGCAGAAGGCCTTCCTGCACGGCGGCTGCGACATATGCCTCGGCCCATGCGCTTGCTTCGGCGGCGTTGCTCAAGTCCGCAGCCGCGGGACGTGGAGTAGCGGCCCCCTTCGACTTTTCGTATGCGCGGACTGTCATTGCCGCCGCTTCCTCGCGCGTGACCGGCTCCGTCGGCGCGAACCGGGTATCCGACCGGCCGCTAATGATGCCGGCCTCGGTCAGCGCCGCTATAGAACCGGCATACCCGCTTCCTGCTTCGACGTCTGCGAAATTAGCGTCTTTTGGAGCCGTCCATCCAAGCGTACGGGCCAGGAAAGCCGCGAACTGCCCGCGGGTTACGTCTCTTTCGGGCTCAAAGACCGACCCAGTGACGCCTTCGGCAATTTGCTTCGCCGCAATCCTTTTGATCGTTAGCGAAGCCCAGTGGCTATCCGGGACGTCGGAGAACGATTTGTCGTATTCCAACACGGCATATCGGCCGGCATTCCAGACCGCGGCGGTAAAATAACCGTCAGCGTACTGACCCGGCACGTACTCCAAAGCTCCGTCGTCAGCGATAGCATAGACGTTTTGCAAATGCCGCCCGCCGCTTCCGCTGACGCCGGCTTTCAGCTTCAGCACAACTCCTTCGGCAAACCGGCTGATCGTCACAGGCCGACTATCGCCGATGGCGATTTGCAGACGGAGTTCGACGATGGCGCCGGCTGGCCGCACTTCAGTGCCCGCCGGCTTTTTCAACAGCTCCGCCGAGGCTCCGGTGACTTGCTCCATGCCGACGAGGATGTTCGTCTTCGGCTTGTCGGCATCGGCTATCTGACTGAGCCACTTGTCCATCAACGTTTTCGGCAGCCGGACGGAAACGCCGTCTTTTTTCAGTTCCAAAGACGACCCCGACAAGCTGCGCAGGACGTTCACCGGAATCGACACCTGCTTGGCCACTTTAGCGATGCTTACGGAAACCGCGCCATCTGCGCCTTTGATAAACGAGGCTTCGCTCACTACGGCCTGTTCTTCCGCGATGCCGCTTGAACTGCCGTCTGCCCCACCGCCGGAAGTACCGCCCGTACCACTGCTGCTGCCACTGCCGCTTCCGTTATCCATCGCGGGCTGTACCGGATGATTCATCCGCTCCTGAATTTCCTGCGCGGTCAGCGCTTTTCTTAAAATTTCCACATCGTCCAGAGAACCGTTAAAAGTCGGATCGGGGAACCGGCTCTTCCCTATAAAGTTGGAATCCGCGAGCAGTTCCTGCGGATTGATCGTCATATTCGGATTCACGGCAACCGCCTGTCCGTCTACATACAACGTACCGGTGTGATCCTCAATCGTAACGGCGACATGCGTCCATGTATCTTTGGGAAGCGCGGAGCCCCCCATCAAAGTCTGATCCGTGCCTTTGTAAATCGTGTAGTACAGCTTCTCTTCCCCGCCTTTGGAAGGAGTCAGAAACATGAAACCGCCTGTGCCGCCAAAATCAAAAATCCGCTGCCACGCGCCGCCTCCGCCCCATTTGACCCAAGCCATGAACGTAAAATCCGCGGTATCGGTGACACTGTTCGGCAGCTTGAGGTATCCGTCCGTCCCATTCAGCTTGACCGCGCCGCCGGCTTTGCCATAAGCGTCATAGGTAACGCCGCCGAACGCCGTCGGATTCTCATGGTTCACAGAACTGTCAGCCAGCAGATTCCCGCTATCGTTAAATGAATACTTGGCAATGACTTCATGCGGCGCCGGCAGCACTGTGACTTGAAACGTTTTGACAGCGCTCGCCGCGCCTTTGACAATCGTGGCCGTAAGCGTCACTTGGACATTGCCGGAGCCAAAAGGCGGGTGATTCACTTTGCCGCTCGCCGCGACGACATCCGGATTGCTCGAATTCCAGCGGATGCTCGTATTGCGGACGCCTGTAACCGGCAGTGCCAGGTCGCCTTTCACCGCTGTCACGTCTCCGATGGACAAGTTTTCTTTGGCCGATGCCACGCTGCCTTCATCCGACAGCTCGCCGAGCTTTTTGCCCCAGACCGCAGTACCGGACTGGTTCAGGCCTGTGAATACAAGGGTCGGAGCCCACTTGACCCAATCCCAGGCCGGAGCGATTTTCACCGTGTCGATCCAGTAACCGCCCGGGGCCGCATCCGGCGCGTACCAGTGAAGCGTAAGCGTATTACCGCCGCTTAGCTGCCAAAAATTGCGGCTGTCGCGCGAGCCGATCGCGCCACCGGCCAGCAGCGTGATGACGGACGATTTGCGCTTGCCGTCGTCGTTGCGGTCGAGAACGATTTGCTCCCATTCGCCTGCAATCTGCGCTTTATATACGGCTTGTTCCTGTTCCCCCGCGTAGCGCTCCGGGGATGCTGCAGGCCAGCCGTCGTCCGTCCATAAAACTTTGCGTATATACAGCTCGGACCAGAGCGGCTCTTCGCCGACACGCGCATTATGCGCAATGTAGTAGTTGTTCCCGTCCTTCAGCCACGCATCGTGGCCTGTACCGGCCCACCCGGCGTCCCCTTCGAACGCGTAGGAGTTGATGATTTTCGTGCCGGTTTCCTTCGATCCTGTCGTATCGATCATGTCATGTCCGTTATAATCGACGTAAGGGCCGTCGACGGACCGGGATCTTGCCACACGAACGTTGTACGTATCGCCCAGCGATTCATAACTGACCGTCAAATAGTAGTACCCCGTATCCGGATTGTAAATGATGTTGGGGCCTTCGATGCCAGGACCGGGGATTCCGGTATCGCCCTGACGCTTGGCAATCAGCTTGCCTCTATTGCCCGGTTGGACCAGTTTGCCGGTCTGCGGGTCGATCTTGGCGATGTAAATGCCGCCGAAAAACGAGCCGAACGCCATCCAGGGGCTGCCGTCCGCATCGAATACAATGTTCGGATCAATGGCGTTCACTTGCTGGTCATCAGCGCTTTTGGTCTTGAAAACCGCCCCTTCATCATGCCACGGCCCTTCGATCGTCTCGCTTGTCGCCAGCCCGATATAAGAATTCCGCGTACCGAAACCGGAAACGGAATAATACAAATAAAATTTGCCGTTCATCTGCACAACTTCAGGCGCCCAAAATTCCGTATTTCCGGACCAGAGCCGCGCTTCGTCCGATACGCGGTCAAAGACGCGACCCGCAAATTGCCAATGCACGAGATCCGGCGATTTGCGAATTTGGATGCCCGGCTTCACGACGCCGTCGGGGTAATATTTTTTATCGGCTCCCGTAAACAGAAAGTCTGTCGAAAATGCGTAATAAGTGCCGTTCACTTTGATAAGCTCGGCGTCATGGGTATTGTTGCTCGTCCACTTGTTCTCGTCTTGTACGATGCCCAGATCCATTTTGGGAAGCTTATTCGCCGCAGGCGCGGGAGCATTCCTGATCAATGCGCCTATAATTTCATTCTCGCTCCAGGCCCGGTTCGCTATATACACCTCATCGATGCTGCCGCTGAAATTCGAATCCGCCGGAGCGAAACGGCTCTTGCCCAACCAGTTCGCATCCGCGTTCAAAGCGTCCGGATTGTAGGTCATGGCATTGTTGGTCGCTTGCAATTCTCCGTTCACATACAGCTTGCCGACATCGCCTTCCAACGTTACCGCAACATGAGTCCACTCGTTCACCGGAAATGCAGCGCCCGTCAAGGTCTGATCCGTACCCTGGTAAATACTGAAATAAAGCTTGTCGCCTGCGCCTCTGGGAGTCAGATACATAAAGCCGCCAGGCCCCCCGAAGTCAAAAATGCGGGTCCAGCCGCCGCCGGTTCCGTCCCATTTGACCCATGCCGCAAACGTAAAATCGGCCGAACGGGTCACATTGCCGGGAAGCTCGATGTATCCGTCCGTTCCGTTTAATACCGCGGCACCGCCCATTTTCCCGGCTGCGTCCCATGTCACGCCTCCATGAGCTGCCGCGTCGTTGTGGTTTACAGTGCTGTCCGCGATGACGTATGTAGTGCCCGTAACCGTTGTAAAATCCCGATCGAAGGGATAATCCGCAACCGGACCGGCTCCCGGCGGCACGGCATCGGCAAAAGCGAGGTTAGGCAGCACTGTCCCAAGAACGATAAATAAGCAAAGCATGCGAATGCAAAATTTCTTCAACTGAATCCTCCTTTTCGGCTGTTATAAAGCGTTTTTTCGAAATCGCTTTCAAAAATCGGCTTCGCCTCTTGGCCGCCGACCACCCCCTTCGTTTTATTTTATAAAAATATGAAATAATAGAGATTTAACTATAATATAAAGAGATATGTATGCGCTGTCAATACGAATCTTTTCAAAATTTTGTAAAATAAAAGAATAACCCCTCCAACAAAGAGGCTATTCCCCGTCCAACCTTATCCCCCCCCTTCCAATCTCAAGTGTGCAGCGGAAATGTCATGATAAAGGCAGTGCCCTTGCCTTCGGTGGAAAACGCATTCATCTTTCCTTTGTGACGCTCGACAATGCTCAGACATACCGGGAGGCCCAGGCCGGTCCCATTTTCCTTGGATGTGTAAAAAGGTTCGAAAATCCGCTGCAGCTTCTCTTCGGAAATACCCGATCCGGTATCCGTAATGGCTACTTCCACCTGCTCGTCCGCCACATGCGTTTCAAGCTTAATGACACCCTTGCCGTCCATAGCTTCCAAACCGTTGCGCACCAAATTGAGAATCAGCTGTTTAATCTCCTTCTCGTTCAGCAGCATATCCGGCACATCATGGTCCAGCCGCATATCGACTTCGATCCCCCGCAAGTTGGCGTCCGCCACAATCATCGGATACAAAGATCTGATGACTCTGTTCATATTATCCGATTCCATCAGTACGACCCGGTTTTTGGCCAACGATAAAAAGTCGTTGATGATCTCGTTGGTCCGGTCCAATTCCTCAAGAATAATGGCGAAATATTCCTGAAGATCGGGACTTGTGCGCTCCTTGATCAGTTGAATAAATCCTCTGATCACCGCCATCGGGTTACGGATTTCATGAGTGATGCTGGCCGCCATTTGTCCGACAAGACTGAGCCTTTCCATTTGGCTTCGCTCATGCTTCAGCATTTCGACCTCCGTAATCTCCTGAAAGACGCCCACTGCGCCGATTACATGCCCATTCTCCGTCACCGGGTAAGCATAGCTCAAAAAGATTCTCCCGTTCAGCTCAATTTCCTGCGCAACCGTCCGGTATCCTTGCAGCGCTTGGATTAGAGCCATTTCTTCAAAATTGCCTCCCTGCCGCGCGACAAAACTCCGGAAGCACGTTCCGATCAAACTGCCCCGGCTGCAGCACGGAAAATAGCCCAGGAACGCTTCGTTCACGATCGTAATCCGCTCATCCTTGTCCACAGCGAGTACCATAAGCGGCAGAAGATCAAGCAGCGTCTGAAGATGAACGGCATCTCCGAGCACGCTGTCATTAAACTCCTTGGCTTGATTGGCCGCAGCCGCGGCAGCCGATACATCCTGCATGTGCATCATGGCACCGGCAATTTGCCTTGTATGCGGGTCGATAATGGGAGCGGCGTTGAACAATAGCGCCTTTTCCTGTACAGTAATCCGCTTTTTGCTGCAGTTCTCCCCGCTGCGGATCATCCCGAGAATACCGCGGATTTCTTCCTGAATGCCCGCCTGCGCAAACAGTTCGCTGACATCAACCCCGATCGCCGTTTGATCCCGGTTTGTCAATGACCGGATAAGCTCAAGGGCGCCTTCGCTCGCAAAATCCACCCTATTGCGGCTGTCGACAGACAGAAAGCCCCCGGGAATTTGGCCGATCATCCAGGCAATCGTATTTTGTTTGTGAGCCAGCTTGATCGACAACCGCCGATAGATGACATACAGCATGCCGATGGCTGCCAGCCAAATGAATACAGTCAGAACGGCAACGATGTGCGGTTCCTTCCTTGAGCCGTACAAACCGATCATCAGCGCCATCACGGCCGACAGGCCCACACAGCTTATCAAGAGTTCCCTGTTTGCTTGTACTTGCACGATAAAATTTCCACCTCCACCCATACTTTCAAAAATAAGTATTCGACATCGAACGGTTTCCTCCTGCGCTGCACAAAAAAGGCATCTCCCCCAAAATGGCGCTGGGCAGAGATGCCTTTTCCTAGCTTAGTGAAATTCGGCTTCCGTTTGCAGCTGCGGACTCGCCGGATGCTGGAGCTGCTGCTCGGCGAACTCGCGGTACAGCTCATGCGACTCAAGCAGCTGCTGATGGGTACCGCTGCCGGTAATAACGCCTTTCTCCAAAAAAATGATGCGATCGGCGTCAACGACCGTGGATAAACGATGGGCGATGACCAGCGTCGTCCGGCCCTGCATAAGGTTGTTCAGCGCCTGCTGCACCACGACTTCGGATTTGCTGTCCAGGCTTGAGGTCGCTTCGTCGAGCATCAAAATTTTCGGATTCCGCAGCAGCGCCCGGGCAATCGCGATCCGCTGGCGCTGCCCGCCGGACAGCTTGATGCCGCGCTCCCCGACTTCCGTCTCGTATTTCATCGGCAGCTCGTCAATGAACGCATCGGCGTACGCCATCCGGGATGCGCGTTCGAGCTCTTCGAGCGTGACCTCCCGTTCCATTCCGTAGCAAATGTTGTCGCGGATCGTACCGGCAATCAGCGGGCTTTCCTGCGACACATAACCGATCTGGCTCCTCCATGAATGCAGGGAGAACCGCTCGATGGAGTCACCGCCGATCGTGATGTTTCCGGCCTGCGGGGTGTAGAACCGCTCCAGAAGCGAGAACAGCGTCGTTTTACCGCTACCGCTCGGACCGACGATGGCGGTCGCCTTGCCCGACTCCATCGTAAAGCTTACATTTTTGAGCACAGGCTCCTCATTCTTGTAGTTGAACGTTACATGCTCCAACCGGATCGGCTGTGCCGGGTCCGTCACCGGATCGCCGGAATACAGGTCCTCTTCCTCGTGGTCTAACACTTGCAGAATCGTGTCCGTAGCTCCCAGCGACTTCTGCGCCTGATTGAAAAATTGCGTAATCTGCGTAATCGGCATCACGATCTGGAACAAATACAGCATGAAAGCGACTAACTGCCCCGCGGAAATAGCTCCCGAGGATACCCGCATTCCCCCGTACCCGAAGAGCACGACAAGCAGCATCAACATGACGAAAGAGACGAGCGGCGCCATCAGCGCTTGAATTTTGCCCTCTTTCAGCCCGTATTGGAACAGCTTCCGGATGCCGGAAGCCCCTTCCCGGTACTCGCCCGGCTCGGCGTTCGCCGCTTTCACGAGACGAATTTCCGACAGCACCCGATTCAAAACGGATGTGAAGCTTGCCGTTTCGGCCTGCATGTCTTTGGACACTTTGTACATTTGTCTGCCGAGCGGAAACAGGATAACGAACGCGATCGGGAACACGCTGAACATGATCAGCGTCATTTTCCAATCCATGTAAAGCAGCACGACAATAGAGCCGACAATCGAAATGATGCCTGTGACGAAACCTGTCATATGTTCGGTAATAAGGCCCTTAATAACAGACGTATCGTTCGTCATCCGGCTGATCGTGTCCCCGGTCTGGCGGCTGTCGTAAAAGTGAACCGGCAGGACGAGCAGCTTTTTCCACAGACGGTCCCGAATCCCCGCGACAACACGGTTCCCCGCATAAGCCAGCAAGTAGACCGAAACCCCGGAGGCCAAAGCCTGCGCGACAAAAGCTCCCGCCATCCCGAGAATCTGCCCCTGGCTGAGCGAACTGACGGAGAAGCTGTCGACCACATTTTTGGTAAACAGCGGAATGACAAGCCCCACAAGTGTGGAAATGACGCTTAAGCCTAATGCTATGCCGAGCACAAGCTTCGGAGGATTCGTCTGCATCAGAAGCCGAAAGAACGCTCTCCAATCGGTACGAGCGGTTGAATTCGCCTGTTTTGTTTTCATACTCTCTACTCCCTTTTGCGTGATTTACAAGATGGAGTATATAAGCGTTTTATTAACTGAATATAAACGAATGAAAGTTGGGAGCCCTGCATACATTTTCCAGGGAAATGCGAAGCAGCCTGATACAACCGCGCGAACGGAACGATACCAGGCTTTCAAGTATGGTTTTCAATATTTTTGCGGGAATCCGCCGCTCTCTTCCTGAACTCTTCCTCGACTTCTTTGATAACCGGGAGCAATTTGTTGTACATAGCGGCAATTGGCGAGAATCGTTGTTTAAAGCGCAGAAGCTCGTTCTGTTGATCCGGATCGGAGGTTGCAACCGAAGATATTTCATTGACCGTTTTGTCGGCCCAAGTCTGGAACATTTCCAGATCGTAAATAATGCGCTGGGCGTGTTTCAAAATATAAGTCTCCGACATATAGTAATAATCTCTTCGGTCATTGCTTGAGGGCATCTTCCGGCACATGCCGAGTCTTTCCATATGGCGGATCTGAATGCTTACCGCAGCTTTGGTAACACCCGTTTCTTCAACCAAATCCTGTAAACTGAGCGGTTCCGTAGCGAACAAAAGCTGGGTAAATATTTTCCCAACCAGCGGACTATACCCCTTGCGTTCGTAGCTTAACGACAAAAAATCACTTATATTTTGCTTCCATTCGCAGAAAGAGTGATCATGAGTATCCATTCTTTACGCTCCTACTGTTCGCATTTTTCGAGTATGTTTGCCACTATCATAGACAAAAGCAACATGCCAGTCAACCATGAGAAAAATATTTTATTGTATTTTCAATTTGTGAACATTTTGCGACATTCCATTTTTAGGAATTGACGCAGGATAAATTTAGTATTATTATTCACGTTAACAACGTAGTTAACGATAAATACATTATCGACTACTTAAGCTTCATTTCACAGAGAAAAAGGAGAGAGCCTTTTATGAGAAAATCACTAAAAATTTTAACATCCAGCACTCTTGCCGCTGTTCTGTTATTGTCGGGAACTGCCGCATCCGCCGGTAAAGCTTTTGCCGCCGAAACCACTGCTTCTGCTTCCGCTTCAACCCTTCAAGCGGATTCCTTCGCCAGCCAGCTTATTAGCTACAGACTTTCCACTTTGGTAGGGGATACGGCTTACGTTTCCGGAAAAAAAGAGAGCGACATCTATTCCTCCCTTGCGAGCGGACAAAGCTTGACTCAGGCATCCGGTCTTAGCAGCTCCGACATTTTGAAAAGATTGAGCGATATCGTTAACGCCGATCTGCAGGAAGCTGTGGGCTTCGGAATCATTCCGAAAGACCAATTACAAGCCGGGGAAACAGCCGCAAGCAAAAAATTAAGCCAAGTTGTCGATACGCAAGGATATCAGGTCGCATCCACTGACGGCCAGGCCGTTCTGGCCCATATCGTTTTGAATCGTTTGGATCGCATTATTCTGGATTCCGCTGTGCTTTCGGATAAAGATGAAAAAGACGTCCGGAACGATCTGAGCTCAGGCAAATCACTGGTTGCCTCTTCACCTTTGGACCCGGGCGAACTGAGCAAAAAATTGTTGGATGCCGTTTATCAAGAAATCCAATACCAGGTTTCTGCGAACGTCGCCACCCAAGCCGATGCACTCAAGTACTACGCTGTGGCTTCCGAAAAAATTTCGAACATCATCAACACGCCAGGCTACCAACCCGAAGCTGCCAAACCTGCTTCCAGCAATCTGGAACAAATTGTAGCGAACCGGATTAGTAACATTATTTCGGCTACCGCATCTTTCGCGGATAAAGATGATACCGATGTACTGAACGATCTGCGCTCAGGAAAGTCCCTAGTAGCCTCGGCTGCTTCTTTGGAGCCCGGCAAACTGTCCGAAAAACTGCTGGACTTGTTGAAGCAGGATCTTCAGTTTGAAGTGTCGCAAAATCGCGCTTCCCAAGCCGATGCCGATAAATATTACGCCAAAGGCGCTGCGGAAATTTCGGACATTATCAGTACGCCAGGGTATCAGCCCGAAGAAGCCAAGGCTGCTTCTTCCGACCTGGAGCAAATTGTGACAAACCGTATCAGTAGAATTATTACGGACACCGCCAATTTTGCCGATAAAGATGAAAAAGACGTTATAAACGACTTGCGTTCAGGCAAATCTCTCGTAGCCTCGGCTGCCCTGGAGTCCGGCAAGCTGTATGAAAAGCTGACGGATCTTGCGAAACAGGATTTTCAATACGAAGTGTCCCAGAACCACGCTTCTCAAGCCGATGCCGACAAGTATTATGCCGAAGCCGCCGCGAAAATTTCGGACATTATCAGCACCCCGGGATACCAACCTGAGGAAGCTGCCAAGCCCGCTCCTTCCGATCTGGAAAAAATCGTCACTAACCGCATCGGCAAAGTGATTATTGACACGGCCAATTTTGCCGATAAAGATTTGGCAGACGTATTAAGCGACTTGCGCGGGGGCAAATCCCTCGAAGCTTCAGCCGCCTTGGAGCCCGGCAAACTGTATGAGAAGCTGACGGATCTCGCGAAACAGGATCTTCAATACGAAGTGTCCCAGAACCGCGCTTCCCAAACCGATGCCGACAAGTACTACGCTGAAGCCGCTTCGAAGATCGCGGACGCCATCAGCACCCCTGGTTATCAAGTGCAAAAGTAAACCTTTAGAAAAAGCGGCCTTGCCCAGCAGTTACATACTGCCGGATAAGGCCGCTTTTTTAATTGGGCTGGTTGGATGACAGCCCCGCCTGATTGACCAACTGTTGGCTTTCCGGATTTAAGCCGGTAATCGCGACAGTTTTGCCAAGTTGCTCGTACTTCTGTATCACCTTCGAAATCGCCGTCACGGCCGATTGATCCCATACGTGGGAAGCGCGCAAATCGATGATCACATGCTGAGGATCCCCGTGCGCATCGAACAAATCGACAAAATGGCTCATCGTACCGAAAAACAGCTGCCCCGAAATTTCATAAACTTTATGTTCTCTACTATTATAATGAGAAACCGCCCGAAGCCTCGCCATTTTCCAACCAAAATTCAGCGCGCTGAGGATCACGCCACTTACGACGCCAATCGCAAGGTCGGATGTCACTACGACGATGATCACCGTAAGCACCATGACGACGGCGTCGCCGCGGGGGATTTTGTGCAAAGTGCGGAGCGAATTCCAGTCAAAAGTGCCCTGCGAAACCATGAACATGACGCCGACCAGAGCCGCCATCGGAATTTGCCGGACGACCGGCGCCAGCACTAGGATCAGGAAAAGCAGAAACACCCCTGCTACAAAAGTCGAAAGTCGCGTCCGTCCGCCTAACTTGACGTTAATGACCGTCTGCCCGATCATTGCACAGCCGGCCATCCCGCCGAAAAATCCGGTCAGCACGTTGGCGATGCCCTGCCCTCTGACCTCCCTGTTCTTGTCGCTCTTGGTTTCCGTCATTTCGTCCACGATGGTAGCCGTAAGCAGCGACTCGGTCATCCCGACTACGGCAAGCGCCAGCGAATATGGCAAAATATGCAGGAACATCCCCCATGAAACCTCGATTTGCGGAAGATGCAACATGGGCAGCGCCTGCTTGATCGTCCCCATATCGCCTACAGTACGTACATCGATATGAAATACTACGGCGATTATCGTCATGACAATGATGGCAACGAGCGCCGAAGGTACGGCTTTCGTCAACCGCGGCAGCCCGTAAATAATGAGCAGCGTACCCGCTACGAGTGTATACATCGGCCACGACTCTCCGGCAAAGTTAGGCAGTTGGGCCATAAAAATAATAATGGCCAGCGCGTTCACAAAACCGATAATGACCGAATGCGGCACAAACGTAATAAATCTTCCGAACTTGGCGGCGCCCATCGCCCATTGCAGTACACCGGTCAAAATGCTGGCGGCATATAAATACTCAATCCCGTACCGGGCCACAAGAGGGCCCATTAATGAAGCCATCGCTCCCGTCGCCGCAGAAATCATCCCCGGCCGGCCCCCGACGAAAGAAATGGTAACCGCGATAATAAAAGACGCGTAAAGCCCGACCATGGGGTCAACCCCCGCCATAATCGAAAACGCGATCGCTTCCGGAATTAACGCAAAAGCGACGGTTAACCCGGACAACAGATCTTGGCGAACGTTGCCGAAGAAACCTTGTCGAAACCACTGCAGCAAGATCATCTCTCCCTATATGATGTTGTCGTTGACGCTCCACTCTCAGGATTGTCGGGTCCGATATTCGCTGTCTTCGATTATACTTGCAGGTCTAAACATTTTCAGTGATAGATAAGCTCATGTAAGCGCTTATATTAATGAATTTCTCAATGATTCTACGATTATCGTCTTTTTTCTACTACGTATATTTTCCCGGATAATTGAAGGTCACAATTAACGTCAAGGTTAATATATGTGATCGAAACTGAAATGTTTTATAATGATCTCAATCCGATTTTCGCGATGAATCCGAGATGTCTTGCACGATTTTAGGAGGTAAACCAAATGGCCCAGCAGACCGGGAAAACCAACACTATGTTTGCAGTACTTGGCATTCTAACTTTAGGTCCCCATACGGGTTACGATATTAAACAGCATATGGAGAAGAGCACCAGTTATTTTTGGAATGAAAACTATGGTCAAATTTATCCCAGCCTTGCCGAGCTGCTGAAACGCAAAGATATTACCGTGGATGTGAAACGACAAAAAGGAAAGCCGGATAAAAAAGTGTATAGCATTACAGAACAGGGAAAACTTACACTATCCGACTGGTTGTCTCAACCGATGGAGCATATGGTGATGCTAAAAAAGAATGAACTGCTATTAAGGGTGTTTTTTGGCAGCAACGCCCCGCCTGAAGCTATCATTCAACATGTCCGGGAACATAAAAGCAAGTTGGAAGAAAGCCTGCATATTTTTGAAGAACTCGAAAATTGGCTTCGCAACGAGCAATCGGAAGATCAAAACTATAAATACTGGCTTATCACCATTAATTATGGGAAAAGCCAATTCCGCAGTTTAATTCATTGGTGCGACGAAAGCATTGAAGTCTTAAAATCTTGATAAGATCGTTAGACGCCCGGATATACGCAAAAAGAGGGGCTGCACGCCCCTCTTCATTACTGTGCGTTTGTTGTTATGTCCCGCAAAAGGTTTGGTAAGGACAGTCGGATGGCTCAGGCAATGTGGAGTACTCGGCCTGTTCGGCAGAGTACGCGTAAGGGCTCGAAAGCACATCAAGAAGCCGCTCCATCACGCTGTAATCCCCCTCTGTCACCGCGGCTTCCAGCGCCTCTTCGACCCGATGGTTGCGCGGGATTACCGCGGGGTTGCTGCTGCGCATCAACTGGTGCGAGTCGGCTTTTGATTCCTGCCGCCTGCCTAGTCTCGCCTGCCACAGCTCCCGCCACGAAGCAAATTCCGGGGTACCGAATAGCTCCGTATCCTCCAACTGATCCATCGTAAATGCGCGGAAGGTATTGGTGTAGTCCGCACGATACTTCTGCATCATGTTAAGGAGATCTTTGATAAGGGCCTCATCCTGCGGCTCTTCGCCAAAGATCCCCAGCTTCGCCCTCATTCCCGCGAGCCAATGGCTTTGAAACAACCCGGTAAAACCGGAAATCGCGTCCTCGGCCAGTTTGATAGCCTGCTCTTCATTGTCATGAAGCAGCGGCAGCAGAGCTTCGGCAATTCTCGCAAGATTCCATGCGGCGATATACGGTTGATTGCCATAAGCATATCGGCCGTGCATATCAATGGAACTGAATACCGTTGCCGGGTCATAGGTATCCATGAAGGCGCACGGGCCATAATCGATGGTTTCCCCGCTAATGGCCATATTATCGGTGTTCATCACCCCGTGAATAAAACCCACAAGCTGCCATTTGGCAATCAGCGCGGCCTGACGCTTAATCACTTCCTGGAGAAGGGCAAGATAACGGTTCTCACCAGGATCAACCTCAGGAAAATGTCTTTGCAATGTGTAATCGGCCAGAGTCCGGAGATCCTGGATAGTCCCCCGTGCTGAAACGTATTGAAAGGTCCCGACGCGCAGATGACTGGCAGCCACGCGGGTCAAAATCGCACCAGGCAGTTCAGTTTCGCGGATGATGGACTCTCCGGTCGTCACCACAGCCAGACTGCGGGTGGTAGCAATACCGAGCGCATGCATGGCTTCGCTGATCACGTATTCGCGCAGCATCGGCCCCAGCGCCGCTCGCCCGTCGCCTCGCCGGGAGTATGGCGTTCGACCCGAACCCTTAAGCTGAATGTCAAACCGTTCGCCCCGCGGAGTGATTTGTTCGCCAAGCAGCAGAGCCCGGCCGTCTCCCAGCATCGTAAAATGCCCGAATTGATGCCCGGCGTAAGCTTGGGCAAGCGGCGACGCCCCTTCAGGAACTCTGTTGCCGGAAAGCACCGCTACGCCTTCTCTGCTTTGCAGCGCTTGAACGTTTAACCCTAACGACGCTGCCAAAGGGTTGTTAAGGATGATCAACTTCGGCGAGCGCACAGGGGTTGGGTTCGACCCGAAAAAAAACAACTCCGGCAGACGGGCATAACTGTTATCGAAGTTCCATCCGGCATCTATGACTGCTATTTTTTCTGTCATCGCAGCACCTTTTTTCGTTTGATTTCTTGAACTTATACAAGGTAATCCCCTTTAGGATTTTCTTCCTCCGCTTTATTATACCTTTCTTTACACCCGATTGGTGCTATTAAAAATTTTAAGCCGCCGCTCAAGCCGCCCGAGATGAACACACCGATTGTTCAAAAAGCTCCTGCTTCAAAATTGAAAAAGCTTTGAGCATGCATGCTTCAACGGATATTCTGATGCTTACAGAGGAGGCCGAAGGTCATCTCTATATGACTGCCGCTCATAGTTCGTACATATGATACGGTTCACCGTGCTGTCTGTAACGGCAAGTTGACATAAAAGCCGAATGAGACAGAGCTCATTTCGGGTAATAAATTATTTTCTTGAAACGATCTTACAACGAATAAAATGTGTTACAATTGTATATACATAGGAATATACATGATTGAGGGGAAGCATTAGTGTCATCATTTATATGGGATGAAGAAAACATAGAACACATTGCTCGTCATAACGTTGAACCGTTTGAAGCAGAAGATGCTTTAATGGATCCGCAGAGGGTGAAATTTTCTGCACATAGTGGTAACTTAGGCATTATTGGTGCTACAGAGGATGGAAGACGTTTAGTCGTGATTTACGTAAAGAAGGTAAAGGGAAAAATAAGAGTAATAACAGCACGTGATGCTACTGAATCTGAGGCCAAAACATACAAAAGGAGGAATCGATAATTATGAAAATAATTACTTCAAGAGACCAAATACCAGAAAATATGAGTGATTCGGAAGCAGCGGAATTTTGGTCGAACCATACAATGAGTGAGGAGTTATTGGAAGCTTCAATTGTAGAAGAAGAGGATCACGACTTGCCAAAAAGGAAATCTGCAACTATTTCTATTCGTATCGACGAGGATTTACTCCTACGCATTCGTACTTTAGCTAGGCTAAGAAAAAAGGGCTATCAGACGCTTATTAAAGAATTTTTAATTGAACGGACGTATGAAGAGGAAAAAAAAATTTCCCTTTTAGAAAGGAGTAGTTTAGATTTTAATGATGCTCTGAAAGAGATCGCAGTAGCTAAAGCCGAATAAAAAAAGATGTTGTGCACATAGTATCTTTCGAACGAGGTTAGGGATGTAGTATTCCTTACCTCGTTCTTTTGCTTTACTCACTTGACGGGCCTTGTCTTTCTTTTGACAGAAGGCAAATGAGAGCATGAGTACGTAAATTGTAAATTTTACCCAAATTAATTTTGTCTTTTTCTGAGCTGCCCACAACGACGATCCGGACGCTGGCCATGCCGAACAGCCTGTGCAGCGAATTTTCCGTCACGCGCACCGCTCGAATGCGCCGGGCCGTAATGATAGCCTGTTTCTTTTCCAGCAAGCCCCGCTTGATCGTCAGCGTGTCGCCCTGTGCCTCCAGCCTGAAGCCGCAATCCATGAAAAAGCGTCCGCTTGCGCACCCAAATCCCGTGATGAAACTCGACATCCTTTTCGGCGACCGCATACCGCCACGAACGGTATTTCAGCCCCGGGAGCACCGCTAGCTCCAGTACCGCGATCGCTGCTGCAAGCACCACCGTCAGTGTGAAAATCCATCTCGGCCAGTCAAAACGCACGGTCAAAACTCCAAGTGCGGCGACAACGGCGAGACATACCGCAGCCGTTATCCATCCCTCCGTTCTCCGTGAACCGCTCTCGGTCGATTCGCTTCATTCTCATCATCCTTTCTTCTGAAGCGGATTGCGGACAGCCGCCAAATAGAGAGTACCATCGTACTAAAATGTCAACGGAAGATAACGGCCTAGCCCCAAACGTTCTTTAGCTCGAAACCAACTCAGATTGAATCTTCATCCGTGACTCATGAGCTTCTTTACCAGCGATTTTTAAAATGGGAACATAAAAACTTCCCTCAAGGCCCGTTTGGAACTGAACGTGATTTGTAACTGAACCGTATTTTTTCATTGACAACCCGTCAAAGAGGATTTATATTAGTGACGATGATAATCATTATCATTTATGATAAAAGGCCCAAAAGTTAAAAGCGCATCCCCTTGCTGCTGTTCCTCATTGTCGCGATCAGAGCTGAGGGAAAAACCCTCGAGCGTTTCACCGGGAAGCTGAAGGGCGTCGAAGACGTGCCGGAAGACAATCTCGAGAAAATCATCGGGCAAGGTCTCGACTTTACAGATCATGCTAAGAAAGGGTACGTAAATGATTGCAAAACGAAAATTCTCATTAAGAACATTCATAATTTCGGCTGTGCTTATGATACCCCTAGTTAGTTGCTCAAGCCAGCAATCAAGCTCAACACCTGCACCTGCTCCGACTGTGAATGCTTCGGCAAGTACCGAAACGCCTAAAACAGAAACGCCCGCTCCCCAAGATGCAAATTCTAAATATCCGATCGTGATCAAGCATGCTTTTGGCGAAACTGTAATTGCAAGCAAGCCTAAACGAGTTGTTACAATTCAATGGGCTAATCATGATGTTGTTCTCGCTCTCGGAGTCGTACCTGTAGGCTTCTCGGCGGCGAATTTCGGCGTTCAGGACGGCAGCGGACTTTTGCCTTGGACAGCTAAAAAGCTCAAGGAACTCGGCGTAAAGGACCCGAATGTTTTCCAGGATACGGACGGCCTTGATTTTGAGGCTATTTCAAATGCAAACCCGGATGTCATTCTTGCAGCTTACTCCGGTATCACTAAGGAAGACTACGGTATTCTTAGTAAAATCGCTCCGGTTGTGGCATATCCGACCGCTCCTTGGTCAACCACGTGGCGTGAGCAAGTCATTTTGAACGCAACCGGTATGGGCATGAAAGCGGAAGGCGAACAACTTATTAAGGACACCGAGAACATGGTTAAAGCAAAGCTAAGCGAATATCCTCAGATTAAAGGCAAGAAAGTCGTTTGGGTCAACTTCTCGGCTAAAGATATGTCTCAACTGCATATTTATACACCTGTAGACTCTCGCGTCTCTTTCCTGCATGAGCTGGGAATGGTTTATCCTGAAAGGGTTACGAAACAGATTACGGACCCTACCAGCTACTCCTTGAAATTAAGCGCTGAGAATGCCGAGGCCCTTTATGATGCAGATTTATTAATTGGATATGGCAATGCCGAATTGTATCAAGCCGTTAAAGCCGATTCCCTGCTAGGCAAAATTCCTGCGATCAAGAGAGGATCTGTCGTGTTTATTGATAGCGATACGCCTTTAGTAGCTGCCGGAACCCCGAATCCGCTTTCGATAGCTTATACCATTGATGAGTACCTGAAATTAATCGGAGGAGCTATTAATAAGATCAATGAATAGTTCTTCGGTTTCAAAAAACAAACAGCTAAGCTCGCATATGCCGAAAAACTTTACGAAAGTTCTGGTAATTTGTATTGTCTTGCTCGGCGTGTGCGTGATTGCGTCTCTCGTCTTAGGCTCTCGGCTGGTGAGGTTTCATGAACTGATAGACGGTATATTTCACCATGACATAGACTCTTACGGGGCAAACGTGGTTCGCAAAAGGTTTTCCCGAACCGTGTTCGGTTTATTTTGCGGTGCGGCACTCGGAGTTTCCGGAGCGCTTATGCAATCGGTCACTCGCAACCCGATTGCAGACCCGAGTATACTGGGAGTTAACACAGGCGCATCCTTGTTTGTGGTTTGCGGGATTGCGTTTTTGAACATAAGCACCGCAAATCATTACATATGGCTGGCTTTAGCCGGGGCTGCGATTACTGCAGTTTTTGTATTCGGAATCGGTTCTATGGGGCGTGGCGGCGCTACGCCCATTAAGCTTGTTTTGGCGGGAGCCGCTACAAGCGCCGCCCTCTCTTCTCTGGTCACCGCCATCATGATTCCACGCTCTTATGTCATGGATCAATTCAGGTTTTGGCAAGTGGGAAGCGTCGGATCGGCAACCTGGAGCGCTATTGCCACTTTCATCCCGTTTCTGATCGTCGGCATACTGATCGCTATTAGTGCTGCCCCGGCATTAAATGCACTGGTACTGGGAGACGATGTTGCGACCGGAATGGGCGTTCGAACAGGAGTGCTGAGGCTGGTCTCGGCTCTTGCAGGTGTTATTTTGTGCGGCGCGGCTACTGCGCTGGCAGGGCCTATTGGTTTTGTCGGGCTTTTATCCACTCACGTCATGCGCCTTATTCTCGGCCCCGACTTGCGTTTTGTTATACCCATGTCAGCGATTTCGGGAGCAATCATTTTGACGATATCAGATGTAAGCGGCAGGCTTATCGGCAGCCCCGGCGAGCTTGAAGTCGGCGTAGTTACAGCGTTTATAGGAGCTCCGTTACTAATATTTCTAGCTATGAGATCGAAAGTGCGTTCATTATGAATAATGAATCTGTAAAATTGATTATAGCGGGCAGACGTCAAAGACGCCGCCGATGGATACTAGTCACCGGCTGCCTTGCAGTACTTGCATGCATTCTTTGCTGCGCCATGCTTTTGCTGGGGAGCGCCATTTATCCGGTTAAAGATGTCATCCGGGCGCTTTCGGGAGAGCAAATCAAAGGTGTGTCTTTTGCGGTTAATACCATACGTCTGCCGAGAATGCTGGCAGGTCTTTTCGCCGGATTTGCTTTCGGTCTTGCCGGATACACCTTCCAGACCATGCTGCGTAACCCCCTTGCGAACCCGAATGTCATCGGTATTACCTCCGGTTCGAGCGCGGCGGCTGTTTTTTGTATAACCATACTTCATACAAGCAGAGCCGTTGTTTCCGTTGCTTCAGTAGTCGCTGGTCTTACTACAGGGATAATCATGTATATATTATCCAGGGGAAAGTCATTTTCGATCGGGCGATTAATCCTTATCGGAATAGGCATACAGGCCATGCTGGACGCGGTAATATCCTATCTTCTGCTGGTTGGCGCACAACAAGATATTCCCGCAGCGCTCAGATGGCTCGGCGGCAGCCTCAACGGCTCTCAAATGAACGAGCTTCCGCCTCTTGTTATAACGGTTTTAATCTTTGCGCCTATCGTTATCGTGCTGGGCAAACATCTAAGTCTATTGGAGCTTGGAGAACAATCGGCTTCTTCTCTCGGGGTGGACACGGACAAGACAAGAATTGCGCTAATTTTGAGTTCCGTCTGCATGATTGCTCTTGCTACCGCTACCACGGGTCCAATAGCCTTTGTCTCCTTCCTTTCGGGACCGATTGCAAAAAGACTAGTCGGAGTTGGCTTCTCAAACGTAATTCCGGCGGGTCTTGTTGGCGTTAATTTGGTTTTGGCGGCAGATCTAATCGGACAATTTGCTTTCGAGGTCAGATTCCCTGTGGGTATCATAACCGGATTGCTCGGAGCGCCGTATCTGATCTTCCTGCTAATCCGAATGAATCGAAAGGGAGAATTATAATGAAACCGACACATCTTTTTCAAGCCGAACAACTAGTAGCCGGCTATGATCAAAAAACGGTTATCCAAGGCGTAGACCTTGTTATCCCTAGTAATAAAATCAGCGTTATTATTGGAGCAAACGGCTGCGGAAAGTCTACGCTGCTTAAAACACTGGCAAGGCTTATAAAGCCTATATCCGGAAAAATCGCTATTGACGGAAGGCCAATCGGCAAAATACCGCCCAAACAGTTGGCCCGAGTTATAGGACTGCTGCCGCAATCCCCCATTGTTCCGGAAGGAATTTCCGTGGCGGATTTGGTTGGACGAGGAAGGTTTCCACACCAGTCCTTGCTCAGCGGATGGACAAAAAAGGATTATGAGGCAGTTGCCGAAGCTATGAGAATTATGGATATAACGGAGTTTGCCAATCATAATATCGACGAGCTTTCGGGCGGTCAAAGACAGCGTGTCTGGATTGCAATGGCTCTAGCACAACAAACCGACATTTTATTTCTCGATGAACCGACGACCTTTTTAGATATCACCTATCAAGTCGAAATTTTTGACCTGCTCACAGACCTTAACCGCAAACACGGAACTACGATTATGATGGTGCTTCATGATATTAACTTGTCCGCGCGTTATGCGGACCATATTTTCGCGCTTTACAAAGGAAAGCTTGTTGCCGAGGGCGAGCCATCGAAGGTTATTACAAGCACATTGGTCAAAGACATTTTCGGGCTTGATTGCACGGTGATCAAGGACCCCATTTCGGGCTCTCCTTTGGTGGTGCCAAAAGGCCGGCATCATGTCAATAACCTTAGCCGCTGACACCGTCCAGGAAGAAGCCGCAGACGCTTGAGGAGCCAGCGTCACAGACACACGTAGATAAAGCCCGTTTGGGCTTGCCTGCACAGTGATTTTCCCCAAGGTTGACCGATCCCAATCCCCCTCGGGGGCAACTTTTCGCTTTAGCATCGCCCCATCAACACTCACAGTCCAGCGAGTTGTCTATAGCGGCAAGTTTTAAGGCCATCCTTGTTGGGATGGCCCTTTCTTTGTACAAAATATAACTTCTTTATCCAATCACATCACTTCTTCTCTTTCTTGCCCCATCTCGTTCGTCTCTTTCCGTAGATATCCCCCATATTCCTGGGTCCACGTCCACATGGCGGCAAAAATAGGCTGCAGAGCCTGCCCGGACTCGGTAAGTTCGTATTCGACATGCAGCGGTATGCCAGGGTAAAGAGTGCGAGAAACGATTCCTTTCTCTTCTAACAGCCTCAAGCGGTCTGTCAAAGTTTTCGGACTAATGGGATGCAGCTTGCGGCGTAATTCCCCGAAACGTCGGGTCCCGTTAAACAGTTCGAACAAGAGAAGAAGCATCCATTTGCCATCCAAGATCTCCAAGATAGGTTCAACGATACCAGGACAGGACCGATCCATCATCACTATCACTCCATAGTTCATTTTTTGAAACTATTGCACTTTAATGTAACTACTTTTCAAATGTACCACAGTTCATTTACTATGTAAATCAAGGGGAAGAGAAAATTACTAAAGAGTCGCAGAGAGGAGGAACCATCTTTGGATAGACCGTTTGAATTAGATCTGATGGAGTATCCGTTCACTGATCGCTGGCTGCCTTACCGTGACGGTTACATCCATTACCTCGATGAAGGGAAGGGCCCGACGGTTCTTCTCCTACATGGGAACCCTACGTGGTCATATCTTTATCGGAACGTTATCAAAGAGCTTCGAGAAGAATTCCGTCTTATCGTTCCGGATTACCCCGGATTCGGTATGTCGAAGGCACCCAGCGGCTACCGCTTTACGCCACAAGAGCAATCGGAAGCCGTTCACGAACTGATTCGCCGTTTGAATCTAAAGGATTTTATATTAGTAGTTCAGGATTGGGGAGGTCCGATCGGCTTGAACTACGCAGTACGGCATCGAGACAATTTGCGCGGCATCGTCATCATGAATACGTGGGCCTGGCCTGCGGAAATTTTGCCGATGAAATTGTTCTCGCTCGCCATGGGGGGCTGGCCAATCGGGTATTGGCTTCAGACTAGGCTCAATTTTTTCGCCAAAGTCATTGTTCCTCACGGGATATATCATGCCGAAAAAGTCACGGATAGCTTGCGCAAAGCTTATACCGACCCGTTCCCGACCCCGAAATCCAGAATACCGACATGGATATTTCCCAGGCAGATCCGCAGGGCGCGAACATGGCTCGCCGACATTGAATCGAAATTGCCGAATTTGTCCGATTTGCCTGCGCAAATTTTGTGGGGAACGAAAGACAGTGCCGGCTTCCCGCTCGAACAGATGGCCAAATGGCAAACATATTTGCCAATGAACGAAACCGAAATCCTTGAAGATGCCTCACACTATGTGCAAGAGGATCGTCCGGATCGGGTAGCAGCATCAATCCGAAACATACGGAATAGAACATGAGGAGGAATATTATTATTATGAAAACTATTTTATGGGCAACTTTAACCGCTAACGGCAATTATGCGCAATCCGGCCCCGAGAACCCACCGAGAAAAGAAGCGTTGGACGACTTCGCGACACAGGCCAAAGCTGCAGGAAATTTCATTGTCGGGCGTCGTACTTTCGAAGCTATGCGCGGAAATGGCGGCGGGGGTCCCTTTGCCGAAATCGATATCGTCGTCGTTTCGCAGAACGCCTCAGAAATCCCGGGCGTAACGGTTGTAAGCTCGCCGCAGGCGGCCTTGGACTACCTGCAGCAAATCGGTCATCAAACCGCTCTCATTAGCGGCGGTGCGGATCTCCACAACTCGTTTCTAGGTCAAGGGCTTGTAGACGAAGTGATTTTCAATGTTGCGCCTGTATTGGAAGGTAAAGGGTTAAATCTTTTAATCGACAAAGATAACTACCAATATAGGCATGTGCAATTGCTAGACTGTAAACTCCTCGGCGGTGGAGTCGTTCAATTACGCTATTCAATTGATCGGTAAATGGCTTAAACCTTCATTAAACAAACCCATCAGTAATCACGCGCTGCATCGAACCAGCGTTGAGCCATCTCCTCTGGTATAGGCTGGCCGATCAGGTGGTCAGACCGGCTTAGTTGCCATACCGCTTCACCAAGGTCTTCACGTTCGGTAGTTTCGATGCCTTTGAGGGTATTGAAGCGTACGGTGAAGGCGGTAATGGCTGCCTCGGCATCGGCAAAGCTGCGGGCCTGGGCCAAGGCTGCCTGTGCAACGTCGTAAGCTTCGTTAGCCAGCTTGGCCAGACGTTTAGGCCAGGACGAGAACGGACGGCCAAACTCGGTCGTCCACCACTCAGGCTTTCGCAATTGACTCACTGAAGCATGACCGGTCCACGAGCGGGTACTAGCTCGTGCTTTCATTTGCTGCTTTAGGCGCTTGCCCGCGGTCTCTTCCACGTTGTAGGCGATAAAGCCTTCAAGCAGCGGCCACGCGCTCAAGGGCGGCAAGTCACCCAGATCGGGCATAAAGCGCAGCTCCAGATACGTTAACCGGGCATGATGGGCCAGCAAGTCCAAGTCGCAGAAGTTCCCCCACAAACTCAGGGAGCTAAGGTTTGGGAACCGGTTCAGACACTCCAGCGAGATAGGCTGTCCCAGCGGCGCGTTCCGGAGCGTCAGGCTCGTGACCTGGTGCAATTCACCCATGTCGGGCAGCAAGAAGGGGGCATCACTCTTGCGTCGGCCGGTGCTCGGCGCCAGTGTCAGAGAATATGGCAAATCGCCAGTTGCCGAGAAGCGTGATAGATCGCCGGCCACACTCAGGCGGAAATATTCAAAGACCTGCCGCTTCGGAAGCTTCAGGTGCAAACGGCTACCGGACTGGTCCAGTTCGATATACAAGCCATGCAAAATGGACTGGCCGGCGTCCGCCACCGTGTCTGCAGACAGGATCGGAACCCATGCCATTTCTTCAATGGGGCGTTTCTGCGCCCAGTCAAAAAAGCCCGCGTCGCTGCCCGTGTAGCGCAGAAATCGCGGCCAGGGCGAGCCGGCCGGCGTGGCAAAGGCATTGAATACGGTCCAATCGACTTGCGCATCAGGCGGGACGTGAAGGTCTGCCTTTTTGCCCAATTGCGACGGTCCAATGGAGAGGCTGCCCACACCGGGCTCAATGACAAGCGTGTGACTGCGAGAACCCGTCAGGTCGATAGGATAACGGCCATCTCCTCTAATAGTACCAACAGGAGGACAAGCCTGATTATTATTTGGCATTTCTATCATCCTTTCTTCATAGTCGTCTTGCAAGCTTGCCAAACACAAAACACCGCTTCGTTCGGTAAAGTGAGTGGGTCGAAGTCACACGCTACCACACAGAAGAGGTATCATCCATATGTTAGAACATCAATTTGACCTGAATCAACTGCCAAATGAACTAAAGTTCGCGTTCACGGGTCTCTTTTTTAAACAACAATAAAAACGTGATGATTCCCTACCTTGTGAAGGGATCAGCACGTTTTTTTGTACCTATGAGGTTCGGTTCGTCTCCAGGCTTCTCTGAATCCGCAAAAATGCAGCGCCGTTTAGTTGCTCAGTCAACAAAAATTTGTTGATCGCGCAACTAAATTGATTTATATTGTTTTTAGCGAATGGAGGATGGACGATGGCAAGGTTATCGGAAAAAGAGTTGACTGCTTGGCGGTTGTTTATTAAAACACATGCCAAAATCATAGAATGCATTGAGCGGGATTTGGCAGCACAGAAGAAAGTCCCGCTAACCACGTACGACGTTTTGATCGCTTTGTTTGAGGCACCCGATCGCAGGCTTCGCTTTTCAGCATTAAATCGGAAGGTGGTCTTGAGTAAAAGCGGCTTAACAAGGATGATCGACCGGCTGGAGCGCGAAGGATTGATTCAAAGAGAAAAAAGCGAAGAGGACCGACGGGGAGCATATGCTGTTCTCACGGATGAAGGGGAAAGACAGCTGCGGAAAGCTTGGCCTATATATGCAAGGGGGATCAAGCAGTATTTTGCGGACTCTTTATCCGATGAGGAAGTGGAGTTTCTGATACGTTCTTTTGGCTTGATCTATAAAGAGCTGCAATCTTCGCAGGAAAAGGAGGGAGATTAAAATGGGGGAAAGTGGTGCTGCAGTTGAAAGAGTAATGGTGGCTGAAGACCCGGCAACATTCGTTACTCGCCCCGTTTCATATATTCAGATTGAATTAGGAGGGATTCCGGGAGATCGTCATTATGGCTTGTTGCGTCCTGCGGATTCCAGGCAAAAAATTTATCCTCGCGGTGTACTGACTGCGAACAGACGTCAAATCAGCATCGTTTCGAAAGAGGAATGTGAACGCATCGCCAATCGGTTGGATCTCCCTGAGATAAAGCCGGAATGGCTGGGGGCCAACATTATCATTAGCGGATTTGAGAAGCTTACAGAACTGCAGCAAGGGGTTAGGTTGATTTTTCCGGATGGTACGGGATTGATTTGTGAAGGGGAAAACCTGCCCTGCATTGGACCCGGAAGGGTGATTGAACAAATGTATAATCAAAGCGGACTTAGTCAGAAATTTGTGCCTGCCGCTAAAAAGTTGAGAGGTATCGTTTGTTCCGTGGAAAGGGAAGGCCGGATTTCGGAAGGCGATACGATTGTATTTCTTTAACACGCTGAGCTCGACACAGCAAAAAGCCGTGGCCTAATGAAGCGCGTTTTCTCACGTTTCATTAGGCCACGGCTTTTTATTACCGGCAGGCAGTGCCGCCTACCGCTGTTTCGATAATTGAATGAGCACGATCCAGATTAGCACGAACCCGGCGATCTGCGCGGCGGTCACAGGCTGGTGGAACACCACCCAGTTGATCAGCAGGCCGACTGCGGGGAAAAACAGCTCCGCAAGCGTAGCGTAGGAAGCTTTGGTTCCGGCTAAGCCGCGGTAATATAGAAGCAGGCTGAGCAGGCCCGGGAGGAACGCTTGCAGCAGCAAGTTCCCCAGCACCGGCCCCCAGTCGCCCGCCTCGGCGAGCGGCTGGAGCCTGCTGCCATCCAGCGAAGTGATGGCGGCGAGCAGCGGCAGCGCGCACGCGAAGCGCAGCGCGGTGACGGTCTCGAACTGCATTTTGCCCAGCAGCAGTCGGCCCATCACCGTCGAGCCGCCCCATAAGGCGGCGGCGCCAATCGACAGCAGGCCGGCCGTTGCGGCCACGCCGGACAGGCTGGCAAGCGGGCTGGCCAAGCCGAAGGTCAGCAAATACGTGCCGGCCAGCGCCATGACCAGCAGCAGCGCAAACCGCGCCGGCAGCGACTCTTTCAAAATCATTCGCGCCATCAGAATGGCGAACAGCGGCTGCAGCTTTTGCAGCAGCAGCACTGCATTCGGATTGCCGTGGGCGAATGCCGAAGTAAACATAATGGTGGCGATCGCCGACCCGCCCCATGAAATGAACAGCAAGGCCAGCACATGGCTCGCCTTGAGGCCACGCAGTTCGCTGCGATGCAGCCATAAGACCGGCACAGCATAAAGCATAAGCAGCAAATGCTCGAAGAGCACAATCTGCGAGGAAGTAAAGTATTTCAGCAGCAGAATGCGGAACAGCGGGTCAATCCCCCATAGCGCCGCTCCCACAGCCACCAGCCATATGCCGCTGCGCGTGCTGCTGCCCGCATGTTCCAGCGTCACGGGCCGTCCAATCGTGATTCCTTTTTCCATCGTTCAAAACCTCCTGTGAAATATGCGAAGGAAAGTCAGGTCTGCCCTCGCAAGCTGAGAATTGGGTTTTGAATAGGACGCTTCGAAAGAAGAACACCCCGTTATCAAAAATCGATAACGGGGCATCTTAAAGAGGCTGGGACCTGATCATTTTTTTGCAAAAATGAACGGCGCCCTGCCTGCTTATAACCTTCTCCCATCCGGACTGTACCGTCGGCCTTGGAATTTCACCAAGTCAGTCGCTTGCTGCACTTGAAGCAATAAGCGAGTCGCGGGCTCAGGTTCAAACGGTGAACCTTTACCGCCGGTCGGGAATTTCACCCTGCCCCGAAGGTCCGTATTCTATTAGGTGGATTATACAACATAATGACTTAATCCGACAAGGGTCATCGGAAAAAAAGCTCCTCTGAAGCGAGGCAGTCCGAACTGCCGTCGCCGCAAATATCCGGATTTCCACGATTTCGCCGGCATGCTCCAAGTCCAGTATATCGTCCGGAATGCGGATTGAACACGGTACGGAGCGGTCAGTTACTGTTTGAAAAAGCCGTCTACTTCCGCATAGCCCGTCATATGTTCCTTAAGGACCGGCTCCAGCTCTTCAAAAAAGACCGGCTGCTTGCCCACCTCAAGGTTGTCCGTATCCAGCGCATAAACAACCAGTCTGTACAAATGGTCTCCTGAATACCGCGGAGGCTCCATGCCGTAGTAGCTGTTAAGCTCTTTCCCTTCTTTCAGAGAGCCCGCTGCCCCATCTTCCAGTTTTTGCACGGACGCCGGAATATTGAGCACGCTCCAGTGAATGAAATTGTCCGCAATCGGATGCAGATCATACACCACAACGGCAAAAGATTTCGTACCTGCCGGCACATGGCTCCAGCTTACCGGCAAGCTTATATTTTGCCCGCCCGTTACGCCTCCATGGGCATATTTGACCGGAATGTTCCCGTACTCCTGAAAAGCGTCCGTCTGCGCCTGCAGCCCGCCCGCTCCACGCTGAGCGGACACAGAAAGCGTACGGCTGCCGGATTCCCAATGCAGCGATACGTTTAGCGCCAAAGGAAGAATCCGCTCCGATACCATCATCGCGCCGTCCATGATGACCGCTTCGTGATCAAGCTCATAGCTCACTCCGTTTACGACCGCTTTCTTCTCCCCCAGCTGTATCGCGACGTCGGTGGAGCCGCCGGTAACATGAGCGGTTTGACCCGCTTCGTCCCATGAAACGCTCCAGCCGTTGGCTTCGAATACAGCTCGCAATGGCACCAGAATTTCCGTGTTGATCATCGCCCCCTGCACCGGAAGCGCCTTGTCTTCCAGTTTAATGGAAACCGGTGTATTCCACTGCAAGTAACTGCTGACATTGCTCATAACGTCTTTCTTGACCGCCGTTTCGGCATTTGCTTGAACAGGTGCAGCACACGCTGCCACCATAGCCCCGATCAGGATCATCCGTCTTGCTTGAAATGTCTTTCTCATTTTCCCCACTCCCATTCATCATTTTTTTGCGCCTATTCCGCTCCTTTTTGCGGTACAATAGCAAGGAACAGATAAAACGCCGTCGTTTTATAACTATTTTCATAACGTTCGTTTGAATTTATGTTACAAAAAATTATGGCCTATGTCAATAAGGGACGTGAGGTTAATTTTGCTATCCATCGAAAAACAGCTGCTCTACTTAATGTCGCGCGCGGATCGTCTGGAGGCGCAGGAATTCGTTCGCATTTATGAAAATCGCGGCTATTCGGCTCCCTACATCCGCAACAGCCTATCCCGGCTCAAAAAAGAAGGCTACGCCGTCACTCCGTCCCGCTCCAGTTATCAAATTACGGACACGGGGCGATCCATGGTCCAATTTATCAATCAAAAACCGCAGCTGTACCGAAAAAAATGGGATCAATGCTGGCACCTGGTCATGCTGGAAATCCCGGAAACGGAACGCAAAAAGCGGGATCAGTTCCGCTCCGACATTTTGCAAACCGGCTTCGGACTGCTGTATAACAGCGTCTATATTTCCCCATGGCCGTATAAAAGCGAAGTTGAACAGCTTATACAAAAATATGGCCTGAACGGGCAGGTTACCTTATTCCAGGGCTCTATGCAATACCGGACTCTTACCTCTGAAGACGCTATATCGATATGGCAGTTGGAGCCGGTGGCCGAGAAATACCGGGAGAAGCTGCAGTGGTTCTCATCGCAATTTGAACCGGTTATGCAGCAAGCATTGGACAAACGTTCGGAGCCTCTGGAGGTATTTATTTGCTATTTGCATATGGGCGAAGTCATCAGCGAATTGTATCTGGCCGACCCGATGCTGCCTGCTGAGCTTTTGCCTGAAGATTGGCAAGGTTACGCGATCCTTCAGTCTTTTCAAACTCATTTGGACAAACTTGCTAAAGCCGTATCGGCCGGCTCGGTGTACGCCCAATTCGTCAGGAGTTGAGGGTGGCGGGTGCCACCGCGGGCCGCGGGATCTGTCTGGTTTGCCAGGTCAGGCCTGCCAGCTCCCCCCTGCTCAGCCAAGATCGTCAAACTCGCAGGTTCCCCCCTCCCGCCGGCCTGCCGCATTTTGTTTTTTGCCGCAAGTTGGCTACAATGAAAGAGGTAGCTGAATTTAACAAAGGAGGATGTTCTCATGAACAGCTTTGTCTTTCATAATCCTACGACACTATATTTCGGACGCGACCAGTTGGAGCAATTGACGAAAGAGGTGCCAAAATACGGAAAAAACGTACTTCTCGTCTATGGCGGCGGAAGCATTAAGCAGAACGGCATTTATGACCGCGTGATCAAGCTGCTTGCCGAGGTTGGAGCTGCAGTCACCGAATTAAGCGGCGTAGAGCCGAATCCGCGGCTGACAACGGTACATAAAGGCGTGGAACTGTGCCGCAGCCATCAGATCGATTTGATTCTCGCCGTCGGCGGAGGCAGTGTCATCGATTGCGCCAAAGGAATCGCCGTCGGGGCGAAATACGAAGGCGATTTCTGGGATATCGTCACCCGCAAAGCCGCCGCGACAGGCGCGCTGCCGCTCGGCACCGTACTGACGATTGCCGCGACAGGCTCCGAGATGAACTCAGGTTCGGTCATCACCAACTGGGAGACGAAAGAGAAGCTCGGCTGGGGAAGCCCTTATTCGTTCCCGCAGTTCTCCATTCTCGATCCGGTACATACGCAATCCCTCCCGGCGAATCAAACCGTCTACGGCATGGTCGATATCATGTCGCACGTAATCGAGCAATATTTCCATCATGATGCCAATACTCCCGTCCAGGACGGATTTTGCGAGGCCATTTTGCGCACCGTCATTGAGACGGCGCCAAGGCTGTTGAAGGATCTGAACAGCTACGAGGACCGGTCGACGATTCTTTACTCCGGAACTATGGCGCTGAACGGAGTTTTGAGCATGGGCGTTCGCGGCGACTGGGCGACCCACAATCTGGAGCACGCCGTGTCCGCCGTGCACGATATCCCTCACGGGGGAGGGCTCGCGATTTTGTTCCCGAACTGGATGACTTATACGCTTGACGCCAATGTAGCGAAGTACAAACAGTTCGCGGAGCGCGTCTTTGGCGTAGATGCCGCCGGCAAAACCGACCGGCAAATAGCCGAAGAGGGCATCGCGGCGCTGCGGCAGTTCTTTAACTCGATCGGCGCGCCAAGCCGTCTGGCCGATTACGATATCGACGACTCGACGATCGAGCTCATGGCCGACAAAGCCATGGTGTACGGAGAGTTCGGCTATTTCAAGAAGTTGAACCGCGACGATGTGCTGAACATCTACCGCATGTCGCTGTAAAACGCAAAGGGCTATCCCATAAGCGGCTTTGGCTGCCGACGGGATAGTCCCTTTTTTTAAAGACCCATATTGTGCAAATCGGCAGCCTCTGGCATACATCTTCAATATCGTAATATAGTTGGATTAAATGATAGTTACCGTCCTTTACATATTTCCATTTTTTATTATAATTCAAAACAAAGGATGCACAGACTTGCGGGAAGCCGGTGATTTCGCCAGTATTCGTTCACCTCGCATTGCAACCGCTTACTTCAGGGCGCTTTGTTGCGAGACCTATTTCGGGAAGGGGGCTATTCATGAAAAAAACCAGGGTCAACCTGCTGGCCAAAATGCTGATTTCCTATATATTGGTGCTGATGTTTCCCGTCATCGTTATTTTGGTCTACTATTACCCGTATTCGACGGAAGTTGTGAAGCAAAAGGAAATGGACTGGAACGCCCATGTCACCGAGCAGGTCATGAATTCGATGGATATTTTCACCCGTTATGTGTACAACCTTCCGTCCGAACTGGTGAACAATAAGGAAATCAAGCTGTACCTGGCCGGGGACGACGATTACCAAAGAATTGTCATTGCGAATGAAATGCGGAAATACAATGCGACGGATGCGTTCATCGACAACACCTTTTTGTATGTCAAAAACATCGGTTTTCTGTTTGCCAAAACAGGCAGCGCCTACACCATTCGCGACTTCGAAAATCCCGGCGTCGGATATTACTACGAAAACTGGCCGCATCAAGCCATGTTCGAGGAACTGAACAATTTGACTGCACCGGCGGTCCGTCCGGCGGAAAACGTCATCGTACCCGGCAATAACCGGATGCGCATGCTGACGTTCTTATCGCCGCTGCCGTTAGGCGGTCTCAATTCCCCCGGTACGGTGCTCATCATGGTGAGAGAGGAAACGATTATCCGGCTGATGAAGTCGGTTTCCGAATCGTACAATGGCGATTTTTTTATTTTTGACCAAAAAGGAAACCGGCTGGTCGCTTCCAACGAGACCTCCTACACCGATTCGAGCGATTTCCGGAACCTGGTGTCCGGCTTGAGCGAAAACCGTTCAGGGTCGGGTATTTACCGGATCGACGGCAAATCTTTTATCGTCTCGCACGAAGTGTCGGATAAAAACGGCTGGAATTACGTCACTTTGGTGGCCGTATCCGAAACGCTGCAGGATATCCGAACGATTCAGCGCAATACGGTCATTCTTTTTATATTGATTTTATTGCTCGAAGTGATCGTCATTTATGTGTCCATCCGCAAAAACTATCATCCGATCAAAGGTTTGGTTCATTTCGCCAAAAACTTGTTTACGCCGAGAGAGCCGCGGACCATGAACGAATTCGATACGATCCGGTATGCGCTGGATCAGCTTTCCTCCGCCAACAGCAGGCTGGACGAGAGGGTGAAAAGCACGATGCCGGTTATGCGCGATAATTTGTTGTTCGAGCTGATTTGCGACCGTTACCCGTCATGGGAAGCGTTTCAAAAGGAGGCCGCTCCGTACGGAGTCGTCTTCGACTACGCTCATATTGCGGCTGCAGTCCTGTCCTGCGAAACGAGCGAAGGCGGCATCGAAGTGGCGGCGGAATATTGCCGGACGGAGGAGAACAAACTGCCTGAAGGGCTTCAGGGGTATTTTTTCAAAAGCATTTACAATCAAGAGATCGTCTTTGTTTGTTCCCACGACCCGTGCTTTCGTTTGAAGACGTATCTCAGCGGTTTTCAACAGCAGCTGCTTGAGGGAACCGGCATCCGCACGCTGATCGGAATCGGAACGCCGGGGCAGTCCCCGGGCGGGGCTCACCCGTCGTATTTGCAGGCTATCCGCGCCGCCGAGCATCTTCGGGTCCGGAACCAGTACTCGGTTCTTGTTTTTGACGAAATCGAGGTCCAGCAGACGAGCGCGGTCTCCTATTTTACGGAGCAGCTGCAGTCGCTTGAGCTGTTCATCTTAAAAAACGACGTCGCCGCAGTCGAATCGGTCATGGAGCGCATCGTCGCCTATATCGGGCAAGACGGGACGCCGCCGCATATGGTCAGGGCCGTTTATTTGAACACGGTCATCGTCATATTCAACGGATTGCACCGTTTTGGGCAGAGCGACCAGAGCCTGCTGCAATTGACCGGCGTCTCCCACCTTCATCGATATACGATCGAGCAGATGATCGGCATTATGCGTGAAAGCAGCCGCAAGCTTTGCGATCTCATTCGCAGCTCGCAGCCGCCGGCCCGTACGGCGTCGCAAACAGACATTCTGACTTTCATAGAAGGAAAAGGCATGTATCCCGATTTTTCGCTGCAGCTCATTGCCGACCATTTCAGCATGTCGATTTCCAACTTCAGCTATCATTTCAAGAAGACGATGGGGCAAAATTTCAAGGAATATATCGACCGGCTGCGCATTCAAAAATCCATCGCCTTGCTGCGGAGTACGGATGAAACGCTGGAGTTGATCGCGCAGCAGGTCGGCTATTCGAATACGTCGAGTTTTATTCGGTCCTTCAAAAAGATGGTCGGCATCACCCCCGGCCAGTACCGGGATTCCATCAAAAATCAGGAACCGGCTGAATTTACGGCCGACTCCTGAAGGTCCGGCCTCCGTTCCGGTCGTTTTGCCGCCCCGGTACTTCCTGCTTGCATCATCCCTCCTCCCGATTTGTTCATTTCCTCCTCACGGTGAGCCTCCGTTATCACTCTCGTCCTTCCGGTTCAAGCAGCGCTTATCGTCATAAGATCGCTGCTTTGAACACGATATCGCCTGCAAGCAGACTGAAAAGAAAGCAATACTTGTTGAAAAACTCCCACGCCAGAGCCGGCACAGCTGCTTCTCCCTTCTCCCCACCCCATGCCTCTCCTGGACGGGTTGCGCAGCTTAAATGGGGGGACAAGGCGGCTTGGCAGAAAAAAACCTGCGATAGTGCAGGTTTTCCCTTCGAAATCGGCCTATTTTGGCGAGAAGCCTGCGATTGCACAGGAATTTTTCGATTACAGAGGGTCCGAGCGCACGTCCGCGGTGAAAAGCCTGCACTTTGCAGGTTTTCTCCGCATTTCCAGGTAAATTTGCTTTGTTTCCAGCATGTGTGCAAGTTTCTCGTCAGTTTGTTGTAAAGGCGCAGTTTTTGAAAATATGCAGTTTTTGAAATCCGTCTGCAAGGCGCTTCTGCGTCGTTTTCTGGCTGCGATGTTAAGCGTTTTCAAAAAATGGGGATTCATCAAAAACTGATCGTTTACGCCTCCTCGAACGAAAGATTACAGTTAGATGGAATCGGCAAGGATTTGGTACACAACCAATACTTCAATGAGGGGATGATGGCAATGCGCAAAGCAGTTGTGCTCTCGCTTTTTATGGTTTCCGCCGTTGTAATGACGGGGTGCAGCGATTCCGGTTCTACTTCCGGGGGCGAAAGCGGGGGAAAAAGCGACTCCGGTTCGGGAAATGCAGGCGGCAGCGGCGCGAAGGTACAATTAACGGCCATAATGGTCAAGCACCCGCTTACCAGACCGCTGGCCGAAATGGAATGGCTGAAAAAGGCGCAAGAAGCGGCAGGCGTTGAAATCAAATGGCAGGAAATTACGGCGGACTGGGGGCAAAAGAAGGGCACCATGCTGGCCAGCGGCGACGTTCCGGACTTATTTGTCGGTCCCAATGTCATTACTGACGCCGATTTTGCGCAATTTCAGGGCTTGTTCCAGGATTTGTCCGATTTGGTTGGCAAAGACGCTCCGAACGTTCAAATGATGTTTAATGAAAAGCCCGAGACCAAAATCATCGCCACGCAGCCTGACGGGAAAATATACGGCTTACCCAGGTACCAGCGCTTTTGGCCCGCTTCCGCTACAAGACAATTTATCAATCAAAAGTGGTTGGACAATCTCGGTCTAAAAATGCCGACGACGTGGGATGAGTTATATAACGTGCTGGTGGCGTTCAAGCAAAAAGACGCGAACGGCAACGGCGATCCGAATGACGAGATTCCTATGGACTGGCCGGGCGGGATCGGCGGATATTTCAATCCTGCGGTCCTCTTGGGCAGCGAGGGCATTACTTTATCCGACGGAAGTCCCCAAGGATATTACGTGGAAGACGGGAAAGTGAAAAACTTCCTGATCGACGAACGTTTCAAAAACCTGGTCGTATTTTTGAACAAATGCTATGCTGCCGGGCTGATCAATCCCGAAGTGTTTACTCACGATTACACGAAATTCCAGTCGATTGCCCGTGGTACCGGGGATACGGCGAAAGTCGGCTTCACGTGGGGCTGGGTCGGATCGGACAGGTTCGGAGACCAGGTGGCTCCGCAGTATACATCGATGCCCCCGCTCAAGATGTCAGCCGATTCGACCTCCAAAATAACCTGGAGCTACGACTACAATTCCCTGAACTTCGGAAGCAACATGATTGTCATGTCGGCGAAAACGAAAAATAAAGACGCGGCGATGAAATTCATCAATCAGCTGTATGACCCTAAAGTCAGCATGCAGGTTTTGTTCGGTTCGTTAGGCCCGAATATTAAAGATAATGGAGATGGAAGCTATAGCGTCCTGCCGCCAACCGATCCGAAAATGGATCCCGGAACATGGAAATGGACGTCGACCATAGCGGATAACGGACCTTTGTACATTCCGGATTCCTTGAAATTGAATCTCGGCAAAGATATGAGCGAAGTGCTCACACAATCCGAATCGCTGAAGAGCGCTTTGAGTGTGAACACCAAGACGGATGTATTCCCGGCCATGTTTATCAAATATTCGACCGCGGACAATAACATCCTCAGCTTGAACAACACGAATCTCATGAATTTGGCCAATCCAAAATTTGCCCAGTGGGTTACGAAAGGCGGCATTGATGCCCAATGGGACGCTTATGTGAAAGAATGCCAAAAAGCCGGATTGCAGCAAAACATTGAAATTATGCAAAAATACTACGACAGCTTCATGAGCAAAAACAAATAAATCGCATCCATCCAAAAGGGAGAATGCCGTGATGAGCGCTCAAATACGCGAAGCCGACAAAATCGCTGCCGGTATCCGCTTAGCCAGAAAACCGACAATTGTAAGCACATTCAAACGCGACCATCAACTGTGGATCATGATTTTTCCGGCAATCGCCGTCATCCTGCTTTTTAATTACGTTCCGATGTACGGCATCCAGCTCGCTTTCCGGGACTACGATTTTTCCAAAGGGCTCACGGGAGGGGAATGGCGCGGACTTTACTATTTCAAGCAATTTATTAACAGCTATTTGTTTGCCGATTTAATGAAAAATACGTTTACCATCAGCTTGGCGTCGATTGTGCTCGGATTTCCCGCCCCGATTATTTTGGCGTTGATCCTGAATCAAATCAGAAGGAAAAAAGCGAAGCAAATTTTGCAAACGACGGTGTATTTGCCTCATTTTATTTCCACCATTGTACTGGTCGGAATGCTGAATGTCCTGCTATCGCCGGAAACCGGCATTGTCGGGTACTTGATGAAATCCGCCGGAATGAGCGATGTAAATTTGCTGGCCTCTACCAAAGCATTCATGCCGGTCTACGTGCTCTCCGATATTTGGCAGCATTGCGGGTGGAACAGCATTATTTATCTAGCTGCGTTGTCTACGATCGACCCCCAGCTGTACGATTCCGCCAAAATAGACGGGGCCGGCAGATGGCAAACGATCCGTTACGTGGATATACCGGCAATTGTGCCTACGATGATTATTTTGTTTATTCTCAGCATGGGGAATATACTCGGCACCGGCTTTGAAAAAATCTTTTTAATGCAAAATTCGTTAAACCTCCCGGTTTCCGAGGTCATCGCCACTTATGTATATAAGATCGGCATTGTGTCCAATCAATTCAGCTACTCGGCGGCAATAGGCTTGTTCAACACAGTCATCAATTTTATATTCCTGATTGCTGTGAACAGCATTTCAAAAAGATTTTCAAATATGAGCCTGTGGTAATCGGATGGCGGAGGAGGGAGCCGACTTGGGTTTATTAAGCAAGCATGGCAATGACATCGCATTCCGTCTTGTTTTGTTCGTGTTATGCGTCTCGATCTTTCTGATCATTGCCTACCCGTTGTACTTTATCGTTATTGCATCCGTTAGCGATTCCACCCTGGTGTCAACCGGCCAAGTCTTGTTTCTGCCGAAGGGCGTCAGCTTTTTCGGATACCAGGAAATTTTTAAAGACTCGAGAATTTGGGTCGGATATCGAAATACCATCGTTTACACATTGCTGGGCACTTTCGTAAATTTGCTGTTCACTTTACCGGCAGCCTACGTGCTCTCAAGGAAGGAATTCGCGGCCAGGCGCGTTTTAATGTTGATCTTCGTCATTACGTTGTTTTTTAACGGAGGCTTAATTCCGACTTACTTGTTGATAAAAGGACTGCACTTGACCAACACGATGTGGGTTTTCATTTTTCCTTTTGCCGTGAACGTGTTCAATCTCATTATTGCGCGAACGTTTTTTGAAACTTCCTTGCCATCGGAATTGTACGAAGCGGCGGCGATGGATGGTTGTTCTCACTTCAAGTTTTTTGCACAGGTGGCTCTGCCTTTGTCCAAAGCGCTTATATCGGTTATCGGCCTGTACTACTTGGTCGCGCACTGGAACGATTTTTTCACGGGTTTGATTTACATAAGAAATAACGAGCTGCAGCCGCTGCAAATCATTTTGAGAGATATCCTTCTGTCGAATCAGGTTTTTGCCAATGGCGCAGGCGTTGGCGGCGACGCGGGAGGCTACGCGCAAAGATATGCCGACCAAATCAAATACGGCGTGATCATCGTTTCAACGCTGCCGATCCTAGTCCTTTATCCTTTCATCCAAAAATACTTTGAAAAAGGCGTATTGATCGGCTCTATAAAAGGGTGAGCGTGCGTGCGGGGGGACCGGAAGGTTGCCCCTCGGGCGGGCGATTCGCGGGCCGGTCGCGGGGCCAGTCGAAGGGCCGTTCGACCGCCGCCATGCGTCGGCGACACAACACGCGCCCAGGACTCGCGAAGCGGCTTGCCAGCCTGGAAAACCTGCAAATGTGCAGGTTTTTGCCCGTTGAGGCGCCCGCGGTGGAATATTCCTGCAAATGTGCAGGCTTTCCGGCGAATACATAGGCTCAAACCCATTTTGAGCAAAAATTCCTGCACAATCGCAGGCTTTTCCCAAAAACGGGCCACTTCCGCGGAAAAAGCCTGTATTTTCGCAGGCTTTTCGGCTTGCCGAGCCGCTGCGCGGATGGCTGCGACCAAATCGAAGGGCCCTCAGACTGTTCACAGCCAAATTGAGGCTCCCTTCTGAGCACACAGCTCCCTCTCAACAGCCTGACTGCTGCAGTTTTCTGAGCGCACTAGTGGTGAGGCGGCAGTTCTAGCAGACGCGTAATCCGATGGACACTTTGACAACGCTCATACAGCCACGCTTGTACCAGCCGCTCCTTGGCACGAAACGACATTTTGCATTACCGCTACATAAGGAAGGCTTTGTGAGGAAAGCCCATTTGCAAATTTCGCATTGTGCCATATAATGAAATTAAGTTTCATCTAACAAAACAATCAAGGTGGTGCTTCTATGACCTGCGATTTTGTTGGAATCGACCATGTTCAATTAGCCGCGCCGGCAGGCTGCGAGGATGCGGCCCGGGATTTTTATCACGGCGCGCTGGGCATGTGTGAAATTCCCAAGCCCGACAAGCTGAAGGCCAGAGGCGGGGTCTGGTTTCAATGCGGCGCCCACCAGGTGCACATTGGCGTGCAGCAGGATTTCGCCCCCGCGCGAAAAGCGCACCCCGCTTTCGAAGTCCGCGGCCTGGCTGCGCTTCGGACTCGCCTGGAGTCGCGCGGCGTGAAGGTCCAGGACGACGATGCGCTCGAAGGCGCGGAGCGCATTTACATCGACGATCCGTTCGGGAACCGGATCGAGCTTCTGGAGTGGAGGAGATAGCGCGCGGCTATTGCGGCGGCCGAATGACCCGATACTCCCTCCACTCTTCAGGCAGCAGCCGCTGGTAAAGCGGCTGCAAATACCGGTCGTCCACGAGCAGCAGCGTGCCGCGGTCCGTCTCGGAGCGGATGAGCCTCCCGCCGGCCTGGAGCACTTTATTCATGCCGGGGTACACGTAGGCGTATTCGTAGCCGTTTTTGCCTGTCCGGTCCATGTAGTCTTTGATGATGTTCCGCTCCAGTCCAAGCTGCGGCAGGCCGACGCCTACGACGACAACGCCGGTCAGCCGGTCGCCGACCAAATCGACGCCTTCGGAAAAAACGCCGCCCATTACGGCAAACCCGATCAATGTTCCCGGATTTCCCGCCTGAAAAGCTGCGAGAAAACTTTCCCGCTCCTCTTCGCTCATCGACGGCTGCTGCACCATCGTCTTCACCTGCAAGCCGGCTCCATCGCCATCCGCGGCAAACATTTCATACACACTGTTCATGTACTCATAAGAAGGAAAAAACACCAGGTAGTTGCCGGGCCTATCCTCGGCTAACTGCCGCAGCGTACGCGCGATCGGTTCGCGGCTCCGCTCCCGGTCCTGATAGCGCGTGGACTGCGGCTGGATGAGCACGTCAAGCTGCTCCTTGGCGAACGGAGACGGCACCGATACCGAGTAGTCGTCCTCCCCGCCGCCCAGCAAGTCCATGAAGTAGGACAGCGGAGACAGCGTCGCCGAGAAAAACACGTGCGACCGGTACCCCTTGCCCATCTGCCGCAGCAGATGCGACGGGTCCAGGCAGAACAGCCGCACGCTCACCTCGCTTTTGGCGCATTCCGTGTACGCCACATAGCGCTCGTCGCACAGCTTGGCGATGCGGACGAAGTTCTGCGCGCCAAAATAGGTGTCAAGCAGCAGCGCAGGCGCCTGCCCCGGACGCGCGCCCGCCAGTTCCTTTTCCGCCGCCTCGGCAAAAGCTTCCGCCAGCGCAACAAGCGCTTCCGGCAAATGCTCTTCTACGCGGCTGGCCCGCTCGCCGACCTGCTTGCGCACGGCGATCAGGAAATCGTTGACGGCTTTCGCAGCCGCGTACACGGCCGCATTGACGCCTTTGAACTCCCGCTGCACGCCGAGAAAATCCGATTTGTTCAGCGCAGCCGAATACATCTCCCTCGCCCGGTCCACCATGTTGTGCGCCTCATCGATCAGCAGCACGGTCTGCTTTTTCAGCTCCTCGAACATCCGCTTCAAATTCACCCGCGGATCGAACACATAATTATAGTCGCAAATAACCGCATCCGCCGCATAAGCGGCATCCAGCGAAAACTCGAACGGGCATACCCGGTGCTTGCGCGCGTACTGCTCGAACATCTGGCGGCCGACCAAAGTTTCGTTGGCCCATAAATCCAGCACCGCCTCGTTAATCCGGTCGTAATAGCCGTCCGCATACTCGCAATGCTCCTTCGAGCAGCGCACTTCCTCCTGGAAGCAAACCTTCTCCTTCGCCGTAATCGTCACGGCCTGAAGCTCCAGCCCTTTCTCCCGCATAATCGCAAAAGCTTCCTCAGCCGCCGTTCGCGTCAGCGTCTTGGCCGTCAAATAAAAAATGCGCTGCAGCAAGCCTTCCCCGATCGCTTTGACGGAAGGAAAAATCGTCGAGATCGTCTTGCCCGTCCCGGTAGGCGCCTTGGCAAACAACTTATGTCCGTTCGCTATCGTTTGGTACACGGCACCGGCCAACTTGCGCTGCCCTTCGCGGTACGTCTCAAACGGAAACGCGAGCTCCTTGATGCTGCGGTTTCTATTCCGTTCATGCCGCGCCTTCGCCTCCGCGTAAGGATAATACCGCGCCACCACATCGAGAACGAACTGTTCGAGTTCTTCCAGCGCAGCCTCCACGGCGAACTGCCTCTTGGCTTCCGAGCCGATCTGAACATACGTCAACTGCACGCGCATTCGGCTTAACCCGTGCTCCCTGGCGTACATATAGGCATAAAATTTGGCCTGCGCCCAATGCACGGGATACCCCTCCGACTCCATCAGCCCGATATCGCCGGAAGTCGATTTGATCTCGTCCACGGTGACCGTCTCCCCGTCAAAAAGCAGCCCGTCGCAGCGCCCGTCCACGACAAAGACAAGATTTTCAAAAGCAATCTCGGCCGACACGTAGACTTCCCGCCGGTCTTGTTCGCCGTACGTTTGCTGTATGGTTTGGTGCGCCTTCGTACCCTCGGTCAAAGCGGCGCTCGTCCGGAATCCGGAGTCTATGCTCCCGCTGCGAAACGCGTATTCGACCATGGAACGTACGGAAATTTTGACCTTATCCGGCATGTGCGTTTTGCTCCGTTTCAGAAGAACATTTGTTCCTTATTGTAGCATAGCCGGACTCATTTTGCCCATCGCGCTCTGATAGGAAATTTGGAATTTTGTGTATTTACATATTGACAATAAAATCCAGGCGCTCTAAGCTATTTATTAGCCGACTAATTAATAAGGAGACCCGTTCCATGGATCGTTCCAATTCCATCATTCATTTGATGTCCCATGCCGTTAAAATGCACCGGCACACGGTCGATCAGATGATTCACGAACACGATGTATACTCCGGCCAGCCTCCGCTGCTCATCCGCCTATCCGAACAGGACGGCCAAAGTCAAAGCGATCTGGCTTCGAGCATGCGCATTACGCCGGCGACGCTGACCGTCATGGTGGACCGCATGGAGAAAACCGCCCTTGTCGAGCGCAGACCCGATCCGAATGACCAGCGGGTATCCCGCGTCTATTTGACGGACAAAGGACGCCGGGCGACGGAAGCCGTCATAGCTGCGATTCAGGCTGTCGATGAAAAGTGCTTCGAGCGGTTTTTGCCCGAGGAAAAACTGCTGCTCCGCCGCCTGCTGCTGCAAATGCACGACAACTTGCACAAATCCGACTGAACAATTAATTAGCCGACGAACAAAACGAGGTGATGTTTATGTGGAAGCTGCGTTCTTATATTAAGCCCTACTGGGCTGCGGCACTGCTCGCTCCTCTGCTCATGATCGTGGAGGTATGGATGGACTTGACCCAACCGCGGCTGATGGCGGCCATCGTCAATGACGGCGTGAGCAAGGGTGATCTTCATCTGGTCTGGACGACCGGACTTCAGATGTTCGGCATCGCTTTGATCGGGCTGCTCGGAGGCGTGGGCTGCACCTTCTTTTCAAGCCGGGCGTCGCAAAACTTCGGCGCAGACTTGCGCATGAGCCTGTATGCGAAAGTACAGTCGCTTTCTTTTCGCCAGCTCGACAAGTTTCAAACCGGATCGCTCATCACCCGCCTGACCGGGGACGTCGTACAGATGCTGGGGCTGCTGCAAGTACTGCTTCGCCAGTTCGTGCGGGAGTTCTCCCTGGTGATAGGCAGCACGATCATGGCGGTTATCGTAAGCCCGCGGCTGTCGCTGATTTTGGCCTTCGTCATCCCCGTGCAATTCGTGATCCTGCTCGTGCTGATGCGGCGCTCGACACCGCTGTTCAAGGCTATGCAGCAGAGACTGGATAAAGTCAATACGGTTCTGCAGGAAAATACTACGGGCATGCGCGTGATCAAAGCTTTTGTCCGCGACGCCTTCGAGCGGGCCCGGTTCGGCAAAGCCAACAACGACTATTTGGACCGGGGGCTGAGAGCGGCGCGCATCGTCGCCTCGACTCCGCCGTTAATGACGTTGATTTTGAACGTCAGTGTCGTCGGCGTCATTTGGTACGGAGCCGGGCAAACTTGGAGCGGCGCGATGGCGATCGGGGATTTGGCCGCTTTTCTGATTTATATGACTCAGGTGCTGTTCTCCCTAGTATCGATCAGCAACACGCTGATGACCGTCTCCCGGGCAAAAGTGTCCGCCGACCGCATCCGCGAGGTGCTGGATACGGAACCGGATATGCACGAGTCCGCGGCTGACGGCGGCGAAAAGCACAACAGCGCCGAGTCGGGCGCCGTAGACGCCAAACCGTCGGGTCGGATCGTTTTCGACCATGTCTCATTCGCCTATGGGTCGAATCCCGACAAGTTGGTGCTGGAGCAGATCAGCTTCACCGCCGAGCCGGGCCAGACCGTCGGCATTCTCGGAGCCACCGGCTCGGGCAAATCGACCCTCGTCAGCCTGATTCCGCGGCTGTATGATGTCACGTCGGGCCGCATTCTCATCGACGGCGCCGATGTCCGCGACATGCCCGTGGAGCGCCTCCGCAGCAAGATCGCCATGGTGCTGCAGCAGTCGATTCTTTTCAGCGGCACGATCCGCGACAACATTCGCTTCGGCAAGCCTGAAGCGGCCGAGCCGGAGGTGGAAGCCGCAGCCAGAGCCGCCGAAGCGCACGAGTTCATCCGCAAGCTGCCGGACGGCTACGACGCCAAGCTCGGACAGCGCGGCGTGAACTTGTCCGGCGGCCAGAAGCAGCGCATCTCCATCGCCCGCGCGCTGCTGATGAGGCCCCCTATTCTGGTGCTCGACGACAGCACAAGCGCGATCGATCTCACTACCGAGAAGCGCATCCAGCGCTCGCTGCAGGCTCTGATGAAGCAAAGCACATGCATCGTCATCGCCCAGCGCATTTCGTCGGTCATGCATGCGGACCAGATCATCGTGTTCGAGCAGGGCCGCGTCGCGGCTGCGGGCACACATCATGAGCTGCTGGCAAGCAGTCCGGTGTACCAGGACATCTACCGCTCGCAGCAAGGAAAGGAGGCCGCCATGCATGGCTAACGGCAGGAATGGCAAGAATGGCAGGAACGGCAACCCGGACAAGCCGCCAAAAGCGCGGGCACAAAACGCCGAGGCCGCAATCCGCAGATTGTGGCAGTACTTGAAGCGCCAGCGCGCCAGTCTCATCACGGTTTTTATCGTGACAGTACTGAGCAGCGGCCTGGGGCTGTTAGGCCCCTATTTTATCGGACGGGCAATCGACCGCTACATCATTCCACGGGACTATGACGGCTTGCTGGGGCTCTGCCTCCTGCTGCTCGCCATATATGCCTGCAGCGGCATGATGTCGTGGGTTCAAGCCTTCGCCATGGCCGGAGTATCCCAACGCACCGTATGGGAATTGCGCCAGGATTTGTTCGCGCATTTGCAAAAGCTGCCGATCCGGTTCTTCGACCAGACGACGCATGGCGAGCTGATGAGCCGCACGACCAACGACGTGGAGAACGTGTCCACCGCGCTCAGCCAAAACCTGACGCAAGTCATCACAAGCGTCATCACCATCATCGGCTCTTTTGCCATGATGCTCGCGCTAAACCCGTGGCTGACCCTGCTCAGCCTGGTTACTGTGCCGATAGCCTTGTACACGACGAAACAAATCACGAAGCGCACGCAAAAGCTGTTCAAGGAACAACAGCAAAAACTCGGGGAATTGAACGGTTTGATCGAGGAAACTATCTCCGGGCAAAAGGTCGTCAAAACGTTCCGGCGCGAAGCCGCCTCCATCCGCCAGCTGGAGGAAATTAACGCCAAGCTCAAAAAAGCGGGCACCGCCGCCCAGACTTTGTCCGGCTTGATGGGCCCGCGCATGAACTTGATCAACCATTGCGCTTTTATTTTGCTGGCTGCCGTCGGGGGCTGGATGGCGCTGAAAGGCTGGACGACGATCGGCATCGTGGTTAGCTTTCTCAATTATTCCAGGCAGTTCAGCAGACCTGTCAACGATCTGGCCAACCAGTACAATATGATTCAGTCCGGCATAGCCGGCGCGGAGCGCGTCTTTGAAGTTATTGACACGGAGACGGAATACGAAGCCGGATCCGGCAGCATGAAGCTCGCCCGCTTGGAGGGCGAAGTCGTTTTCGAGGACGTCTTTTTCGGCTACAAAAAGGAGCTGCCGACTTTGAACGGCATCTCGCTAACGGCGAAGCCGGGCGATACGATCGCGCTCGTCGGGCCGACCGGCGCCGGCAAAACGACGATCATCAATCTGCTGACCCGCTTCTACGAGATTGATCAGGGTTCGATCCGCATCGACGGCCATGACATCCGCCAGTTGGACAAAAACAACCTGCGCAGCCAGCTCGGCATCGTGCTGCAGGACGTGTACCTTTTCTCGGATTCGATCCGAGAAAATATCCGCTTCGGCCGTCTGGACGCGACGGACGAAGAAGTCGAGGCCGCCGCGCGCCAGGCGAACGCGGACGGCTTTATCCGCAAGCTGCCGCAGGGCTATGACTTCAGGCTGACCGCCGAAGGCGGCAACCTGAGTCAAGGCCAGCGGCAGCTGCTCACGATCGCGCGGGCGATTCTCGCCAACCCCGCGATCCTCGTCCTCGACGAAGCGACCAGCAGCGTCGATACGCGCACGGAGATGGCCATCCAGGAAGCGATGGCCCATCTGATGCAGGGGCGCACGAGCTTCGTGATCGCCCACCGCCTGAGCACGATCCGCGACGCGAGTGCTATCCTGGTCATCCGCGGCGGCGAAATCGTCGAGCGCGGCACCCACGAGGAGCTCCTGGAGCTCCGGGGCCACTACTACGAACTGTACGCGAACCAGTTCCAGCAGGTTGGATAAGGCGGCCACGTGCCGCCGCCCACCCGGGCGCTTTTGCCCGCCATCGCCCCGCTGTCCCCGCCAGTATCTCCTCCCGGTTTCTCCCGCCCCGTATCTCCTCCCGGGTTCTCCCGCCCCGTATCTCCTCCCGGGTTCTCCGACCAGTATCTCCTCCCGGCTTCTCCGACCGGCATCTCCTCCCGGGTTCTCCGACCAGCATCTCCTCCCGGGTTCTCCGACCACTGTCTCCGCCCGGTGTGAAGGAACGGGTTAGAGGAACCGTAGGGGACGCAGCCGCCCTTACCCAATCCACGCCTCTGCAGCCCTTAAATGGGGAGCACAAGGCGATTCGACAAGGAAAAAACCTGCAAAAGTGCAGGCTTCTTCCGTAAAAATAGTCCATTTTGGCGAAAAGCCTGCGATTGTGCAGGAATTTTCGGCTTAAATGAACCTAAGCCCGTGTTCGCGGCGAAAATTCCTGCACAATTGCAGGAATTTTTCGTGGCCAGCGTTTCAGCCGAGCAAAAACTGTACTTTTGCAGGTTTTCTCCCGCCATTAGTATGCAACCATACCTATCACGGTGGATTATCAGTAAGCCGTGCATACTTAAAACTCTGAAAACTATCGAACGATTACCATCATCTAAGACTTGACGCAGTACGGCAGGTTGTTGGAGCAGCTCTGGCGTGTGGGTTTCCGGGCAACGTGTTTTTGCCCCTGATGCCCTTGCCCACGAGTCATCCCTGCAAATTTGCGGTTTTTTCCAGATTTGAGGGTTTGACTTGGCCTGCAATAATTGGAAATTCCTGTACAGTTGGGGCATTTCCTCCTTCCTCCAAACGATCGATCCCGCCCGAAAAGCCTACACTTTCCAGGCTGTTGAGAAGAAAGTCCAATGATTCTTATTAAATGCAGGGGCACCGATTTAAACCGATCTGAGAGAGACGTCTAGGTCATCCTTTTGGTGACTGGAAACAGACATTTACCCAAAAAATATAACAAAAAAGCCCGAACTCGCTCCAAGCGGCTCAGGCATTGTCCAGTTTATGGCTAGTTCTCCTTTGTTTTCAACCAGTGGAACGGGTTCGTATTGAAAAAAAGGTTCGGGTTCACCTGTACATTATGCGCCCAGAACGTAAAATGCAAATGCGGCCCCGTCGAAAATCCCGTCGTTCCGACGAGCCCGATGATGTCGCCCCGCTTCACCTTGTCCCCCGTCTTCACGCGCAGCTCGGAGAGGTGGGCGTACTGCGAGAACAGCCCCATCCCATGATCGATATAGATGGAATTGCCTGTAAGATACAGGCTGTCAGCCAGCGCTACCACGCCGTCGTTCGTGGCCTTGATCGGCGTCCCTTCTTTGGCCGCCAGGTCGATCGCGAGATGCGAACTATCGTATTTGCCGTTCACATAGCGGGTGTAACCGTACGGCGTCGTCAAAATCCCTTCGATCGGCTGAATGAAATCGGACGAAAACAAAAACTCCGCGGACGACTGGCTGCGCGCCAGATCAATCTTTTTCTGATCCGCCTGGATGCGCTGCGTATCCTGTTTCATGCTCTCCATCTGCTTCGTTACTTGAAGATACTGGGTTTCGAACTTCTTCGCCTGAACCGTAAGCGTCTGGTCGCCGATCGGGTATGTGCCCGGTTTGGCCTGCATCGTGATCGGCAGGTACGTGAAATAGCCCGCTCCGTAGGCTTGCAGCTTGTACGTTTTGCCCAGCCACTCGACCTGCCCCGGTCCGCTATGCCGAACCAACACGACATCGCCTGGCGACGCCGTGTTCGGAAGCAAGGCCCATAGCGGGCTCATGGCAGCCTTGGCCGTATTCGCCGAGGCGTAGAGCACGCTTTCCTGCTTGAGCTTGCTCATGCGGCTCCGTTCTTCCTGCATAACCGCGCGAATATCCGCCGTAACTTCGCTGTGCCAGGTCTGCCCGCCATCCGTCGTCACCAGCAGAGGCGGCTGAAAATCCTTGGCATCCGTCAGGAGAGCCCACCCGATCTTCGCCGTCAAAAATTGCGACTGCTTGACGGAATAAGTCTTGGCCCCCAGCGTAATCGTCACCGGCGGTTGGGGCGAAATCAGCTTCCCGTCCGCTCCCGTCTGCATCAGCTCGTCAAGCAGAGAATCCGGCGCTTGTGTCCCCGCGTTCTCCGCTTCCGGCTGCGCTTCTTCCGCCGGCACGTCAGCCGCGGCCTCCTGCCAGTGGACCCCGCCATCCGCTGTCGTCATCGTTCCATCGGCGTACTTCAGCCATCCGCGATCGAAGTCTGCCATATGAAAACTGACTGCCTCCCGCGGAGGCGGAGTCGGCGATGCCGAAGGCTCCGCACTCTGCGAATGCGTCTCCTGTTTCCAAAAAGGCGCTTCCATCATCATGCCACCGCCAAAGTAAATGACGGCGCACGCCGCGATAAGGCTGACACCGGTCAGAATCAGCCAATATTTCGGTGATTTCAACAATGAAGTGCGGCGCTCCGGGCGCGCATTGCGTGGTGGAGTCATTTCGGCATCCTTCCCTTATCGGCTTCCTGTCTGTTATGTGCTAATGATAACACAAAACCCGGAGACATTCGCGTCCCCGGGCCGTTAAATTCCTCAGCGGTCAGACTTCTAGGTCTGCGCGCCTTTTTTGAGAGATTTTTGATACATGCTCGTATTCATATTCGTAAGCAAAGGAAGCAGCCTCTCGCTGCGAACCATAACGGAATGACAAAGGGGACAGGTCGGCACGGACTCAAATGTAAAGTTATCGCGCATCCAACCTTTACAGCCTTCTTTTTCACAAGACCATACCGGCGTATTTTCTACAGGCAAATCTTCTAACGATCTTTTCCTGGAATACATGATATCGCCCCCCTAAAATGAAAAAACCGCCCTTACACGGTGTTAAGGGCAGTTTAATTTCAGCTTACAGCTTTACTACGTTCTCAGCTTGTGGTCCGCGGTTGCCTTGAACAACGTTGAACTCTACGCGTTGGCCTTCATCCAAAGTTTTGAAGCCGTCGCCTTGAATCGCGCTGAAGTGTACGAATACGTCGTTGCCGCCTTCTACTTCGATGAAACCGAATCCTTTTTCTGCGTTAAACCATTTTACTGTACCTGTTTGCATGGTCATACCTCCAAAATTAAATTAACATGTTATTTTAATTCTCCAAGAGAAATAAAAAATTCACACATTGCAAAAGGCTCCATCTCACAAATGTTATCCCTTTGCAATATGTGAATCCTATTTACACCTAATTGTATTTAATCATACCACATCATGTTTGGAAATACAATTGCCTGGAAAAAACTTTCGTACAATTTTTTTGAAACAGCGAGATCAACCTGAGCGCCCCCGTACAAAGGCAGGCTTATCCTCGTTCATCAAGCCCTCCGACGCGACGAAAAAAAGGGTGGCCGCTCCTTTACCCCTGCAAGGGGATGGGGGTCGACCGCCGCCATGCAGCTACGCCGCCCGAGATTCGCATACGTTAGCTCGAAAAACTCGCCCCCTGGAGCCGCATTTCCCTGCCTACGCGCAAAAAGCCTGCAGAAATACATCTTTTTGCCACCGTAATACGCATGATTCGGATAATTCCTGCAAATCTGCAGGAATTCCACCTACACTGCACGCTCAACCCTCACTTTAGAGATAAATTCCTGCACATTTGCAGGCTTTTCCCTGAAACGGGGTGGCTCCACCGAAAAAAACTGTATTTTCGCAGGTTTTTTACGCTGCCCAGGGCCCGTGTACGTCTATCGAGACGGGTCTGCCCGCTCTTCGCGCTCAACCCCCACTTCAGGGATAAATTCCTGCACATTTGCAGGCTTTTCCCTAAAACGGGGCGGCTCCACTGAAAAAACCTGCATTTTCGCAGGTTTCACAGCTGCCGGGAGTCCGCGAACGCCTTTCGCGCCTCATCCCAACCGACTTTGGCGCCCAGCGCTCCTCGTGCGCCGCTCTTCGCGCTCCGGCGCGACAAAAATTGCACCGCGCGAACTCCCAGCGCGCGCGGTCGACGCAGACCGCTTGCCCCCCAGGTGGGGGACAGCGCCGCTTATACCCGCTTCCCTTGCTTGGCCGGGAGCACCCTTCCTGTGCTCGGAATTTTCCGTTTGCCCAGATTGGTGCCGACAATTCCGGCAATAATAAGCACAGCGCCTACGAGATGAAAGTAAGCCAGCTGTTCGTGCAAAAAGATTACACCGGCCGATACCGACACCAGCGTCGATAAATGCGAAAATACGCTCATTTTGGAAGCTTCCAGATGGGACAGCGCATAATTCGATAACAGTGAAGTGACGATGGAGGACAGAAGACCCAGATACAGAATCGACAAGACGAACACAGGACTTGCAAAAGGCGTGAAATATTGCGTGATCGTTCCTGCCGATATATGCTGGACGACGGAAACGGCGTTGAAAAAAACAAAGGCAAAGGCGATCATTACATAGGTAATTTCCTTATAGCCGAATTGCCGGAGCAGCTTTTTGCCCAGCACGTTATAGCCTGCCAGGGATAGTGCGGATATCAGCAGCAGAATGGAACCGATAGCGTTCGTCGAGTGCAAATTCACACCTTTCATGGCAAAAATAAATACGACTCCCGCGACGGAAACGACGACGGACAGCTTTTGCAGCGCAGAGGTCTGCTCCTTTATCAGAAACGCAGCGAGAATCATCGTGAAAATCGGCACGGTGGCCTGAATAATTCCCGCTTCCGAAGAAGTCGAATATACGAGGCCGAACACTTGCAGCGTAAAGTACGCGGCCGGGTAAAACAGGGCTAACGGCAGTATCGCGAGCACATCCCTGAGCTTGATGTTCAAGCGCACCCATCCCAATGCCACAGGAACGGAAGCGGCTATGAAGCCGACCGTGAACCGATGCGCCAGCGCATTGAGCGGGTCGGCCGCGGTTAACGCCATTTTCAGAAATAAAAATGATAAGCCTATGATAACGCTAAATGAAACAGCGGCGAGGTAAGCTTTTGTTTTGGTTTTAGTCTCCATACCATTTCTCTCCTTTTCGTAACTTAAGAAATCGAATCGCTGCGGTTCCGGTCGGGATGACTTCATAGTAACTCTCAGCCTTGTGTGTTACAATGCAAGAAAAGAGCATCTGTACCGATACAGATAAAAGGATGGGGAGTGATTGTGTATGCACAAATACATGCGGCTGCTGAACGATCTGGAAGCTCTCATTGCCGAACGTTCGTACCAGGACGGGCAAAAGCTGCCGTCGATCCGCGAGCTGGCGGGGCAGTACGGCTGCAGCCACAGCACGATCATTCGGGCACTCGGCGAATTGGAGCGGCAGCATCGCATCTACGCGGTGCCCAAGAGCGGATTTTATGTCGTCAAAGGCGCCGCGGCCGGCGAACCGTCCTCCGGCTTGATCGATTTCGCCGCCTCTGCGCCCGATCCCGATGTATTTCCGTATCTGGATTTTCAGCATTGCATCAACAAAGCCATTGACACATACAGGAAAGACCTGTTCATATACGGCACATCCCGCGGCCTCTCATCGCTCATCGCCATCGTTCAAAAACAGTTAACGGACTATCAGGTTTTTGCCAAAGAACGCAACATCGTTATCGTATCCGGCGTGCAGCAGGCGTTGTCTTTGCTGAGCAGCGTCCCTTTTCCCGGCGGAAAAACCAAAATTGTCATCGAACAGCCCGGCTATCATCTATATATCGAGCATTTGGAGCTGTACCGGCATGAGGTCGTCGGCATCCGGAGAACGGCGGAAGGCATTGATCTGGATGAGCTGGAGCGGATTTTCAAGGCCGGCGATGTGAAATTTTTTTACAGCATGCCCCGGTTTCACAGCCCTTTGGGCACTTCCTACAGCAAGCAGGATAAGAAGCGAATTGTGGAATTGGCGCAAAAATACGACGTTTACCTCGTCGAAGATGATTATTTGGCCGATCTGGAGCAGGACAGCAAAGCCGATCCGCTGTATGCTTACGACACCGCTTCGCGGGTTATTTATTTGAAAAGCTACGCGAAAATCATTTTTCCCGGCCTTCGCATCGGTGTGGCTGTCGTGCCGGATGCGCTGGCCGAAGCGTTTGCCCGCTACAAAAAACTAATCGATATCGACAGTTCGATGCTGTCTCAGGGCGCGCTGGAAATCTATTTGAAAAGCGGCATGTTCGAGCGCCACCGGCAAAAAATCCGCGCCTCCTACGCGCGCCGGGCCCGGCTGCTCTCTTCGGCCCTGCAGGAGCAGGACGTGCTGGAACGCTGCTTCCGCCCGTCGGCGCAGCCGTGCATACATACGCACATCGTACTGGATGAGCGGGTATCGATACCGGGACTCATCCGGTCGATGAGTAAAAAAGGCGTCGTCCTGGAACCTGCCGACAAGCATTATTTGTCCTCTTTTCGCAAGGAGAACATGTTGAAGCTCAACGTATCCAACGTCAAGGAGGAAGATATCAAGCCGGGCATCGCCATTATAGCGGAGGCTTTGAGGCGGTAATCCGCAGATGTCGCACCGCTCGCAGCGCGCGGTGTCGCGCAGCATGGCAGAGGTCGTCGACCAGATGTCGACATTTGCCGGGAATCTTCTCGGGGGTTGCAAAGTTCAGGAAATTGCTGTAAACTTGATTTTGTGATTGGTCAATCAATAACAACTTACTAAGACGCAAAGGAGTGCCTATCATATGGTCAAAGGAGCCACATCGGTTAGCCGCCGCGCCGAGATTGTCGCCGCCGCAATCGAAGTGTTCGCCGAAATCGGCTATTACCGGGCTACGACAGCCCAGGTGGCGGAGCGCGCGGCCATCTCGCAGCCTTACGTTTACCGCTTCTTCACTAAGGAATCGCTGCTGGTGGAAGCGCTGGAAGTATCTTGGCAGCGAATTATGCTAGCGTTTCAACGCGTGATCGATTCCACTGCGCCGGAGCAGTTGGAAGAAGGCTTAATCAGAGCCTACGAGGATGTCATGAGCTCACACCGCGATGAGATTCTGCTGCAAATGCAAGCGCAGGCCATGCGTGAAACGCCTGTCCGCGATGTGATGCGGGAGTGGATAAATCAGGTGAAACAGCTGGTACAGAGCGCTTTTGAGCAGGCCGGCATCCCGGATGCGCCTGCTAGAACGTCGGATTTTTTGGCAAGAGGAATGCTGTGCAACGTGTCGATGGCGTTGGATATGCCGGAATTGATGATAAAGAGATAGCAAAATTTTTTTAATATATTGTAATTGATCAATCAATAACAAAATTTTGAGGGAGGAAGAGTATGAAAAAAGCAATTGTTTTGGGTGCGACAGGTGGAGTTGGCAATCCGTTGACGGCAGAATTGGTGAAACGGGGGATTGAAACGGTAGCGTTTGGACGGTCCGCGGACAAATTGAAAGAGCTGGCCGAGGAATTGGGAAATCCGGCGCTGCTGAAGCTTGAAACCGGAGATGCCTTCAATCCGGACTCAATCGTGAAAGCTGCCGGCGGGGCGGATGTCATTTTCCAAAGCGCTAACGTGCCGTATAACGAAATGGAGTCCCGGCTTTTGCCGCTAGGGGAATCCGTGATGAAGGCTGCCGAAAGCATGGGCGCGAAGGTCGTCGTCGTGGACGGCATCTATCCGTATGGCAGAAGAACTATGGATAAGGCGACCGAGGAACATCCCAAGCGCCCGCATACCCGCAAGGGGAAAACGCGCCTGGCCTATGAAGAACTCATATTCAGTCCGCGCTGGCGCAGAGCGCAGCCGCTCATTGTACGCCTCCCGGATTACTACGGGCCGTCAGCGCAGGCGTCGTATCTCAACGTAACGATGGAAGCGATCGCCGCGAGCAAACCGGCTGCCTTCATCGGGAATATGACGATTCCGCGCGAGTATGTCTACCTGCCTGACGCCGCACGCATGATTGTGGAAATCGCCGGGCGTCCCGAATCCTACCGGCAAAATTGGCATATCCCCGGTCCAAGCGTCATCTCGGGGCGCGAAATAGTGCGCATCGCGCAGGAAGCGAGCGGACAACGCAAGGCGGTCATGCCGCTAGGACGCGTCAGTCTTTCTTTGATCGGGCTGTTCAATCCCGTCATGAAAGAGATTGTGGAAATGCTCTACCTCACCGAGGAGCCCTTTATTCTGAGCGGGGAAAAATATGAGCGCACGATCGGGCCTATCGCTTGGACACCTCATGAACAGGCTATCGCAGAAACCATTCACAGCTTGATGAAGCGCGATCCGCGTTAATTCCGGTTTTTCCTTTTTCGACCCTGTATGTGTCGAAGGAGAGGAATCCTGCTAAATTTGTCGAAATGGATACGAGGATGAATATTATTCCAAATTATCCGAAAAAGCAGGTGTCATCATGAAACTCCCAGGTCAGAGACGCTCGTCCAAAAGCGAAGAGACCGCTCTCAGGTACCCTGAATCCGCCTCTCCCTCTGCAGATGGCCTTGCACCCATAAGCGGAGGTTTGTCCAATCCCGGAGCGCCAATCAACTACGCCCATATTATGCATTTGCAAAAAACGCAGGGCAATCGGGCCACCGCGCAATTCATGATAGCACGACAGCAACAAGGCAATTCGAAACCGGCGCTGCAAGCCAAGCGGCTGCCGAACGACGACATTCGTTCGTCGCATGCTCCTTCCGGCGCGATTCAACGCAAGGTAATGGTGGACGATAAGAATGAGGCTGATATAAACGACGTTCTCGAATACATGGATAAACACAGGATTACCGGCATGTCCGAAGAAGAATTGCAAGCCGAGCTCGATACAGAAAACGAAAACGAAGATGAAGAAATCAGCATCGCCGAATTTATAGATCGAATCGAACTCGGAGACTCGGAGGACATGGATACGGACGACGACGAATGGGATCCTGCCGCAGAAGCCAATGAGCCTTTGCTTCCGGAAGATGTGGATTCGTCCGCTGTACGCAAGGGATTAAGTTTTAATGCTGCGGCGAAAGGTTACATGAAAACGGATACGCTGAAAAATAAGAATGGCGAATACGTGTGTCATATTTGCAATAAAACGATCAAGAAAGGCGACGATATCGATATGGACCATTCGCCCCCCTGGAAAGAACGATTGGCGGTCTATCTCAAGGCAAAGCAGTTAACCGAGGATGATATAGACGAGCTAGACGGACCGGACATGAATTACCTGTATAACATGAGGGGCAGCGTCTTTGCACATTCCAGCTGTAACCGTGGTCACGCCGGGGAGCAAAATTACAAAGATATTTGGGGGACCTCCAAGAATTGGTATGAGCAAAATGGAGGGCTCTTTTAGTGGATCGAAAAAAAGTGTGGATCGAACGCAAGCAGCCGTTCTCGCAATCGTTGCTTTGGGATTTACAGCAGCATTATTTCCGCATGAAAGGCATAGAAGCGTGGCGCCGGAACGAGGTGCCGCATTATATTACGAATAACGCGGCGATCGCGAACAGCTATGCGGAAACCGTATTCGCCTTCTGGGCGGACCGACAAAGGATGAATGCAGACGATCCGGCGAACGGGGAACCGCTGTACATTTGCGAATTGGGTGCCGGAACGGGTCGCTTCGCACATTATTTTCTGAACCGGCTGCAGCTTCTTTGCTCACAATCCGGTGTCTCGCTGGACTCGTTCCGATACGTCCTGACTGATTTTGCGCGGCGAAACCTGGAGTTTTGGCGCGATCACCCGCGATTTCAACCGTTCGTGGAACAAGGCGCGCTGGATATGGCGCTGTTCGACGTTCGCAAGTCCGATACGCTGCGCTTGCAGTTCGGCGGCAGGACGATCGTGCCCGGTTCGCTTGCCCGCCCCTTGGTCGTGATCGCGAATTACGTGTGGGACAGCGTACGCCAGGACCTGTATCGCCTCAACCAAGGCAAGTGGTCGGAATGTCTGCTCTCGCTCGCTCTAAACGAAATACCGGAGCAATTCGATGCGGGCCAAATTCTCAGAAAGCTTAAGCATCGCTATGACTATGGAGATCCGATCCATGAGCCCGCCTATGCGGAGCCGGATTTTCTGGCGATGATGGACGACTACCGGCGCAGCTTGGCGGAGAATACGCACTTATTGTTTCCGGCGGAAGCACTGCGGTGCTTGCAGCGGCTGAACGCTTTATCCCGTCGGGGATTGATGCTGATATCCGGCGATAAAGGACATCATCGGCTTGCCGATATACAAGGCAATCCGCCTCCTGCAATCGTGCGGCACGGCAGCTTTTCGCTAAACGTCAATTTCCATGCCTTCCAAGCCTATTGCGAACGGATCGGAGGAGCCGCGTTATGCCCGGATCGCCAACCTGCCGGCATTCATGTGTCCGCATTCCTGATGCTACCCCAGGCCTGCGAACATCGCGAGACCATCGATGCCTACCGCAGACACATATCCGATTTCGGTCCGGACGACTTTTGGAGCATCGTTAAACAGCTCCACTCTCAAACCGCCGAGAAATCCGCGGAGGAGATACTCGACTTTGTGCATTGGAGCGGTTGCGACAGTCCGGCGTTCAGCCGCTTTTTGCCCCGTTTGACCGAGCTTGCGCCGACCTTCGGACCGGTCCTGCGCCGACGCGTACTCGACGCGATCGAACAGGTGTGGAAGCTGTATTATCCCATCGGCGAAAAGCTGGACTTGGCGTATGCGATCGCCGGTTTGCTATACGCCATGGACGAATACGAAATGGCTTTGATCTACTTCGAACATTCGGTTCGTCTCTATGGCAAACATACGGAGACGATGTACAATATGGCTGCCTGCTGCAAGATGTTGGGACGACGAGGTCAGGCGAGAGAACATCTGAAAGAGGCACTGGAGCTCGATCCGTCCAACGCGTATGCGATGAGGATGCTTGCGGAGTGGGGTTAAAGGCCCGGCTTTTATTCAATACGTCATTCGCTCGCGGCACGATTGCTCCAGACGCCATCTCAGCTCCGGCGCCGCCTTATCCAGAATTGTCTGGAACATACTGCGGTGAATGGTCAAGAACGTACACGGCGTCATCGTTCGGATCGTAGCGTTTCTGGGTTGTGAAAGCATAAGCGAGACTTCTCCAAAATGGTCTCCATCCTCCAGAACGGCGACCCGTTCCTCATCCCCGGTATCCATCCTCGGCTTGAGCACCTCGATTTGCCCGCGAACGACGATGTAAAATTTATCTCCTTCGATACCGTATTTAACTACCGTCTCTCCGGCCTGCATAAATTCCGTGCCCAAGTAATTGCATACATATTCGAGAAATGCATCGTCCATTCCGTCAAACAGCGGAATTTTTTTCAACCGATCCACATCGATTTTGGCGTTCCGTCCGTCGCTGCTTACAAAGAAGCCGCTTTGCTTGTTCCACAACATGCGGTACAACTCGCAGTCCGCAAGCAGTTCCTCATGCGTTCCGCCTTGGACAAGCCTTCCGCCATCCATCAGATAGATGATATCGGCATCTGCGACCGCAGCTAACCGGTGCGTCACCTGAATAACCGTCTTCGAGCCTGACAAAGCGCTGATCGTCCGATTGATAAACATTTCGCTCTCCGGATCCAACGCGGAAGTCGCCTCATCCAACAGGATAATGCTCGGATCGCGAACCAATGAGCGGGTAATTGCGATCCGCTGCTTTTGTCCCCCGGATAAGGCATGGCCGTTCTCTCCGCAGTTCGTCAGGTAACCTGCCGGCAAGCCGGTTATCCATTCGTGAATCCCCGCCGCTTTGGCCGCCTCGATCACTTCCGCATCCGAAGCTCCGGGTTTTCCCAATTTAATATTATCGAGAATGGACAAATTCATTAATTCCGCATCCTGCGAAACATAACCGATGGTGTTCCGCACAGAATCAGCCGATAAGAGGCTGGCATCTTTGCCATCGAACTCCATTTTTCCTTCAGTCGGCTCGTAAAATCCCATCAATAAATGGACAAGCGTACTTTTGCCCGATCCGTTTCTCCCGATAATCGCCGCATAGCTGCCTGCCGGCACTTCGAGATGAACCTCTTCGACAGCCGTTTGTTCGGACGAATAACTAAAGCTTACACCGTGAAAAGCGATTCCCTGTTCGACCTTATGCAGTGGAACCGCCGCTTCCCGGGGAAGCGCCGCTTTTTCCCGCGGTTCGTTCAGCAAACTTTCAATCCGCATGTAGCTTGCAGCCGCCAAAGTTAGCGAAGGCAAATTTTTGATCAACTCTTTGACTTGTTGGCTGGTGGCGAGAAACAGGCTTTGAAACGCAATCAGCTCGCCGACCGAGATGTAATCCCGCATAGCCAAATAAGACCCGGCCATCACCGCCGCGATATTAAAAAACAGCAAAGAAAGCGATACGGAAAGGGGAGCCGCCTTATTGGTGAGCAGTGTTCGTATAGCCAATGGGCGCAGCGCGTCCGCGGCCTGTTTCAGCCGGTCTTTTTCCCAGCCTTTCAAATTATAAGCGCGAACCGTTCTATGGACGGCCAAATGCTCATGAATATGCTCAAGCAGGATAGTCTGCCTGGATTTTAACATGTCATTTAGCAGGACACCCTTTCTGCCGAAATAAATAGGGAGAATAAGCGACAGCAGCGTGCCAAATAATGATAGGATGGCAAGACTCCAGTGGAGGAGCCAGGCAGTCAATCCCGTGTATACCAGAATGGACAGCAAAGCGTAACACGCCGGCACTACGGACAAAAAAGCGGCATGCACAGCATTCAAATCCGTCGTAAATCTCCCGATCAAACTGCCTTTGCTGACCCTATCGTAAAATGATACCGGGAGCTGCTGGAGATGCCCGAACATGTCTTGGCGAATGTCGCTTTGCATCGATACCGAAATTTTGGACATCCAGTATTCATACAAAAACTGACAAATCAAGTAAACTGCATAACCGAAAAGCAGCGACAAAAATAACACAGCCAAAGCATCGTATTTTTTCTCATGAATGATCTGGTCAATAAAATACTTCAAGCTTAACGAAAAAAAAGAATTGAAGGCCATTGCCGCCAACATACAGCACAAAATGCCGCCGCTATAAGCCTTGTACTTCCAATATTGCGATAAAAAATAGTTGCCGAGCGCTGCCATATTCATTTATGCCTCCAGCCGATATTCGAACCGGACATTCATTCCCGCCTTTGTCATCGAAGCCGATTCTACAATAGATTAAACGAATGTGTCTTAGAGTTCCATACCTGAAAAGGGGTATTTTTTATTTTACGGCTGTGAAATCGTGCATAATACAAAATAACTCGTCCGGTGTCAAGGTTTTGGCACTCAGCAATTTCTCATCAAATTCTAAGAATGGCTGATTATGCTAGACTGGGCTTGACTTCCCTCTTTCCTTAGTAAATATTAGGACATCCCATCTGTGCTATGGTGATATCAGGTAATAACCTAACACCACGATCCAGAAGGAGGACGTCCAGTCATGCAATTAATGAAGAACAACCGCCTTGGCAAATCGTTAGTGGGGATAAGCCTCAGCCTTTCCTTGCTTGCTTCGGGAAGTCTGCTGATGAATCCGCAATCCGCTCATGCCGCAACCGTGAAAGCCGCTTCAACTTCCGCCAGCACTCAAGCGGATCGAATTGTCAATACGGCAGAATCGTATATCGGAAAAGTAAAATACAAATTTGGTGTCAGAGATACCCAACATCTGATTTTGGACTGTTCCTCTTTTACGCAAATGGTTTTCAAGCAAAACGGAATTTCGATTCCATGGGGATCGAGAGCGCAAACCTCAGTGGGAACACCTGTTACTAACAAAGCCAATCTGAAAAAAGGCGACCTGGTCATGTTCAGCGTACACACGCCGGGCAAAATTAACCACGTCGGCATCTACATTGGAAACGGCAAGTTCATCAGCAATACTCCCGGCTCCGGTGTCTCCATTTCCGACCTGAACTCCGGCTATTGGAAAACCAGATTTATTACAGGCCGCCATCTGTAAGACGGCTGAATCAAGAAAAACGGCTCTTGCACACCAGCGGTGTGGACAAGCGCCGTTTTTTTGATTTCTTCCCAGTTTGGGAGCTGAACTTGCAAATATTTATTGCGTTCGTTATCATACAGAATGAACGTTCAGTATTTTTTTGGCGCGATTAGCCTAATCTATCATCCATTGAATCGGAGTGAAGCCAGTGAACAAAAAACAACTGCAAAGCGAGCAAACCAAAAAGCGGGTTGCCGATGCTGCAAGAGCTCTTTTTGTGCAAAAGGGTTACACGGCTACTTCCATCGAAGATATTGTCGAAGCGACGGGCAGCAGCAAGGGGAATATCTACTATCATTTCAAAAGCAAGGAAGGTCTGTTTCTTTATTTGATAGACGAGTGGGACAAGGAGTGGGAGCGAAAATGGGCGCAGAAAGAGCCGCTCTACAAAACGACAACAGAGAAGCTGTACAAGATGGCCGAGCAAATGGTGCTTGAAGATTTAAATCATCCTCTCACCAAAGCGGCGGATGAGTTTTTCAACAATGAAGCGAAGACAAATGAAGTGGAAGAACGAATTGCCGATATGGTGGCAGGGCATGTTAAGTTTAATCAAAAACTGCTGCAGCAAGGCATCGATGCCGGCGAGTTCAAAGAGAACCAAGCGGAGAGCCTTGCCGTTATACTCGAAAGTTTGGTTTTCGGGCTCAGTCAGATGTCTCGAAAACAAAGCAGGGAGGACGCGCTGGCTCTTTATCATTCGGCGATTAAAGTGTTTCTATACGGGATTGCGAAGGATCCCGGATGATTTGGATGTATTTGTAAGTTATTAGTGCGAATAAATTTTTAAGATTAATATAAAACGAATGTTCAGTATATTTGGAGGTTTTTTTCATGTCATTATTAATAAAAAACAAGGGAGCCCTACTGCTGCTAATGATCAACCTGTTCCTGATTTTTACGGGAATCGGTCTCGTCATTCCAATTATGCCCACTTTTATTGACGAACTTCATATCGACGGAAGTACAGTCGGCTTGCTGGTTGCAGCTTTTTCGCTGACTCAGCTGTTATTTTCCCCTATGGCCGGTAGGCTATCCGATACTTTAGGCCGGAAAAAGATTATTGTCGCCGGCATGGTCATTTTCGCCATCTCCGAACTGATATTCGGAATCGCCAGTTCGTCTTTTCTTCTTTATGCGTCGAGAATGCTGGGAGGGATCGGCGCCGCGCTCATCATGCCTGCGGTCATGGCCTATACGGCCGATGTTACTTCCCCGGAGGAGAGGGCCAAAGGAATGGGATTCATTACTGCGGCGATAACGACCGGTTTTATCATTGGCCCCGGGATCGGGGGATTCATCGCTGAATTTGGAATCCGCGTGCCCTTTTACGCAGCGGCGGCGGCCGGCGCTGTTGCGGCAATCATCACGGCGATCGTTTTGTCCGAATCGCTGCCGGCAGGACGGTCCGCAGAGCCCGAACCTATGCAAGTGAAGAAACAGAGCCTGATGACGCAATTGCTGCATTCATTCCGGGCACCCTACTTTTTGAGCTTAATCATCGTGTTCGTCACTTCTTTCGGGCTGGCGAATTATGAGACGGTTTTCGGGCTTTTTGTAGACCGCAAGTTCGCTTTTACGCCAAAAGACATCGCCTTTATTATTACATTCGGCTCCGTAGCCGGCGCCGTTGTGCAAGCAACCGCATTCGGCTGGATTTTGAACCGGTTCGGATCCGGTAAAGTGATTTCCTTCTGTTTGATCGTAGCCGCCCTGTCCGTGCTGCTGACGCTTTGGGTGAACAGTTACTGGACGATCATCGCGGTTACTTTTATCGTATTTTTGTCTATCGACATTTTGCGGCCGGCCATCAGCACGCAGATGTCTCATATGGCCCAGGAGCAGCAAGGTTACGTGGCAGGCCTGAACTCGGCTTACACCAGCCTGGGGAATATAGCCGGACCGATTGCTGCGGGAATTCTTTTTGATGTCGACTTGAATTATCCGTATTTATCGGCTTCCATTGTTCTAATGCTATGTTTCCTTTTATCCATAAGAGCAAGCAGGGGCGGCAGAGCTGCTTCGAAACTTGAAGTTTGAGCGGCGGAGACATCGACAATTTCAATGCGTTCTTTTCCAAGCGTCGAATCTGTTGTTTCCATGGTTCCGCTCCTTGTCGGATTATCGGCAGAGCGCTTTTTTAAAATACGATTCTTTGGAAAACCAGAAATATGCGGTTTGCAGGGGCACGTTTTATTGTCTGGCGGCTTCCGCGCCCCAAAGCAGTTTGCCGGCCTCAAGCTTGGATACCCCGGATACGTCGCGGGCCGGATCTTTTTGGGCAATTGCCTCCTTCTGCGTCCTAGTTGCAGGCTCATTCCGGATGATCGCATCCAGATTGTCGTAAGCGACTTTCCGCGCTAGCTCCTGATCGCCTAACCGGTCGATCAATTGATACATCGCCTCAATCGCCGCCTCCTCGCCGGCCAGCCCAAACCCGGAATCAGTGCTCAGCATGAAGCGATCCGGGAACTGCTTCATGACGGGCACGAAATCTTCCAGCTTGTTCGCGCTCTCCGGGTTCAACGCTGTGGTCCCCGAACAGGACGACCCGATCCACCGAAGTCCGCTTCCATGTGTCCGCCATATGGGCGTAGTTCCTTCCGCCGGCATCATGATTGTGCACATCGGCCAGCCGCAGGGCACCATACTGCCGGACGAGCTCGTCCAGGCTTTTTTTCGCGGCTGGCGCTTGCTGGGCTCCCGCCTGTACGGGTGGGGCGCCGGGCGCTTGCGCTGTCGGGGTGCCGGACGAGGTGGCAGCCGCTTGCATCGGCGATTTGCTGGCCGGTTGCACGGGCGCTGGGCTGGACGTTTGCTCGGGCAGGGTGCCGGCCGAATTCGTTCGGCCCTCCTCACTCCCTGCGGCCGCCAAATTCAGATGGCGGCGGCGACGGCGACTGAAAGCGCCGCACCGATTGTAATCGCTCTCATTTTTGGCATTTCCATTCCCACACTTCCAGTCAAATCGCATATTACCTACGCTATAGCACAATTTGGAAGCGGGCATTCCTGGGTTTTCCAGATCAGTTTCCACCGGCATGGGGTCTGACCACCCCGGCGTGCAGCGCCGCGACGCACGCCGGGAGAGGCAAGAACGAGAATAAAAGCACGGGTGGTGCTCACATGCTTCGTTTTGCCGCCAAAGACCGCGCAATCCGTTCTTGAAGCGGCTTGGCAAGCCGAAAAAACTGCAAAAGTGCAGGCTTTTTCGTTGGAAACGGCTTGTTTGGCGGAAAAGCCTGCAATTGTGCAGGAATTTCCGGCCACGGTAGGCTTGAGCGCGAGTTTGGGTGGTAAAGCCTGCACTTTTGCAGGAATTTTTCGCTACAGACATATTAGCGAGCAAAAAACTGCACTTTTGCAGGTTTTCTCCACGTTTCGCAGACTTTCTTCGTACTTTGCAGACTTTCTCCCGTGCTTTGCGGGCCTTCTCCGCTTTGCCAAGCAGCTAAAACAAACGACCGCGACTGCCCTTGCTCCTACAGCAACTTTAATCTCCCTTTTAATACCATATTTTTAATTTTAATCCATTCTCCTGGTAATCCGTACTGTTTATCATAATGATATTGGTAAAACCATCCAAATCGAAATGAATTGGAGGGTTATTGGATGGCTACTTGAGCCAAGCTGCGCTGTCCTGCGGACACATCCGTTAGACAAGCTCAAATGCCATTAAATCCCTCGCCATGGTGATCGGGCCTTCGTAAATTTCCCGCATCCCTTGCGTGTATTCGGCTTCCGCCTCTTCTGTGGCGGCCGGCGCGGGAATGTGGTGGGTGAGGACAAGGTGCCGAGCCCCTGCATCCCTGGCGATTTCGGCGACTTCCAGCGTAGTCGAGTGGTATTTGGCCGGGTTGGAGAGGCCGACAGCCTGCTCCGGGAATTTGGCGATGAGCGCATCCAGCCATGACTTGTTGTACGACTCGTGCACAAGCAGGTCGACGCCTTTGCTGTATTTGACCATATTTGCTACGGGGATCGTATCTCCGGAAATGACGACGGCTTTGCCCTTGTACTCGAACTTATAAGCCACTGCCGGGTAGACCGGCCGGTGATCGACTTCGAAGGCAGTAATCTTGATGCCCTCCCGGTCATAGACGACGCCTTCGTTGCTTTCAAAATAACGAATGTCAGCCCCGGCGCCGGACGAGACGTTGTAACTGACCCGCAGATTCGCGTCAAAATCGAACGACTCTCTCATTTTGCCGATAATGGCTTTCGTGGTCGTCGGCCCATACACGTTCATCGGCCCTTTCCGCCCCTCGAACACCCGATCCGCGGTCACATGGGTACGCCAGCTCGTAATGAACACATCAAAAAATCCGGAATTATGGTCGCTGTGATGGTGGGTAAAAAGAACGTCGGAAATTCGTTGCGGCATGATGCCCGCCCTGATGAGCTGGTCTACCGTCGCGCCTCCGCAATCGACCAGAAAAGTTTGGTCTCCGGCCAGAACGGCAACGCCCGCTTTGGCTCTTCCGTAAAAGGCGCGGGGCGTACCCGTGCCCAAAATGACGATTTTCAGATGATCGTGATAACCCGGCAGTAAGTTTTCTTGCGGTTGAATTTGCAAAATGAACGACCTCCATCAGTACTTTTTGGACTCGATTACTTTTCTTTTTTCACTTCATCCAGCAGGGACAAATCGAGAAATTTGCCGAAATCCAGCTCCTCCGCCTTCACGCCTTTGATATAGCCCGCATCGAACGAAGTTCTGGCCTGCTCATTGATGTCCTCCAAGGCGATCTCTTCGGTTAATTTCAAATGATCAAGCGCCGCCTTGATAAGTCCGGTTTCCATCCCTTTGCCAGTCAGCTGTTTCAGCTCGTCGCTGATCAGCGCATAGGATTTGTCCGGGTTCTGCTCAATGAAACGAATGCTCTCCAAGTTGGCTTTTACAGCTTTTTTGGCCAAATCCCGGTGCTCGCCAATAAATTTGTCGCTGGCTACGAGAATCGTTAGCGGGTAATTCCCGTTTTTCGGCGGGATTTTATCCCAATTCACGATGATCTCGCCGGTTCCTTCCCGGATCATTTGCGTGCCCCACGGCTCCGGCGTCAATGTCGCATCCACTTCTTTCTGGCGCATCGCCACCAGAGTATCTGCCGGAGCCCGCGTCACCACCTGTACGCCGGACGAATCGGCGGTCACTTTCAAGCCTTCCTGCTTGAGCAGCAAGCGGAGCGAGAGGTCGGGCGTGCCGCCTTTGGCCGGAACCGCCACCGTTTTGCCCGCCAAGTCTTTGACCGAGCGGATGCCCGCGTCTTTGCGCGCCACCAGCACCGCCCCTCCGTTGTTGACGCCGGAAATGACGCGGATATTTTTGCTTTTCAAATATTGATTAATGACGGGTCCCGGACCGACATATCCCAGGTCGATTTGGCCGGTAGCGATCGCGGTGGCGAAATCGGCGCCGTTGTCGAAGCCGGTAACTTCAATTTTGACATCTTTGCCGAAGCTTTGTTGAAAATAGTTGTTTTGCAGCGCAATAAATCCGGGAGCGTGAGTCACATTTTTTAAAATGCCGATTTTGACGGTCGTATTAGCCGCCGCTGCCGGAGCCTGAGCCGCCTCTTTGCTTTGTCCGCAAGCCGAAACGGCCAGCGATATGAGCAGCGCCAGACCTATAAGCCGAATTCTTTGTTTCATCCGTAATCCCCCTCTGAATGACTTATTGTTTGAGCTGAAACCGCAGCACAATCCGGTCTTCCAGCTGTTTGAAGCAAAAATGATCGGATATCGTCCCGATGACCGCAATCAGAATCACAATGCACAAAATGGTTGCCGTATCCCCCAGCCCGCGGCTGTCCTGCAGCATTTGGCCCAGACCCAAACCTTTGGCGATCAGCTCTCCCGCGACCAGCGCTCTCCACGCAAATGCCCAAGCGACGCGGATGCCGGTTATCCAGTGGGGAAACGCCGCAGGCAGCATGACCTGAAAAAACATGCGGAACCCGTTGCCCGCCCCCAGCATCCGAGCGGCCCGCAGATGAATCGGGGAAATATTCAGGATGCCCGTTCGGCTCGCCATGGACATCGTCCAGGTCGCCCCTATCGCCGTGATGAAAATAACGGAAGTATCGGTAAGACCGAACCAAATGATGGCAAAAGGCAGCCAGGCAATGCTCGGAACGGTTTGCAGCGCTACGACCAGGAAGCCGAATGTCTCATCCACATACCGGTAACGCGCAAACAAAAACCCGAGCGTCGTCCCCAGCACGATCGAAATCAGGAACGAGATCAGCAGGCGTCCAAGACTGGCAAGCACAGCGCCGAGCAAATGCCCCTGCGTAAATCCGTCATAAAAAGCTTGGAACGTCTGCATTGGAGAAGGAAACTTCCACCCCCACTGAAACATCCTAAATGCCAACTCCCATGCTGTCAGCAGAAGTATCAGGAACAGTATCCTTCTTAATGCTGTACTCATCTCCAAGCTCCTCTCTGACGACCTTCTCCAGCTCATCGGTTAGAGCCTCCATAATTTTATTTTCCAGGAAATGAATGAGCGGGTCCCCGCTTTGGTGCGGTCTCGCCGCTTGCACGAGAAATTGCTTTTTAATCGTGCCGGGCTGTGTCGACATCACGATCACCCGGTCGGCCAAAGTGACGGCTTCGCGAATGTTGTGCGTAATAAAAAGAATCGTTTTGCGCGTTTTCAGCCAAATTTCTTCCAAATCCTGCAGCAAAATGAACCGGGTCTGTTCGTCCAGCGCGGCAAACGGCTCATCCATTAGCAAAATGTCCGGGTCCATGACCAAAGCTCTGGCGATGGCTACCCTTTGCTTCATGCCGCCGGAAAGCTCATGCGGATAACGATCCGCAAATTTGCTCAAATGCACGGCTCGGATTTGTTCCATAGCGAGCGCGTACCGCTCTTTTTTGGCCATTCCCTTTTGCTTCAAGCCGAATGCCACATTATCGAGCACGGTCAGCCACGGGAATAAGCCGTGCTCCTGAAATACGACGATGCGGCCCGGGCCCGGCTCGCCGACCTTTTCCCCGTTTGCCGTAATCGTTCCGGCATCGGCGGCTTCAAAGCCGGCTATCAAGTTCAACAAAGTTGACTTTCCGCAGCCTGAAGGCCCTACAATGGCAACGAACTCGCCTTTTTCAATCGTTAACGAAATCCGGTCCAATGCCGTATACGGCTTGCCTTTGCGCTGCGCAAAAACTTTGCTCACATTATCAACGGTAATCATGCCGCCGCCTCCCCAGAGAATTCATATTAGATGTCGGAAAAGAACCGGCTCGGACGAAAGATGACGATCTTCTTTTTCGCATAGTCGATAAGCCCTCGTTCCCGCCATTTATTCAGCGTCTCCGTTACGGTTTGTCTGCTGCACCCGATGACGTACGAGATTTCCTCGTGGCTGAGGTGCACTTGCACCTCCAGCTTTTCGTCCGCCGGCTTGCCGAGCTGCAGCAAAAACCAGGCGAGCCTCCACGCCACAGGGCGGCAGATGAGCGTTTCAACCATTTTTTGCGTTTGCAGCAGCCTGCGCGCCCCGAGGACGGCCAACGAGTAGGAGAATTCCGCATTCTCCTTGGCCAGTTCTACGAACTTGCGCGAATCGAGCGTTATGATCCGGCTGCCGGTCAAACACCTGGCGTACCGTTTGCGCTTCAGACCGGTCAAAATCTCCGCATTGCCGAAAATGTCCCCCTCGTACCGCAAAAACAAAGTAATCCCTTGCCCCTCCTCGGAGGATTGGGAAATTTTGATTAACCCCGAGTCGACATAATAAGCGCCGTTCGGGGAGTCGTTCTCCTGGAATACAAACTCATTTTTCCTGTAGGCCTGGGGAGTCCCGTATTTCCGAAAAACTTCGACGATCGCTTCCTTGGCAGCATCCTTTTCCTGAAAATCCGCAATGTCGTTATACTGGTCCATAGGATGAATCACCTCATGCATGTTTGATCTGCCATCTTTTAAATACGAGTATTCCGATATGTTATTAATATATTATCATAAAAACGAACCTAAAAATGTCGGATACCCGACAAATTTTCGCGAAATTCAACGCAAATAAGGCCGCCCAGCAGGTCAACGACCCGATAGGACAGCCTGTTACATAACCTCAGCCGCAGGGGCCGGGTTAAATTCTCACTCTTTTCACCGTTCCCAGCGTGATTTCCACGTCATCGCCCTCGTACCACATTTGAAACAGGTAAACGAGAACCGATACGCCAAGCATCAGCAAGTACAACTGCAATTTGCTCATCGTTCCCAGCGACATCAGCCGCATGTTTTCAATGAACACGCCCAGGTCATACACAAAAACGGCGTCGACGATCACTTTCACAAGCGCATACAGCCAAAATCGACGGAACGTATACGTAAAAATCCATATCGTTCCCACCAGAATAGCGCAATAAACGACAGGAAAATCAATCACCTTGGACCACGTAAAAAGCGGCTTGTCAATCGTCCACCAATGATATGTCCAGGCGAGCTGACTGAGAATCGTATTGATGACGGTCACAAACAAAGCCGCTGGCACATACCTGCGAATCACTTTCCCATCCAGAAAAAACAGGGAGAGCCACGGAACAATCAGACAAGACCATAACACGATGTTAGCCGCCATGCATCGAACAACCCTTTCCTGCTGGAGTCATTAATGTTATGCTCTCCCATATCCCGGATGCTATTCCGCAAAACCGAATACCCCGCCGTCAGCCAATCCGGTCCGCCATGACGAATATGGAACAGATACCCACAACGCCAAAAAGGACACCCTCGGTGTCCTTCCTTCGGCTTGCTGCCTGTATAGAGATTATGCCTTGCCTTGCCCCATGATCAAGCTCAGCGTAATTTTTATATCGTTCTGCGTATCCAAAACGACGGTATGAGGGTTCTTCATGCCAAAATCGGCGAACGTCACGACCGTACTGCCTCCCAGGTTAATAACCCCTTGGTTGTAAACGGCATCGGTCTTGAACGTGACGTCTTTGGTTTTATCTTTAACCGTAAGGGTTCCCTTCATGTCAAAAGAAACCTTCTCCCCTTCTTTCCATTCCTTCGGGAAATTGTCGATCGACTTGAGCGTGAACTTGGCCTCAGGGAACGACTGCGCATTCAAGTAGTCCGCTCCTTTGATATGGCCGTCCCGTTGCGAATTGCCGGACTGCAGGGCATCGATGCCTACGGCGGCTTCCGCGCTCATTTTCGACGGATCGGTGGTGTTGATAACCCAGTTCCCTTTGACCGTGCCGTTTTCAAAATTTACCGTTTCCTTCGATGTAGTTACGGAAAAGTATACCTTCGAGTTCTGCTGAATGGTCCAGTCGCCGTTTAATTTTCCCGCATCTACCGCCGCCGAAGCCGCGCCGCCCTGGGAAGCCGCCGCGCTAGCAGGAACCGCCTCCTGAATCGTCACATGATTGCCGGCATAATAATCATAAGCGTAATAAGCTCCTCCCAATACGATAATCGCTCCTGCTACAACTCCCGCCACTTTTAGTTTCATCTTCATTCCTCCTATTTTTATCTCATGTACGTTTTTGGACTGAATCGGCTGTTTTGGAGTATCCCCTCCCCGAAAACTACACAACGTAGTGCATATTTGCAAAAAAATATTCACTTGCATCTTGCACACAATGCCCAGTCGTCAACACTACAATATGTAGTGCAGGAGATCGCCAAATAACTATACTCAGGACATTCTAGCAGCATTACCTGAAATTCAGATTAGAATAACCTTAATATAACATGAAAATACAATGATTTACAATCATAACAATTACCAAAAGAATATTGCGGCGGGGAATCGCTCCCCTGCCTCCACAGCCGGCTTACTTTTGCGTAAGCTTTTCTACAATAAATTGAAGTTCCGCTTCCTGCGAGATCGGGTCATTGGAATAAGAGCCCTTGGGGTCCATATTGAACACGCGGTTGTTTTTCACAGCCGGAAGCTCTTTCCAGATGGCGTTGCCATACACAATATTCGGATCGGCCGTATCGCCCGACCATGGGCTTGTGAAAATATAATCGCCCGCATATTCGGGAAGCTTCTCGAGCGAAATGGACGCCCATCCCGTTCCGCTGTCAATGGCTTCTTTCTGCACCGCTTGAGGCGCCTTCAGCTTGAATTCGCCGTAAAGGATCTCGCCGCCCCGTCCGAAATTATGCCCGAACACGTAAATGCCTTTCGCATAAGGATTCAGGATCGAAACGGTTTTATCCCCGACAGCCGCCTCCACTTTGGGCTTGCTTTCGGCAATTTTTTTATCCCAGGAGGCAATCCATTCTTTCGCTTTGTCTTCGTTGCCCGTCATTTTGCCGAATTCCAGAAGCTGCAATCGCCAATTGCGGAATACCCACAGGCTTGATGCCGAGCGCCAAAAAATCGCCCACATAGCTGGTCGCCAAAATAACGACGCGCTTCGGATGCTTCGGAACTTTGATTTCTCCGTTCGCAGCCGAATAAGTAATGGTTTCGCCGTCGCTCTCTGCGGTTTGAGCGGATGCCGGGGCTTCGGACGGCTTATTCCCGGAAGCGGAGTTCATCGCAGCGCCCCCGCACGCGGATAAAAGTCCTGCAAGCAAAAGCAGCATGGCTCCAGCCAGCAACCGAACCTTGTTTAATCGATGCTTGATCAAAGCAAATCCCCCTAAAATCTTGATTAATAATGATAATCATTATCATCAAAATTTTACACGCTGCGTCCCAGTTTGGCAAGCTTCGGACTATAAACAATGTTAACCCTAATGGAACCATGCCAAGAAGCCGCTAGGGATTCACATATTATATCATTGCAAATTGGAATTGAATCATTTATTATGGATAACATAGATCTATGTTAATAATAACCTTGAGAAGGAGGGGGGGGGAACATGCAGTTCTCCAAAAGTACAGATTATGCCCTACACGCCTTAATTCATCTGGGACACTCGGAGCGATGCAACAACGTCGGGATCAAGGAATTATCTGGGACACTTGGTGTTTCCGAAAGCTATTTATCCAAAATCATGTCCAAGCTGAGGCAGGATGGAATCGTACGTGCTGTTCCGGGAGTGAACGGTGGTTACGAGCTTGCACGGCCGGCGGATCAGATTACGTTTCTTGATGTGATTCAAGTGATTGAAGGAAGGCAGCAGCTATTCGAATGCTCGAATTCGAGTTCGCGGCAGCATCGGTTGTTAGCGGAAGAGGGGGCTGCACAGCGGGATCAGAAACGTCTGGAAAAAAACGAATGTTTGGTTGAGAAAGTGATGAACGGCGCGGAACAGCATCTGTACCAATACTTGCGGGAACATACGATTCAGTCGGTATTGGATAAGGCATTCAAGCGTTGCAACCATGAGGCAAACAAGAAGTAATACACTTCTTGCGCCTTTATTATGGATATCATAGGTCTATAGAGGTGTATATTAGCGATGGAAAAACAACTTTTTGATGTGGCAATTATTGGCGGAGGACCGGCTGGGTTGAACGCCGCCCTGGTGCTTGGGCGGGCAAGGAAAAAGGTGGTGGTGATCGATGAAGGTTGTCCCCGCAACACTGTGACTCGCGAGGTCCATGGGTTTCTTACCCGCGACGGGATCAGTCCGGGCGAGTTTCGGCGAATTGCGAAGGAAGAGATCAGCGCCTATCCCTCCGTATCATTCGTGGCGGATACAGCGGTGTCGATCGCGGGAACCGACGGACAGTTTCAAATTGAGACAGAGCAAGGACAAACTTTAGCAAGCACAAAAATATTGTTTGCCGTCGGCATGAAGGATCAGCCGCTCAACATTCCGGGACTTGCGGAGGTATACGGAAAAAGCGCCTTCGTCTGCCCGTATTGCGACGGCTGGGAGTTAAGGGATCAGCCGCTTGTCATCATTACGAAGGGGGCTGAGCTTATGCATTTCGCTCCACTCATATCCGGATGGACGAACCGTTTTACCGTCTGCACGAATGGCCCTGATGAACTGACGGATGCCGAGCGCGCGGAACTCCAGCAAAATCAAGTACCGCTGTTCGACTTGCCGATCCGGCACATTGACTCTTATGACGGAATTGTGCGGCAAGTCGTTCTTGAAGACGGAACAAGCGTTCCATGCAGGGGAATCTTTTTCAAACCGGAACTGGTTACGGGATCGGAATTGCCGCGAACTATCGGATGCCAGATCACGGAAGCTGGGGCGGTCGTTGTCGATGACTTCGGAAAAACGAACATTCCAGGCGTCTATAGCGCCGGGGATGCAGCATCGCGACTGCATCAGGCCATAGCTGCGGCTTCGATGGGCGCATTTACCGCCGCGGTCATCAACAATGAACTAAATACAACAGCTTGGAGGAGAAACTTATGATCGATTTAAATAATATTAAGCGCGGTCCGATCATGGTCGCACTGATCGTCGGAATGTTCGTCGCCGCTTTGAATGAGACGCTAATGGGCAATGCCCTCCCCGAATTGATGAAATCGTTCGGCGTGTCTGCGACGACGGTCCAGTGGCTTTCCACCGCCTATTTGCTCATTGTTGGCGTGCTCGTTCCGGTGACGGCGGTATTGCAGCAATGGTTCACGACCCGGCAAATGTTTCTGTCGGCGATGAGTCTGTTCTTCGTCGGTACGGCCGTCTCGGCGGTGTCGCCGGAATTCGGCATGCTGCTGGTAGGGCGGATTGTTCAGGCGATAGGGACCGGCATGCTGCTGCCGCTTACAATGAACGTAATCATGACCATTTATCCGCCGGAAAAGCGGGGAGGCGCAATGGGGATGTTAGGGCTCGTCGTCATGTTCGCGCCGGCGATCGGTCCGACCATTTCGGGTTTGATTGTTGACGGGCTTTCATGGCGCTGGCTGTTCTACCTTGTGCTGCCCTTTGCGTTGCTCTCGATTATCGTTGGGATTGCTGTCCTGAAAAACGTGTCAGAGGTCACGAAACCGCGGGTAGACTTCTTATCCATCGGACTGTCAACAATTGGCTTCGGCGGAATTGTCTTTGGGTTCAGCAAGGCCGGCGAACTCGGTTGGGCGGTGCCGGAGGTGATTTGGACAATTACGGCGGGAGGCGTCGCCTTGGCATTGTTCGTCTGGCGGCAGCTGCTGCTTAAAGAGCCTGTCATGGATGTACGGGCATTCCGGTATCCCATATTCGCGCTTGTTGCGGTGTTGCTATTCGTGCTTTTGATGACTTTCTTCTCGTCGGCGATCATGCTTCCCATGTTTATGCAGGGCGTGCTGATGATGACGGCATTCAAGTCCGGTTTGATCCTGCTTCCCGGGGGGATTGTAAACGGGCTCATGGCTCCAATCTCAGGCAAGTTGTTCGACAAGTTTGGGCCTCGCGTTCTTGTCATCCCCGGACTTGCAGTTGCCGTCACCTCGTTGTGGCTATTCACCCGATTCGACGAAGCGACGACCAACGGCTTCCTCATCGCCGTGCACATCGCGCTGATGATTGGCATCGCGCTAGTCATGATGCCCGCACAGACAGCTGGGCTTAACCAGCTTCCACGCCATCTGCACCCACATGGGACAGCGATCTTGAACACGCTCCAGCAGGTGTCCGGCGCAATCGGTACTGCCCTGTACATCAGTATTATGTCGGGCGGACAGAAACAGTACTTGAGCAAAGTGAGCGATCCAGAGTCTCCGGTGGAAATAGCCAAGGGTTTGGCAGCTGGTATCAACAACGCATTCTGGATCGGCGTCTTCATCGCACTCGTTGCGTTAGTGCTCGGTCTCTTCCTCCGTAAAGGGAAATCGCCGGAGCATGAACAGGCGGCAGCATGAGACTGACCGTCCGTTTAGGGGAATCCATAAACCAAAAGGAAAGAGTGAGGAATGAACATGAACGATTTTTTCAATGCAGCCATTTGGGAAAAAGCGTGGAAAGACGATTCCGATACCGCCGCAAACAAGATGAGAAGGGCCGGAATCGATCCCTCCAGATCTTTTGACCATAAAGCTAGGTCTTTCAACGAACAATCGTTTAACGAAGAGGGAAGAAAACGAACCAAACGAATCATGAACTGGCTTGAAGAGCAAGGAATTCGATTCGAAAATGCCTCTGTTTTGGATATTGGCGCCGCCTCGGGAGTGTTCTCAGTGCCGTTTGCGGAGCGAGGGACCCGGGTAACGGCCGTAGAGACCTCTCCGCCGCTGATCGAATTGTTGGAAGAAAACATCTCGAAGTTCGCTGAAGACCAGGTAAAGATTGTACCCGAGAAGTTTGAAGATATTGACGTGCAGGCCAGAGGCTGGAACCAGGCCTTCGATCTCGTCTTCGTCTCGATGAGCCCGGTCATTCACGATTGGGATAGCGTGGAAAAGATACTCCTTTGCGCTCGGAAGTTCTGTTATATCAGTATGCCGGCAAGTCCTGCGGAGCACAGCCTAGTGAATGAAATCTGGCCGCTCATCACCGGTCAGCCCTTCCATCCGAAACATATGGAAATGGGATATTTGCTGCATCTGCTGTATCTTAAAGGTTATGCTTACGAATCGCTAATCACGCGGGAAACGAAAACGACGGAAGTCACCACAGAAGCGGCGTTGCAAGAAGCGATGACTTGGCTCCGCCATCACCGTCTGCCTGTAGATGAGCAGAATCGAAACATAATTGCCGACTATTTGGAGCAAGCATATCCTTCCGGCAAAGTAGTCATCCAGGAGGGAGGACGTTTTGGCAAAGTGCTGATTCGATTGCAGGATCAGAGCATGTATACGAGAGAGACTTGAGTCTGACAAGGCGGGTTACGTACTCATTCCAGAAAAACCAGAGATCACTAAGCGATCGAGTACCGAAAAGCGGTTGCCTGTTTTCTAAATGGGCCTGCTCGACACAGCTCTCCCAATAAAGGTAGCCATATGGGTATTCTTAACTTTCCGCGCTTATCGGTTCTTAATATTTTAGAGATGAACACGATATTCTCATTCAGGTGGAGACAAACTCTCCACCTTCTCATTGCCCTCATTGCGGATGCATGCCGAACCTCTACACAGACGCGGCCGTCATCATGTTTCCCAATGCTATATATGTTTGTCTGCTTGCCCATTCAAATATGAGACGATCATTATCTTCGAGTTCTGTTTCAATGAACGATTTATAGTGACCGGAAAGATGCTGCACAACTTCTTCAGGCATATGATGAATGTCTTTCATCATTTTGATCACGTGAGCCGAATCATGCCTCATGCCTTGTCTGGCCAAAAGCATATCTGAACTGGTAAGCTTTTAAAATTTCTTGTTACTTACTCTCCGTACCTATCATGTGGAATCAACCTTCCTTTGTTGTGTTTTTTGTAAACAAATTTTTCGGGAGCATCACTTCATCGATTCATTTTTCCTTCAGCTCCTTTTACGTTTTGCATATATAACGATGAGAGGCTCTGATCTGTGACATCGGAAAATGACGCCCGAGAGAGAAAAATAGGAAAATATAAACTTTTATTGCCTAATTTATCATGTTAAAGTATTCGTATAATGACATCTTTCGCGTTGATGAGGGGGGCCAATGAAACGAAACCGTATAAAAGCAGCCATCATTTGTACGATGCTGTTCGCCATGATGTGGCCCTATTCGGACAAAGTGCAAGCGGCAGATACCAAAAGCGCAAAAGTAGCGGTCCAATCGTTGAATGTGCGCAGTAAAGCGGATGCTCAATCTTCTGTCATCGGTTCTTTGAAGCGGAATGACGTTGTTTCGATCTCCCAGGAGTCGTTCGGTTGGGCAAAGGTCACATCCGGACGTACGACCGGGTGGGTAGCGGGGCAATATTTGCAGAGATTGAGTGCCGGGTCAACGGACAAGCAGTCGAATGCAGCCCCGCGCAGCAATCAAGCCGGCAAGGCAGAGACTACGAAGCAACCATCCGTTCAGTCCGGTCTAAAGGGGAAAGTGATCGTCATTGATCCGGGGCATGGCGGGAACGACAATGGAGTTATCGGCAAGAAGTACGGCAGTATGGAGAAGACGCTTAATTTGTCGACCTCCCGTTACTTGGCCGATATGCTGCGTCAAGCCGGGGCGAAGGTTATCATGACAAGGAATGACGACAAGGATAAGCCTGAGCTCTCCCAACGAGTTGCCGTTAGCGAGAAGAACCGCGCGGATGCGTTCGTCAGTGTTCATTACAACTCGTCCTTAAAGTCGAACTCCGGCACATTAACGTTTTATTATTCTCAATCGAAGGATTTGACGCTGTCAAGAAAAATCGAAAGCCGCCTTCGACAAATAACCGACTTGAAGAGCAGCGGCGTCTCACACGGTAATTACCATGTGCTTCGTGAGAACGGCAGGCCCTCAACTTTAGTGGAGCTAGGTTTTCTATCCAATCCGAAGGATGAAGCAGTCGTCCGGACAAGCGCTTACCAGAAGAAAGCGGCGGAAGCGATCGCAGCCGGACTGGAAGATTATTTTATGTAGCTACTATTTTCTACTGGCGGCATAAAATCTTAAATGCCCTTTGTTCCAGAAGCGGCAGCATCCTCTTCAAAATGGCAGGGCGAGGACAGATCGCCGCCGATGTGCGCACATTCAGGGCGGCTTGAGGATTGAGCTAAGGGCGGTATAGTTGAATATTAATTCCGCTGAACCTTATCACAAATGACGCAAATTTCAATCGACAACTAAAAAACAGGACCCCTGATGACGAGAATCGGGGGTCCTGGGTTCGATAGCTTGTATCCCTTCAGTCTGCATCATGAGTTTATTATTTCACCCTATTTACTTTAAGGGAGCATATCATAAAGCGGGTTTGTCTCTTCCCGGGCAGTATGTAGTATCGGGCCATTCGGATTACAGGTCGAGACCGAAGAGGCGGAGGGCATTGCCGCTGCAGAACTTGTTGCGGTCTTCGTCGTTGTCGAAATTGGATATGAACTGCTGAAGCTCGTTGGCGGTCGGTCGTTGGAAGGGATAGTCCGTCGAGAACAGCAACTGGTCGATCGTGGTTGCCGCGAGAGCATGCTGGAGCAGCGCCGGGTTGAACATGCCAGAGCTTGTGATGAAGACATTCGAGCGCATATACTCCGACACCTTCCGCTCCAGTCCAGCGATGCGAGACAAGCTGTCGGTCCGATCCTGCCAGAACAGGAGCAGCTCGCCCCAGTGACCGAGAATGATCTGAAGGCCAGGGTGTCGATCGAAGGTGCCTCGAGCGATCAGGCGCAGAGCGGCGACCGCTGCTTCAAGATGCCATCCCCATGAGAAGGTGGAAAGCGCCAGGTCTACCATTGGACTGATTCCCGAATACGCCACTTGACGTATGGTTTTCGAGGGGAGTTGGGGGTGGATGAAGATCGGCTGGCCGAGTGCGGCCGCAGCCGCGAACAGGTCATCGTAGCAGGGATCGTCGAGTGGTGTCTCGCCCGTGCGCCCATAGACCATCGCCCCGACACAACCGAGTCTGGCTGCGCGTTCGAGCTCGCCCGCGACGGCGTTCGGCTCGGCCATCGGCAGCGTGGACATGGCACGAAGCCGCGAGGGATGACGGCGGACCGCTGCTGCTGCGATGTCATTTGTCTCCCGGCTAAGGGTGACCGCCTCAGTGGAAATAAGGGGGCAAGTCGCAGGCGGAGTCAGTGAGATGATGTGCATGTCGATGCCCTGTTCGTCCATGGCTGCAATCCGCGCGTCACCGATGTCCTCCAGTCTGGTGAGATGGTCGCCCATCTCGTTGAACGTGATACTCTCATCACGGCGCTCCTCCGGCAGCCCTTTAAGTACTGCAGTCAGTTCGAGTGTTGTCCAGTGCTCTTCAATTGCGATGAAACCCGGTTTATTGGACATGTTATTCCTCCTCTTTGAGAAGATAGATTAAGGATCAAGTACGTGACTTTCTTGCTAAAAGCATATACTCACGATGGCTCCGCCATTCACGAGTTTGTTCCATCCATGAACCTCCTCAAATAGCTTGAATCCATCGTAAATCGATTTTATATTGCAGTCCAATGCATTTATAATCATTAATACATTGATTATAAGGAATGGCTGGTGTAGCAGAGTGGAGCTTCTTCAAATGCACTATTTTCAAATAGTCGCCAGACTGGAACATATGACCGCAGCCGCGGAAAGTCTACATGTTACGCAGTCCTCATTAAGCAGGACCATCCAACGTCTGGAAGAAGACCTGAGTGTTCCTCTGTTTGACCGGAGTGGTCGTGCGCTTCGATTAAACAAGTTTGGCCGCGCATTCTTGAAGCGTGTGGACAAAGCTCTCTTTGAATTGGAGCAGGGGAGGCAGGAGATCCGCAACTTATCTAGTCCGGAGAGCAGAACATTTGGCCGATCGGGTCAGTGTATCGATTTCGGAACTGAAGGAGGAGTGTTTCGTGGGCTTCAAGCATTCTTTTAGCTGTTACGTCAAACTTCAACTCAATCCGCTCAGTGGAAGTCCAAATAAGCTTACAAAAGAACACATATAGCCTGATGGCATAATTAAAAGAGTTAATTATGAAATGAGATATTCAGAGAAAGCAAAGAAGTTTTTTGGTGCAGATCCTGTAATTTCAGATGATGTGTTTTCCATAAGATTGGAAATTATACCCCCAACAAAGCTAGCCACTATATCAAAAGATAAAACTGAGCTAGTGGAGCTTCCTCCGGCAACTACAAGATGTTGTAGGATACAATTTCAAGGGGGGGAAGCTTGACTGGTGTATATTAAGATTAGTGGCTATTAATTCATTTTACTTTTGGCTTATATTTACTCCCGAGGACATTATAGTTCCAGAAGAGGAAATTTCATACTAAGGGAGATTCATATTATACAACAATCTCTGCTATTATCGAAAAGAACCTAACAGAGATTATTGGACAAGCACAAGCATACTTAGATAGCTATGAGTTGGGTCAAAGGATTAGCATGGGTACTAATATTGAGTTGATTTATTCTGCTCTTAACCCTGTTGTTACGGGTTCAGAAGTAGCTGCTGGCAGTCAAGATGTTCAGACAAATATTCATATGTCAACGTCTTCGTCATCAAATATGCCAAGCGTCCTACGAAGGAAAACTGCAAACACCTGCAAAAGAGGATATATGCTCTTATACTGAACATATTGTCCTCTTATTTTTATACTACAATAAGCGTTTTTTCTTGCAACCGTTTGTCCGGCCGGCACGGGCTAAAGCGTAATCCAGTTCGACGACCACTTTGCGATTTCGCTGAAAATCGGGGCCAACGCATGGCCCTTCTCCGTTAACGAGTATTCGATCCGCACCGGAGTCTCCGGGAATACTTCTCTTTTGACAATACCCTCCAGCTCAAGCTCCTTTAACCGTTCAGACAATACTTTTCCGCTCAGATTCGGCAGCGCCGTTTCGATCTCGCTAAACCGCTGCGGTCCGGAGAGCAGTTGATACACAATCAAGGATACCCAGCGCTTGCTTAACGTTTCCAAAGCTTTTTCAAAACGGGGGCACATGGCAGACTTGTTCATACGATCACCTCATCTACCTTTAGTGTATCACAAACCGCGTGAAAAAGAGCGTTTTGCGTATGATTTAATTTATTACTTGACGATACTAGTTTTCTTATATATACTTTGTTACATAAAGTAAGTAATTGATTTCAAGTAATATAATTACTGGCAAATTTGAAAAGGAGACGAAATAATGAAAGTAGTAGTATGGATTCTTCAAGGTTTACTGGGACTAGCCTTTCTATTTTTTGGATGGATGAAGGTGTCGGGCAGCGCGATGCAGGTAGGGGCATTCGGCAGCTACGGGTATCCGCTTTGGACCATGTATGCGGTAGGATTGCTGGAAATTTTGGGGGCGATTGGCTTGATCGTCGGTTTCAGAAAAGCTCGGCTGGCCTTTTTGTCCGCGTCGCTGCTGGCGGTCGTGATGATCGGGGCGATATTCACTCATCTGCAGGCCGGCCAAGGGATGGGCGTTGCAATGACGCCGCTTGTCCTGCTGGTGCTCGTTCTGGTCGTCGTCTTCGGGTACCGTCCGAATTCCAGACTGGCCGGGGCTAACAAAACAGCTTAACCATCAACAACCAAATGTGCCGCTCGGGGGATCTTAACGGATCATCTGCCCCGGGCGGCATTTTTTTGCGCCGAAACCGCCGCTTTGCAATCCTAAGCGAACCATCAGGCTGCTTTAAGGCGATTTTCAGGAAGGCGGGTCATAATAAGTGGAAACGAGATCACAACATACGGAGGGAGGTTGCACGGGATGTCGTTTCCAAAACAACACGCGCTCAAAATCGTTATGGCCGCGCTGCTGCTCGTATCGGTCGCCCTGAGCGTCTATTCGATCTGGCACGTTCCGGCCAGCTCATCTTCCGGGGGCGCGCTCATGCCGCAGCAGGGCTTCAGGCAAGGCGGCGGCTTCATGCCCCAAGGCGGGCAGCAGGGCATGCACTTTTCAAACCGTCCCGGCGGGATGGATTCTCCTGGAGCCGGAGCCGGAGGCGGAACCGGAAGCGGAAGCGAAGGCGGAGCCGGAGGCGGAACCGGAAGCGGAAGCGAAGGCGGAGCCGGAGGCGGAACCGGAAGCGGAAGCGAAGGCGGAGCCGGAGGTGGCCCCTCTTCCGATAACGGCAGCCGGCGCATGTCGGGTCCGGGAGGCGGCTCATTCGGACGCTCGTCCGAATCGTCGTCCGCGTACGCCACCGGCCTTGCGGTATTCGCCGCGGTGATCTTCGGCCTGACGGCCGCAGCGTTCTACAAAGTGGCGCGCACAGGCAGGCAAATCCGGGAGACCAACAAGGCTGCGCTTGTCTGGATGCTGCTCGGAATCGGCCTGTTCCTGCGGATTGCGGCCGCTCCGTGGATTTCGGGGCATCCTTTTGACATCAACCTGTTCAAAAACTGGGCCTCGTCAGCGGCGAACAGCCTGACCGGATTTTATACGAACGGCTCCAGCGATTACCCGCCATTTTACGTCTACGTGCTGTATGTGGTCGGGAAGCTCGCAAGCACGGCTGCCATGAACTCTTATTTCACTTTGCTGATCAAACTGCCGTCGATTTTGGCTGACGTTGCGACCGCCTATCTGCTGTACAGGGTGGCGAGCAAGCGGATGTCTTTTGAAATCAGCCTGTTGATTGCGGCTTTTTACACCTTTAATCCGGCGGTGTTCATCAATTCCACGTTCTGGGGACAGGTGGACTCCTTCTTCACCCTGCTCGTCGTAGCGGCGCTCGTGCTGCTCACGGAAAACAAGCTGGGCTGGTCGACAGCTTTATTGACTGCCGCCGTGCTGATGAAGCCGCAGGGCATCATTTATTTGCCCGTATTGTTCTTCGTTCTGTGGCGGTCCAAACGATTGAAGGCCTGGCTCACTGCAGCCGCTTCGGGCATCGCAACCGTGCTGCTCGTCGTCCTTCCCTTCTCTTTGAACCAAAATCCGTCATGGCTGATCAAACTCTACAGCGCTACGGTAAACGAATATCCTTACGCGTCGGTGAACGGCTATAATTTCTTCGCCCTGCTCGGTGCGAACTACAAGAAGGACTCATCCACGCTGTTCCTGTTCAGCTACCATACCTGGGGGATGATATTCATTGTTCTTGTGACGCTTTTTGCATGGTGGACGTACGCCAAAAGCCGCAATCCCCGGTTCGCTTCAGCCGCGGCACTGCTCCTGATCGCCGGTGTGTTCACTTTTTCGTCCAGCATGCATGAGAGATACTTGTTCCCTACGGCGGGGCTCGCTCTGCTGGCTTACATTTACCTGCAGGACAAAAGGTTGCTGTGGCTGGCTGGCGGATTCAGTCTGACGATCTTTTTGAACACGTACGACATCTTGTACAGCTCTGCTCAAAACGGAGCGGCCTACAGCGTTACCTTATGCGCCACTTCGCTCCTCAACGTCCTGTTGTTCGGCTATTTGGCGAAGACAGTTTGGGGATACGGTTTCCGGCGCAAAAACTTCTCCCGATCCAGGCAACCCAAAAGAGGGTCATCCCGAAAACGTCCCTTGTTATCGGAATAACCCTCTTAGGTACAGTGATATTAAATTAAGTCAGACTTTTGAAGCAGTCGCTGTACAATCGCAGCAACCTCGGCTCTTGTAATGTACGCCTTTGGTGCAAGAAGGTTATTGCTCCTTCCCGAGACGATACCGGCTTGAACACTGTCGGCTATGCTGCTCTGCGCCCAAACGGATACATCTGCCACATCTGCAAACGGACGAAGATTTGCCTCTGTCGCTTGGACAGGGAGCTTGGCTTTCAGCTCCGTGATCTTCATCGCTTTGGCGATAATCGCCATCGCTTGTTCTCGGGTAATTCGGTCACTCGGACGGAAAGTGCCGTCTTCAAATCCATTGATCAGTTGGTACGCGTATGCCGTGTCAATCACGCTGCTATACCACTCCGATGCCTTTACATCCGAGAACGGTGTTGCTCCACTTTCTAATTTCAGTCCAAGTCCACGAACGATAATGGCTGCAAATTCAGCCCGGGTAATATCTGTGTCGGGACTGAATAAGCCGTTACCGATTCCTTCGATAACCATTCGCGAACCCATATCAATGACTGCCTTTTTCGACCAATGATTCGCAACATCCTTGAATTCACTTGGATGCCATACGACCGAGTACGTACTGTTGGTAAGGCTGCTGATGACAGCATAATATTTGCCATCGACCAAAGTGACCTTTGTCGGCACATGGCGAACCGTCCCGTCCGGCTCAACGACAACGCCAGTTGTAATCTTGCTCGGATCAACACCCTCTGGAATTGCAATGGTGCGTCCCACATAGGCATTAAACTTCGATATTTCAACTGTTGTGCCTTCGTGCGCAGCTCTGACCGTAAAGTTTACCGGCGGCACTACAAGCGAGAACGTACCTTTCCCTGCTGCATTCTCCACTATTTTTACCGTATCCGCTGACGGCGCTGCGATCTCAATCTGTACCTTGATATCTTGCAATGCCACTGACTTCCCGAGTTTGTCGGATATGGCGCTGATGTTGATTTGCTGGGCAGGAAGTGTGTACGATGCTTTCTCCGTCTTGATTTCCAAAACCGCCTGTTTGGTTTCCATGTTTTTAACCATTTGACCGTTTAATTCGCCAACGACGACATCGGACTTCGTGTTGACCAGAATCGTTACAACCGCACGTTGTCCTTCCGATGCAAGCTTGTCATCCAGCTTCTTGGGATCAACGGATACAGTAGTTACGGTTTGGTCATTTCGTTTCGTTGTCGTTGCTGTTCCCGCATTCTCCACTTTACCGTTAACGAGTATATTCACACCGGTATTGGCGGTCTCCGGGGCCGTTGAAGCTGCCGGTCCGGATGACGTATTGCTACTGCTGCTACCGCCGGATGATGATCTCGGCATAACGTCATTGGATAGGGCGGAAGATGCGCTGCTTCCCACACCATTGATCGCCTTCACCGTAAAGGTGTAGCTCGTTCCGTTAGTTAATCCTGTAACGGTAATCGGGCTTGCATTTCCGGTCATGACCACGTTTCCCGGTGATGCTGTCACCTCATACCCCGTGATCGCACTTCCGCCATTGTCGGTTGGAGCCGTAAAAGTAATGGTAGCTTGTCCGTCTCCGGCAACTGCTGAAACATTCGTCGGCGCTGCCAGAATAGCTGCAGAAGTCGCGCTTGCCTGGTTGGATGCCGCACTCAAGCCCCACGGGTTGCCTGCTTTCACCGTAAAATAATAGGTCGTTCCGTTTGTCAGGTTTTGTACATTGTAGGTTGAGTTCGTCACGGTAGTAACGGATGTATTGTTAAATTGACCCGAAACAGTTGACAAATACAGATTGTAATAAGTAGCTCCCGTTACCGAACTCCAATTTAATGTAACCTGGCGATCTCCCCCAGAAGCTACCAGATTCTGCGGATTTGCAGGGGCATTCGGCAAGTTCACCACTTGCGTCACCGTAAATGTCGCATTTGTCATGTTCGCTGCCGATACCGTCACCATTGCAGAATACGTACCTGCGGTTAAACCGTCTTTTGCTTTCACTGTAAAGGTTGTTGAGGAACCGCTATTAAGTGTTGTATCCAGCGGAGTGATTACAAACTCGTTGGCATTTGTGCCACTCAGCGATGCGGACAGACTTGTCAAATTGCCTGTTCCGGTATTTATTACGCTTATCGTTTTAGTTGCTTGTGTTCCCGGCATATAGCCTTGAATCAGGTCTGTAGTCGTTTGATTCGCAATTGCTGCTATAGAATAGGTAAGTGGGGCCGCTTCTCGCGTTACTGTTACCGTGTACGTCTTTGTGGTCGTTCCATCTTGCGCCGTCACCGTAACCTGGATTCGGTTGCTCCCTACGTTCAGCGGTAGCGATGGAGACGCCGTGCCGTTCGTTAGCGTGAACGGTCCGCTCACCAGCGTACCGTTGCCGTCGTACACGCTTGCTGTTACTGTCGCATTGGCATCGGATACGGTCGGCGTTACGGTAATACTGCTTACGGCGTTCTCCGCGCTGACCGTGTAGTTCGTTGTGCCTTGAGAAAACACCGGACTCAGCGTACCGCTTGACAATGCCAACCCGCTCAACGTGTCTGCCGGGCTCACCGTCAGGGTTGCGGCAGTACTTGTCACTGTTCCCGCACCATTGGTCACTACCACCGTGTAGCTTCCTGCATCTGCTGCCTGTGCAGAGGTAATCGTTAAGTTAGCGGACGTTGCTCCGCTAATATCTGTGCCATCTTTCTTCCACTGGTAGGTCAATGGCATGTCACCACTCGCTGTTACGCTAAATGAAGCCGGTTGTCCCACTGTCACCGTCTGGTTGCCCGGTTGACTTGTGATTGTTGGAGCTACAAGAGCAGTTGTAATGGTCTGCGTTACGGCAGCATCCGAATACCCCGTTGCAACTACGGTAATGGAATGAGTACTTGCATTTAATACTCCGGCATTAATGCTGATTTTTCCGGCGCTTATCGTATAATCCGTACCCTGCAGCGTCGTACTGCCGTCTTTTATAGCGGTAATCGCTCCGCGCCACGCCGCATTATCCGTAAAGGTCAGATCGATGGCGTGGGCCGTATCGTTGTCCGTGCTGTCTGCTGTCAGTTCAGGGGCTGTCATTATCCCCGAAAAACTAGCCGCCCGAACTTGATTGGCGGTTCCGTCCCATTCAGTCCACACTGCGTATAAGACGTTGTTGAATACAGCCAAATTGGGAAAACCTCCGCTTTTTGTCGAATTCACATTCAGACCGCTCGTACCGCCACCGTCTGCACTTGTCCAACTCGCGCCTTCGTACGCCTTGACTCGAATCTGATTAGCGATTCCGTTCGTTTCAGACCACGCAGCATATAAGGCGTTGTTGAATACAGTCAGATTTGATGGACTTCCTGCGACTTTCATCAAATCCGCATTCAGGCCGCCGCCGTCTGCACTTACCCAACTCGTGCCGTCGTATGTCTTGACTCGAACTTGATAAGTCCATCCGTTCTTTTCATACCATTCTGCATATAAGGCGTTGTTGAATACAGCCAGATTGGGATTGAATGCCGGTTGAGTCGTATCGACATTCAGACCGTTCGTACCGCTGCCATCTGCACTTGTCCAGCCTGTGCCGTCGTACTTCTTGACTCGAATTTGAGTGGCGCTTCCACTCGTTTCCATCCATGCTGCATATAAGGCGTTGTCGGATGCAACCAGATTGGGATACGTTGCGCCTTTCGTCGAATCCACATTCAGACCGTTCATGCTGCCGCCGTCTACACTTGTCCAATTCGTGCCGTTGTACTTCTTGACTCGAATTTGATTAACATTACCGGTGGTACCGCCCCATTCATGCCACGCTGCATATAAGGCGTTGTTGAATACAGCCAGATTGGGATTGCTTGCGTATTTCGCCGAATTGATATTCAGACCGCCGCCGTCTACGCTTGTCCAACTCGTGCCGTTGTACTTCTTGACTCGAATTTGAGTTACGGTTCCGTTCGTTTCATGCCACGATGCATATAAGGCGTTGTTGAATACAGTCAGATTTGGATAGGATGCGTCTTTCATCGAATCCACATTCAGAAAGCCGCCATCTGCACTGGTCCAGCTCACACCGTCGTACTTCTTAACTCGAATTAGATTGGCGATTCCGTTCGATTCACTCCACGCTGCATATAAGGCGTTGTTGAATACAGCCAGATTGGGGTTAGCTCCGCTTTTCGCCGAAGTGACATTCAGACCGTTCGTGCCACCGCCGTCTACCGACGCCCAATTGGGTGCTGCAAAAGCAGTGTTGCCTTGCATGATCGCTAGCATCATGAGAATAACCGCTAAAATAAGACCTGGCGATTTTCGGCTGCATGATCTGCTTATTTTCATGCCTTTTACGAGAAATGCCCGTAAAATTCCTTGCATTGATCTTTCCTCTTTACGCATACATGTTCCCCATTCCTCAAAAATTGTTGAAGCTTTTGCTAGACCCTTCTTCGACAATAATCGAGTCCATTCTACAACGATGGCGATAAACAAAAACTCAACAAAAAAGAACCGCGGATTCTGTCGTCCGCGGTTTCCCATTTCTATAGACCGAGCTCGTCTTCAAACCTATACCGCCTTAGCTCCCGCAGCTTAGCCGCTGCCACAGCGTCGCCCATCTTCTCCAGATGCTCCAGCAAGAGGTCGTAATAGTGTTCGCGATAAGGCTCAATCTCGATCAACTTTCTCAGCAGCGGCTCCTTGTCCGTCTCCGCAGCTTCCGCCAACCACTGTTCGAGACGCTGCATATACGAGGAATGGAGCTCGTACCTTTTATTTTCCGCCCAGCCATATTGCTCCGTCTCGAAATAAGCGCCGCGGTAAAGCGAGAGCAGTTCGCCGATATCGCCCGGCCGGCCCCCATACCTCATAAGCTCCTCCAATCTCGCTGTATCGCTGTCGACCATCTCGGTCTTCAGCCAATACCGTTCGTCGGCGAATGCAACCATGTCCGGAAATCCGGCGTTCTTCAACGCATTCCGCAAATAATACATCGTCGTATGGAGCAGCTTCTGGGAACGCCCGAGTTCGCAGTCCGGCCACAAATCGTCGAGCAGTCGATACCGGTAGGCAGGGGTTCCACCTTGATGCCAAAGATAGGCGAACAGCTCCTTCGTTTTCTTCGTTCTCCAGCTCGCCATCTGCCGGTCCAAGCCGTACAGCTCCATGCTGCCAAGCGCTTTCAAAATCAGCTTGTCACTCTGTGCCGGCCCACTTGAATAATCTCCCGTAATCTGCCGAACCGCGCGGCTCGCGACGCCGCGTACGGGACGGAGCGTATACCGGTCCAACGTCTTCGACAGCTTGTCTTTCGAAACCGGCTTCAACAAATAGCCGAAAGCTCCTGTCTCAAACGCATCGACAGCGAACTCCTGATGAGCGGTAACGAAAATGATATCCATCTCCCCATAACGTCCTAGCAGCTGCTCGGCGGCATTCAAGCCGCTCATCCCCGGCATTTCGATGTCCAGGAAAACGAGGTCCGGCCTCAACCCGGATACTTGTCCGATCGCTTCGGCGATATGCTCGAATTTGCCGACCACCTGTACACCGCCGACTTGTTCCAGCACGATTTCCAGCACGTCCAACGCCATAACCTCGTCATCGATCAAAATTGCTCTGAGCATAGGGTTCCTCCGGCAGATAAAGGTTGATTTGTGTGCCCCGATCCGGTACGCTGACGATTTCCAGCTTATGTCCGTAGATCATTTGCAGGCGGCGGCTGACATTGACGATCCCTACTCCGTGTGATTTTTCTTGTTCCAGCTGCAGCCGTTTCGCCTCTTCCATGCCCACGCCGTCGTCCTTCACCGTCACTAGAACCCCGCCGCCGCTTCGACTCACCATAATTTCCACGGTGCCTCCCAACGGTTTCGGTCCGATGCCGTGCCGCACTGCGTTTTCTACGAGCGGCTGCATCATAAGTGGAGGAAGCCAGAAGGAAAGATCAGCTTCTATCCGGTATTTGACCTGTAATCTGCTGCCGAAACGAAGCTGTTCAATTGCCAAATATGAGCGCACCAGTTCCAATTCTTGCTCGAGCGAAATCCGATCGGCCTGAAAGACGAACGTGAATTTTGCCCTTAAATACGTGGCTAAATCATTGATCGTTTCCCGCAGCCTGTCGACATCCTTATAGCTGAGTGCCACAAGAGTGTTCAAACTGTTGTAAAGAAAATGCGGAGTAATTTGCGTTTGCAAGAAGTCCATTTCCCGCTTAACCGCCTGCTCGGACGAACGCTTCATCGACAGCAGCGACTGCATCCGTGCCTTTAGCTCCACAAGCTCAAACGGCTTCTGCAAAATATCGTTGGCGCCCGCCTCGAAAGCAGCCGTCATGTCGCTCGTCTGGCCGGATGCGGTCAGCATCAGCACGGGGAGCTCCGCCAAGCCGTGCAAGCTGCGAATTTCCCTGCATACGTCCAGCCCGGACAGGCCGGGCATCATCAAATCCAGCAGCACCAAATCCGGCAGCCTCCGTCCCTTGAGTTGCGCAAGCGCATCCTGTCCGCTTCCGACCGCGGTATACGCATAACGGAGTGACATCACGGCATCGATTAGCACTTTCAAATTGGAAGGCTCGTCATCCACGATCAGAACTTCATATTCGGCGGTCTCGTCTTGAACGCGCATGTTTAACGTTACCTTCTCCGCCACTTGCGGTTGCACATATACTCCGGACGCAGCGGCTTCCCGCTCTTGGACGGCAATCGGCAACGTGAACGTGAATCTTGAACCGCGGCCAACCTCGGACTCGACTTCCAGTCTGCCGCCTTGCAGCTCGACCAACTGTTTCGATATGCTCAGGCCGAGTCCGATGCCTCCTTGGGAACGGTGTTCCATCTCTTCCTGCTGCACAAAAGGCTCAAAAATACTTGCCAGTCTGTCCGGCGGAATCCCCGGCCCCGTATCCGCTATCGTGATGGCCAGCCCCGCGCCTAACGCTTCTGCTGAAATACGCACCGTTCCGCTTTCCGTATATTTCAGCGCGTTCTCCAACAAGTTGTGCAAAATTTGCCGCAGCCGATTTTCGTCCGCCTCAACCAAGGGAAGCGTTGAAGGAAGCTCGTTGATCAAGCGAACCTCGCGGTTGATCGGCGTAATCGCCAACGTCTCCAGTACGAAACGAACCGACATATGGACATCCACATGCGTCGTTTGAATATGCAGCTGTCCAAGCTTGATTCGGTTCATGTCGAGAATATCATGCACAAGCCCCGCCAATCGCCGCCCCACCAAGTGCAGCAGCCTCACGTTCTCCCGATGCTCCGGGTGAAGCGGCCGCTCGGGGTCTTCCAGTAGCGATTGGGACAAGTTGATGATGCCGTGCAGGGGCGTTCGCAATTCGTGCGACGTCTTGGCCAGAAATTCGTCCTTCTGGCGATCGTAAACGAGCAACTGCCGGGAGAGGCGTTCGCTTTTGCGGAAAGCCTCCTGAATCCGGTTTGACATTAAGGACGCCTGCGAGTACAGCAGCAAGAGCGGCGTAACGATCATATAGTTCGGGTTATCCATCGCTAGCTGATAACGAAGATGGGCGTAGATCCATGTGAAGAGAAGGAAAAATACCCCGAGCAAAATAGAGCCGGTCCCCTGGCCCCCCCGATTGCGGCCGCTAAAAATTGCGTAAAAAACGAACAGAAGGAAGAGAGTTTCAAGCACAATGGTCGTCCATAGAAGTTCCCGCAAATATTCGTTCGGCGTGAATAGGAAAACGGCAAAGACAGCGATGAATATCCAGCGCAACGCGCGGAATACGCCGTTGTTCCGTCCCCCCAAGAATCGGTGCACATAAAGATAGAAAAAGTAAAATGAAGTCAGCGGCAGCAGGACAATCATTCTTTGCAGCCATAAAAAAGAGAGAGAGGGGACGACCGCCGCCGCCAAAATTTCGTCGTCGAAACTGAAAAACAAGCCCGCCGTCAAGCAGAAGATGCCAAAATGCACCAGATGCGGCTCCTTGCGCCACTGCTTGAACATACTTATGTAATAAAGCCCAAACACGAACATGGCCGTAATCAAAATCATGTCGACAAGCCTGAAATGGTCCTGACGGGCGATTACGTCTTTCGCCGGTCCGAATTCCGGCGCCTGCACGAGCCCGCCTTCAAGGTACTTGAAGCTGGACACTTGGACGACGATTTCAACTGCGCCGGCCTCAGCTTGCGCCATTCCCAAGAATGGCAGATTGCTTGGCACGAACCCGTGCTCGGTTGCCGTCGTTCGGCCGTTGCCGCCTATATCGGTTCCGTTCAGAAAAACCCGGCTGGACATGCGGATCTTCTTCCCGCGAAAGCCGTACAAATCCTTCTTGTCCACCTGCACGATCAATCGGTAGGTACCGGCTCCATACCCGTCTTGGCCTCCGGAGTCGACAATACCTTTCCAACTGCCCGGCACCCGCACCATCTGACGCTCGGTCGCAAGCAGCGGATTGACGTAAAAATCGTGCGGAGCCAACAGTTTCCCCTCATAAAACTCCCACTCCCCGTTCAGGGGAATAATACCATGGACGTCGAAATCCCACGTTCTCGCGTCCAACACACCGCCATGAGCTACGGGATAGTGCTTGTCCGCCGGGTTGAGCCAGTCGTAAAGAAAGAAGCACGTTGCGATAAAAAAGATACCGATTATACTGATCATGCTGACGTTTCTCATCTATCGATCCCTCCGCAACCCCCTAATAAAACCGTTTACTTGCGTTCATTCTGAATTATACAGCATTTGCGGTCAATTAGTAGAAATATGCTATCGGTCGCCTCAATGCTCGCCCATAACACTTATCCACAATTTTATGCACACTTTGTCCACAGCCAACGCAAATCATAATTTCCTAAACAACAAAAAAACGGCCTCTTCCCGCTATCGCGAGATGGCCGTTCTTGCTTATTTGCCTGGCGCGGACGTCGAACGTCCGATATCTCTGAATCCGATGAACCGTTTCCTTTGCTCGCTCCAGACGCGGAACCGGAGAGAGCGCAAGCTGGTCCATAATGTAATCGTCTGAACATCTTGCAGAACGGGATTGCTGTTGTGAGCTTTTTCCAGATAATAGTTAGGAACCCGGGGGCTCAGATGGTGGATGTGATGAAAACCGATATTGCCTGTAATCCAGTGAAGGATCTTCGGCAGCTTGTAGAATGAGCTTCCCTGCAGGGCCGCTTTGACGTAGTCCCAATCTTCTTCTTTTTCAAAATACGTATCCTCAAACTGATGCTGCACGTAAAACAGCCAGATGCCGGCAGTGCCCGAGATCAAAAAGATCGGTCCTTGTACGAGCAGGAAATTTTGCCAGCCAATCAACCAGCAAAGCAAGCCTGCTATTCCCGCTATGCCGATGTTGGTCACGTAGGTGTTGATCCGTTCTTTCAGCCCGGCGCGTTTGCGGTTAAATCTGTAGTCTATCAAAAAAATATAAACGGGACCCAGACCGAACATAAATAAAGGGTTGCGGTAAAGCCGATAGAAAAGCCTCCGCAGCGGTGACAGTGCGACATATTCTTCCACCGTCAACGTCCAAATATCCCCCGTCCCCCGCTTATTCAAGTTGCTGCTGGTCGCATGATGAACGGAATGCGTGTGTTTCCATTGATGATAGGGGCAACAGGTCAAAATACCGGTTAGCGTACCGACAATTTCATTGGCCATCCTGCTTTTAAAGAACGACCTGTGACAGCAGTCATGAAAAATAATAAATATCCGTATCAAAAAACCGCTGGCCGGAATAGTAAAAACCAAAGTAAGCCAATAGGAGATTGATAGACTCCAGTAGGCAGCATACCAAAGCAAAAAAAAGGGCGCAATGGTATTTAAAATCTGCCAAACGCTAGATTTGAAATGCGGTCTTTCGTAAGGAGCAATGTCTTTCCGCCAATGATCCTGTTCCTGGTGGTTCATCTTGTTGTCTTCTTCCTCTCTTCGTATCCATAATTTTTGCAGCTAATGGATTCCGAATCGAGTGAAGTAGATTCATGCCCATCTCCGTCTATACGTAAGATTAACTGAAATGGTTTCAAAAATACAAACACCAAATTAAGGTTTGATTAAGCGAAACTATTCAAAATGAAATCGGAATTCACCCCGATGGCGGCTTTGCTTCCTTCCGCTGCCGCAATATCGAACAAAATCACATTTCTCCTTGCTCTGCCCAATACAAGAGCAGCATTCAAGCCTGCCGGACCTCCACCAATAATAGCACAATCGATTGACATAGCGTTCTCTCCTTTTATTTTGGATATAAAAGATATTTGAAATCCTTAATACAAACAAAAAAATTTGCTTATTGCTTTAAACACCATTAATTAAAGACTCAATTTGTCTGTAATTTTAGCAAGCGGCTGTGAATAAGTCAAGGGTAGATCGGCTAATCTCCTGCACGAAGAATTCCTGCAAAAGTGCAGGCTTTTCAGCGGGGATAGGGGCTCAGGTTCACTTTCAACGAAAATTCCTGCACTTTTGCAGGCTTTTCGCCAAAACAGGCCAATTTCGGAGAAAAAACCTGCACTTTCGCAGGTTTTTCCCCGCGTTTCGCGGATTCCGGCCGGCACGTTCGCGGCTATGCGCCTCTCGACGTTGACCAGGGGGCCGGAGCGTGCCTGGCATAATCATTAGGGCGCATAGTACGCTGCGGCATTAATCCGTACGGAATGTTCCTTGCTCCTTAAGGAAGCAAGTTGGGGATTGGGGTTGTTCGGCCGAAGGGCTTCCAGTATGATGAACGTAAATTTCGGTAAAACAGGAGGCAATCCTATGTTTTGGACTGTTGAAAAGCTCCATGCGCGAATCCGGGATCTGGAACCGTTTCGCTATCGCGATGCTTTTGCCATCGAGCCGTTGAAAATGAAAACCGACGCCGACGGGGCCGTCGGAACCTACCCCGACGACGGCGGGGAGTGGGAGGAAGTGCGGCTTGGCTTCCGGTGGCAAGGGCGCGACGAATACCGCTGGCTCGCCGCAGACGCCGCCGTTCCCGCGGCCTGGTCAGGCAAGCTGGTCGTCGCGCTGCTGGATCTCGGCCAAAGCGGAGGGAACGGGAACAGCGGCTTCGAAGCGCTGCTGTTTGTGGACGGCCGGCCGTACCAGGGGGTGGACAACAACCACCGCGAGGCTTTTTTGCCGGACGATGCTCCCGGGCGCACGGTCCGGCTGCGGCTGCGCCTCTGGTCGGGACTCGGCGGGTACCGGAGCGCCGAGATTCAGGAGCATCGGCTGCAGCAGGCGGCGCTGGCCTGGCTCGATGAATCGGCCGACGACCTGTACTACACCGCCAAAGCCGCTCTCGAAACGGCGATGCAGCTGACGGGCAGCGAGCCGGAACGGCACGATCTGCTCCGCCTCGTCGATCGGGCGTTCCTGCGGATCGACTGGTCGCGTCCGGGGAGCGGCGGGTTTTACGCCTCGCTGGCGGAGGCCGCGGCACAGCTGCGCAGCGGGCTGGCCGATAAGCCGAAGCGCCACGCGGTTACGGTCCGCTGCATCGGCCACACCCACATCGACGTGGCGTGGCTGTGGCGGCTGCGGCATACGCGTGAGAAGGCCGCGCGTTCTTTTTCCACGGTTCTGCGGCTTATGGAGCGGTATCCGGAGTACGTTTTTTTGCAAACGCAGCCGCAGCTTTACGAATATATCCAAGCGGATTATCCCGAGCTGTATGCCGAGATTCGCACCAGGGCGGCAGAAGGCCGCTGGGAACCGGGCGGCGCCATGTGGCTTGAGGCCGACTGCAATCTCACGAACGGGGAATCCCTGGTTCGGCACCTGCTCTATGGCGAGCGCTTTTTCCGGAAAGAGTTCGGGACCGAGTGCAAATACCTCTGGCTGCCCGACGTTTTCGGGTACAGTTGGGCGCTGCCGCAAATTTTGCGCAAAGCCGGTATTGAAGCTTTTATGACGACCAAAATCAGCTGGAACCAGTACAATCGGATGCCCAACGACACTTTTTACTGGAGAGGGATCGATGGCAGCGAAATTCTCACCCATTTCATCACAACGCCGAATCCGGGCGACAGTGACGGGCTTGGAGCCTTTTACTATACGTACAACGGCGCAATTACGCCCAAAACTGTGCAGGGCATATGGGACGCCTACCGGGATAAAGAGCTGAACCGCGAGCTGCTGCTCGCTTACGGCTATGGAGACGGCGGCGGAGGCGTCAACCGCGAAATGCTGGAGATGCGCAGGCGCTTGGCCGACATGCCGGGGCTGCCTCATGTTACGACAGGCCGGGCGGACGCTTATTTCCGCGACTTGGCGGAGAGGGTGGCCGCTTCGGACAGCTACGTGCACACATGGGACGGCGAACTGTACCTTGAGCTGCACAGGGGCACGTATACGAGTCAGGCGTTCATCAAACGAATGAACCGCAAGCTGGAGCTGCTGTACCGGGAAGCCGAATGGCTGAGTGTGCTGGGGGCTCTGCAGGCCGGATGGGGATCGTATCCCGCGGAGGAGCTGTATGAGGGTTGGAAAATCATTTTGCGCAATCAGTTTCACGATATTATCCCCGGCTCGTCGATCCGCGAGGTGTACGAGGATGCGCGGGAGGAATATGCGCAAGCCTGGCAGCTTGGCGTCGACGCCCGGCAGAGGGCGATCGACAGCTTGACGGCAGCGGGGCCCGGGCAAAAGGGCGGCGGCGGGGAATGGACCGTGTGCAACGGTTCCTCCTGGCCGCGCACGGATCTGGCCGTCATTCCGGCTCTTGCCGGGATGGAGGCGGGACGCTGGATAGACGCGGCCGGATGCGCGCTTGCCGCCGAGCGGATCGGCACGGACTGGCACGTTCTCGTCCGGGAAGTGCCTCCTATGGGGCTGGCGCTGATCCGGTTTGAGCCGGACGGTCCGGGCCCAGGTTCGGATTCGGGTCTGAGCGAGCCGGGCGAGGTTCAGCCTCCGGCCTTTGTCCCTTTTGCGGCGAATGGGAATCAGCTGGAAACTCCCTTTTATACGTTGGATTGGAACGCATTCGGACAATTGACGCGCTTGCATGACAAAATAGCGGGCCGCGAGGTGTTTCCGGCGGGGACGGCGGCCAATGTGCTGCAGGTGTTCGAGGATAAGCCCAAAAGCCGGCATGAAGCGTGGGACATCGATCTGTACTATATGCAAAAACAGCGCACCGTTACGGAACTGCGGGCCGTCCGCGTCGTTCATATCGGCTCGCTGCAAGCGATCGTCGAATTCGAATGGACCTACATGGATTCGACGATCCGCCAGCGCCTGATTGCGTATGCCCACAGCCGCCGTCTTGATTTTGTGACCGAAGCGGACTGGCACGAGCAGCGGCAGCTGCTGAAGGCGGCATTTCCCGTCGATATACGCGCGACCGAAGCGACTTACGACATTCAATTCGGCAACGTGAAGCGGCCGACGCACTGGAACACGAGCTGGGATTATGCTCGTTTCGAAACGGTCGGCCATCAATGGGCCGATTTGGCGGAAGCCGGATACGGCGTCAGTCTGCTGAACGACTGCAAGTACGGCTACGACATCAAGGACAACGTGATGCGCCTGTCCCTGATCAAATCGGCCCTTGTGCCGGACGATCAAGCCGATCAAGGAACGCATGCGTTCACGTATTCGCTCCTGCCGCATGCCGGCGATTGGCGCGACGGCGGCACGGTGCAAGAGGCCTGGGCGCTGAACGCCCCGCTCAGCGCCTACCCCGGCGCGCCGAAGCAAGGAGCGTCGTTCGCTTGCTTCCGGCTGTCGGCGCCCGAGCGCGTCATGATCGACGCCGTGAAAAAAGGCGAGGACAGCCGGGACGTCATCCTCCGGCTGCACGAATACGCCGGCGCACGCGGCGAAGTGGGGCTCGCCTCGGACTGGCCGATCGCCGAGTGGCAGGAAACCGACCTGCTGGAACGCCCGGTCGGGGAATCCCGGGAGGGCGGCGAACTGCGCTTTGCGCTCTCGCCTTACGAAATCCGAACGTTTCGGATTCGTTTCCTTGAACGGTAGCAACTGGCGCATTGTGCAGCCGGGAACAATGCGGCGCATGTAGCGCAGTTGCAGGCGGACTTGCCTTGCGGCCGGGGTTCGTGCGCTCCGGCCCGCAGTGCGGCAAACGAACCAGTCAGTCGGGGCGTCTGAGGCGATGCTAATTCAGCGCCGCCGCATGGCTGCGATCAACTCCCGATCGTTCGTTCGGATGCGGGAGACGAGCGCACCTCCAGGGGCGCTGACGTATGCTGCGGCGTTTTGGAAACCGCCGAAAAGCCCCGCAGCAGCATAATTTTCGTGCCCCGGGCAGCTCCGACGCCAGCAAAGCCTGCAATTGTGCAGGCTGCCCGATAAAATCGCGACACTCAGTCAGGGCTATGGGAAACAGTGGGGCCCTAATTTGAGGGACAGTCGCTTTTTCTGGGCACGCACCTCTCCTTGTGAGGTCGCGGAACTGAACAAAATGGGCAATGAGACATCGTGGTAGGGAAAACCTGCAAAAGTACAGGTTTTTTCTCTGAAATTGGCCTATTTTGGCGAAAAACCTGCAAAAGTGCAGGAATTTTCGCTGAATGTGCACCTGAGCCCATGTCCCCGCTGAAAAGCCTGCACAATTGCAGGAATTATTCGTGGTCAGCGATCAAGGACGCAAATTCATGTATTTTTGCAGGTTTTCTTCGTTCAGCCGGGCAGATTGTAGTTATCGCCTCTGACGCGGAGGGGTTTTTCAAAAGCCTGCAATTGTGCAGGAATTGCCAAGCGCGGCACCGCCAGTTCCAGCAAGTGAGTTTTCCGACGGTCACCAAGACATCGTTCGTAACTGCTACGTTCGCCAAACATGCTGACATTCTCGCCCGACACGATACACGATACAAAATACCGTTCGCGACCGACCCCCTGACGGCATTTCCACCCACGCGTGACACGCGGACAAAAAAGGGCTGACCCCTCGCAGCTAAAAGCTGCTATGGAAGGTCAGTCCTTTTTCTTCTAAACACACGCTTTAGCGCTCCCAGCCCGGCCCGGGCCAGTGCGGTTCGCGGCGCTCCACACGGTACCACTACAGGTGCCGAAGGTGACGCTTTCGTCCTCCGGCCCTGCGCCGCGGTTTGCCGTCACTCTGACTGCAGCGCAACTCCGCGCGGCGCACTGGGAGCTGCGCGCGGGAGCTTATTTTTGTTGCTTGTTGTAATCGGCGGTATACTCTTCGATCAGTTTGTCTCCGCCGTCTTTCCGCCATTTGTCGATCGCATCTTTCCAGCCCTTGTCGTCCAGTTCGCCGAGCGCGTATTTGGTTACAGCATCCGTGATGCTTTTGGTCAAATCCCTGCCCTTCTGATTGTTCGTTTCCGACAGCAGGGAAGCGCTCAGATCGACGACGGCGATGCCTTTGTTGTCCGCCATGGTTTTGTCGATTTTTTCTTCAAGCGGCGTTTTCGTCCCGGCCAGGCCGGTTCCCGGCGTATCCCATTTGAAGTTGAGCACATCGCCGATTCCGGCTGAACCTGCGGTTTTCACGCCCTTGCCGTTATCGACCGTATAATCGGTGCCTTCGATGCCCCATTTCAGCAGCGTTTGCATCTGCTCGTCGCCCAGCTTATCGAGGAAAGCGACAATCTGTTTGACTTTCGCTTCGGTCGTTTCTTTCTTTTTCGGGATGACCAGCATCGAATCGTAACCGAGCGTCGCTCTGACCCGCTGTCCCTTGGGGCCGTCAAAATTTTGCGCCACGTCGACGGCGACTTTCGGATTTTTCTTCATCATATCAAGGTGGCGGGTTGAGGCGTCATCCAGAACCGAGAAGTAGATGCCGGCTTTTTCCTGATTAAAGTAGTCGTATTTCTTGGCAATCGGGAAGTCAGGGCTGATCAGCTTTTCGGAAACCATTTTCTTGTACGTGTTCAAAGCGGTCTGGTATTCGGGGAACAGAAAATCCGGCGTAACCTTGCCGTCCAGCAGCCCCCATCCGTTAGGCCCGCCCGCATATATCGTCAGCTGCTTGAGAAGTTCCATCGTGCTGTCTTCCTGGATGCCGAACGTATCGTTTTTGCCGTTTTTGTCCGGGTCGCCCTGTGTAAACGCTTTAGCTGCGTTGTAAATATCGTCCACCGTCTTCGGTGTCTGCAGCCCCAAGTTGTCCAGCCAGTCTTTCCGGAAAATCATCCCGTAGCGCGCCAGCACCCGCTCCCGCGGAATCCCGAACAGTTGGCCGTTGACGCTGGCGTTCCGCTTGGCCACCTCGCTCATTTTGCTTAACGATTTCGTATCTTTGATAAACGGAGTGAGCTCCCAGAACACGCCGGACATCTGGGCGTTCAGCTGCGCGGACTCTTTGACCCGGCGAAGCAGCATCAAATCCGGCATGTTGCCCGAGGCGATCGTCGCGCTGACTTTGTCGTCGTAGGTCGTGGCCGGGACCCAGGTAATATCCAGCTTCGTGTTCGTGTACTCTTCGATTTTTTTAATGGCCGGCGAATCTTTTTTCGGCGGCTCCGCCAGCTGCTGAATCATCATCACGCTCAGCTTCAGCGGCTCTTGCGACGCAGCGGCCGTCGAGCTTGCCGCCGGAGATTCCGGCTTGGAGCTGCAAGCAGCGAGCATAGAAGCCGTCATACAGGTCAGACAGAGAACCGATATCAGCTTGCGGGATTTTCCGGTTTCCGTTAATTTCATAAGAATACCCTCCTGAATTGAAAGTAGTTATTTATTCCTTCACCGACCCGAGCAATGCGCCTTTGGCAAAATGCTTTTGCAAAAACGGGTACACGATCAAGATCGGCAGCGTGGACAGGATAATGACGGCCATTTTAATCGTTTCCGCCGGAGGCGGCACATAATCGCCGCTGAACTGCGTGGAATCGCCGATTCCCCCCTGCGACAAAATAACGATTTGCCGGAGCCAGACCTGAATCGGCCACAGCGAATTATCGTTAATATACAATACCGCGTTAAAATAAGCGTTCCAGTGCCCTACCGCATAAAACAGGGCGAGCGAGGCGAGAACCGGTGCGGATAAAGGAAGCACGATTTTGAACAAAATGCCCGGATCGCTGCAGCCGTCAATTCTGGCCGCCTCCTCCAGCCCATCGGGAAGCTGCTGGAAAAAAGTGCGCATAATAATCAGGTTAAAAGCGCTGATCAAGCCGGGAATAATCAAGGACGCGACGCTGTCGAGCAGCCCGGTCCACTTGACGATCAGATAGGTCGGAATCATCCCTCCGCTGAACAGCATCGAGAACACGACCAGCTTCATCACCAGCTTGCCGCCGGGCAGCCCCCTCTGGGCGAGCGGGTAGGCCATCAAAGCCGTAAACAGCAGATTCGTTAGCGTACCGGCAATCGTAATGAAGATCGATACGCCCAAGCTCGACAAAATCAGGTTGGTGGACAAAATGTACCGGTAGCCGTCCAGAGAGAACTTCGTCGGAAACAGCACGAACCCGCTGCTGATCAGCTCTTCCGGGGCGGTCAGCGAGGCTGCCAAAATATATAGGAACGGCAGGACGCAGACGGCCGCCACAATCAGCAGAATGACCGTATTGATGCCGTCGGCGATTTTGCCTGAAATCGATTTGCCCGCCATTACAATCTCCCCTTTCCCGTTAGTAAATACCTTCCTCGCCAAACTTTTTGCTTACATAGTTCGCACCCACGACGAGCACCAGCCCAACCGCCGATTTGAATACGCCGACCGCGGTACTGTAGCTGAATTTCCCTTGCGAAATCCCCATATCGTACACATACGTATCGAAAACCTCGCCGACTTCGCGATTGAGCGGGTTGATCATCAGGAAAATTTGCTCGAAGCCCGAATCCATAAAATGCCCCAGCCGCAAAATCAGCAAAATAATAATCGTGCCGCGAATCGCAGGCAGCGTGATGTGCCACATCGACCTCCATCTGCCGGCCCCGTCTATGCGAGCCGCCTCATATAGTCCCGGATCGACGCCGGCCAGCGCCGCCAGAAAAATAATCGTGCCCCAGCCTGTTTCTTTCCAAATCACTTGCGAAGTGATGACGGTTCGAAACCAGTCCTTGCTCATCAGGAAATTCACCGGCTCATGCCCGGCGCTCGCCAGAAAATTGTTGACGATTCCGCCCTGCGACGAGAAGAACAAAAAACTGATGCCGACGACAACGACCCAAGATACGAAGTGGGGAATATAAATCAACGTTTGAATCACGCGTTTTACCACGGCGAGCCTGAGTTCGTTAAGCATCAACGCGATAATGATCGGCAGCGGAAAAAAGAACACAATGTTATATACCGCCAAAACGAACGTATTGCGGAACAGCATCCAGAACGCATCGTCGCCGAAAAACGTCCGGAAGTGCTTGAAGCCGACCCAGTTGCTTTTGGCAAACCCGAGAAAAGGCTGATAATCCTGGAAGGAAATCAATATCCCCCACATCGGCACATACTTATATACGATAAAATAAAGCAAGCCCGGCAGCAGCATGAGATAAAACCAATAGTATCTTTTCAGCAGGCGCGAGTATAACATTTTCTTCTTCGTTTGCGAGGGCGAGTAGGTTTCCGTTGAAACAGTCTGCACGTCGCATCCCTCCTTATCGGCTAGCGGATATATTCACTTTAAAATCGCGCCGCATTGCCGTCTACAATCCCCGAGGCACATATTGGCCGCAAGACACTGCCGGCCCGGGCAATCCCCTTGCGCACGCGCCGCGAATAATCCGTACGGAATATCCGATAATCATCAAGGAAGCTCATCGACCCGGAACCAGTCGAAGTCCGCATGGCCTCCGATTGCGGCACCTTCCCGATTCACGCAGAAAATGCCGACCTTGGCGCCGACCCATTTGCCCGGACTGGCCGGAACCGGCGCTCCCGCTTGCAGGTAGCTTTTGCCGTCCTGGCTGTAGCTGTAGGCGCATTCCGGTTCGCCGCCGGCCGGGCCGCTGACCGTTACCCGCAAATACAAACCGGAGGCGGGGAAGCGCTCCAGCCCGGCAGCCCACACCTCCTGCTCGGCTGCGGGAGCGCCGTGCCCTTGCATGAGGGACAAGCGGACGCCGTCCTCGCCGGCTTCTACGGCCAGGCAAGCGTATGCGATGCCGAAGACGATCAGCCCGGCTCTGTCGGCCGGCCCGGCAGCGGCGAGCTCCAGCTTCGCCGTGGCGGCAAAAGACGGCGCCGGGAATTTCTGCAGCAGCAGCTGCGGCGCATCGTAGAGCGTCCGCTTCCCTGCGGGCAGCGGCGCTGCGTAAAGACGCAGATGGCCTCGCCGGGCCGCCAGCGAATGCCAGCCAGGCCCGGGGTTGGCCTGCCACTGCCACTGCAGGCCCAGCCTCGGCCCGGCAAAATCGTCCGAGGCGGCCGGCGCCTGCGGCGGATGGACTCCGCCCACATCCGGCTTCGTCCATTGCGCCACGGGCTCGCCGATCTCTCCCTCGCCCGCTCCCATTACCGGCCAATCGTCCGTCCAGCGCATGGGCTGCAAATGCAGGATGCGGCCGTATGCGCCGCGATCCTGAAAATGAAGAAACCACGACTCGCCCGACTCCAGCTCGATCCAGCCCCCTTGATGGGGTCCGTTCACATCCGTCGTCCCTTGGTGGAGAACGATTCGATCCTCATAAGGCCCCCATATGGAGGTCGAGCGGAGAACCGTCTGCCAACCGGGTTTCACGCCTCCGGCAGGTGCGAAGATGTAATAGTAGCCGTTGCGCTTGTACAGCTTCGGACCTTCAATGGTCGGATGACGCTCCCTGCCGTCGAAAATGATCCGCCTCCCGCCCAGCAAGCTGCGGCCGTCCGGCGCCATTTCGATCAGCTGCAGTTGATCCTTGATGCCGCAGCGGCTGTGGGCAAACGCATGCACGAGATAGGCGCGGCCGTCCTCATCCCAGAACGGGCACGGGTCAATCCAGCCTTTTACCCCGTACACCAAATGCGGAGCCGTCCAGGGGCCTTGCGGATGCTCTGCCGTGCACATGAAAATGCCCTCGTCGGGCGTGGCGTAGTAGACCCAAAATCGGCCCTCCCGGTACCGGATGCTCGGCGCCCAGACGCCTGCGCCATGCTGCGGCAGATCGTAACCGGGCAAGTCCAGCCGTTCCAGCACATGGCCGAGGATGCTCCAATGGATCAAATCCCGCGAATGCAGCACGGGAAGGCCGGGTACATGCGAAAAACTCGAAGATACCATATAAAAATCGCGGCCGACTCGAATCACGTCAGGATCGGCATAATCCGCGTACAAAATCGGATTGCGGTATGTGCCGTCCTGCAAATCCGCTTTCCAAACCTGCTCGAACGGGGGTTCGGTCGTTTTCATAGCTTCGCTCCTCGCAATCGTAACTAGGGAGAATCGCAATCGTCGTCTCCCGCTTAATACCATATAGCCATAAAAGCGGCTCCCCTTCTATAATCCTTCCGGCAGAAGGTTCGCTGCCTTACTTGCCGGATAATCCCCAAGGCAGGCCGGGTGCTCCGCAAAGCAGAACTTTTCGGGCGGGAAAATGTCTCTCCGGCTTCCAGCCATTCCTCCTGTTCCCCTTGCGCCCGCGCCAAAAAAACCCGAAAGGGCTCGGGTTATAAAGGGCGGTAATTTTTCCGGTATTCGCCGGGAGTCGTACCTTCTATTTTTTTAAAGTACCGGATGAAATTTTGCGGATTCTGGTACCGCAGCCTTTCTGCGATTTCGGCAATTTTCATATCCGTTTCCAGCAGCCATTGTTTGGACTGATTCAGCCGGTACTGGGACAAATAATCGCTGAAATTGACGCCGGACTCCTTGCGGAACACCGTTTTCAAATAGTTCGGATGGTAATTCAGGCGCGACGCGCAAACGTCCAGCGTAAGCTCGGATTCGAATTCGCGGTGGATAATGTCCTTCATCTGATCGGAAATGTTTTTGTTCCGCGTATTCCATTTTCTGCTCATCAGCGTCACCATCGGCTCCATGACCGTGCTCATAAACCATTGTTCCGTTTCGGGAACGGTTTTCAAATCGTTCAGCTGCTCGAACAGCTGCCGGTCGTCGTTCAAGGACAGCTTGAGCGTCTCGCCCGAGCTTTGAATTTCGCGGATCAGGTCGACGAGCAGGCGGAAAAGGATCATTTGATATTCCTGGTGGCGAATATTTTCGCGAATCGTCATTGTCAAAAACTCGCGGAGCAGTTGGCGCGCCTTTTCCAAGTCCGGCACCATCAGGGCGTCGATCATCTGCTTCTCGATCCATTCGGGGAACATCGCATGAATACGCTGATCCGGCAGCACATCCTCCACATGCAAAATCGCTCCCTCGCCAAAGCGAATCCGGTATTTCAGCGCTTCCAGACTTTCCCGGTAGGCTTGCGCACAATACGTCAGGCTGGGATGAAACCGGCTGATGCCGATGCTGACGCTCAACTGCAAAATCGTCTTCACCGTAGACTGGATCGTCTCCGCCCAGACGTACACCCCGTTTTTCGCCGCTTCCGGCGAGTCCGCCCTGTTTTTCAGCAGCGTCACCTGATTCCCGCTTAACACGACCGGATCCAGGCGAGTATCCGCCGGAATCAACTCGGATACGATATTGTTGACGGCAAACATCAATAAATCGCGGTCGGTATCGCGGAATCGCGTGCCGGCGAGCGAGTCGATCTGCACAGTGACAATGCAAAAAGCACCTGCGCCCAAATCATACTGAAACGCCTCGGCTCTGTCCTGAATCTCCTTGGAACCAAGCTCTCCCATCAACAGTTTCCTTACAAAAAACTCCTTCAACTGCTTCGTTTGCCCTTGAATCTGCTCCAGCAGCTTCGACTGCGACGTCTTCAGCGAACGTATATGGTCGCCGATGACCTGCAGCTCATCCGTCGACTTCGCTCTGCCTTCGCTGCCTCCGCTGCCGGCCGCCTCGAACATCATGCGAATCGGCCTGTACATCTTTCGGGAGCCCATCAGTGACACCGCCAGCAGGAGGGCAAAAACGGCCGAACACACCAGCACCGTGTACCAGCCGATAGCCCGGGATTCCTTCGTAATTTGAGCAATGGAAACAACCGAAACATAAATCCAATCGTTATAGGTGGAAGTCCGGTATGTAACCCCGATGGATTGATGTTCGATCCGAATCGTTTCGAAGCCATCCGTTGCGCGAACGTCCTGCAAATGTTTCACAATCCGGCCCATCAGTTCGGGCGTAAACGTAGGGTTGGCCGCTTCGGTCAAAATGCGGTAATCCGCATCCAAAATGATCGTCTCGGCTTCCTCGTTGCTTTCGGGGAGCAGCTTTTTCAGCCTGCTTTCCGGTATCGTCACGGCGATGACGCCTAACGGGTTCGTTAATGTATTGATCGGCAATTTTTTCACGAGCTGAATGCTGGCCGACGCCTCGTCCGTCATCCAGCGGGACAGCACGGGCATCTCCGCCAATTTTGACAGCGGTTGCAAATCCTCTTCAGGCAGTGATTCCATAAAGCCGTTATTGTCCAAATACCATCTTCCGGCGAAGCTGGCCATCCGTATATCTTGTATGCCTGCGTCATAGGACTGGAGCTTGTGGAGACCTTCGTTCAGGTCGTTCACTTTCTGGAAATCTTTTGCCATCAGCTGCATTCCTATCGATTGATTCAATAACGGGCTATTGATAAATTGAAGGATCGACCGGTCGATAGTTTGCAGAAGCTGTTCCACTTGAAGCTGTGTCTGCGCAAGCACCTGCATGTTTCCGTGAATGACCTTTTCCTGAATAATTCCCCCCGCCTTCCAATAAGACAGGCAGCCCAGAGAAACGACCGGGATCGTAACCAGAATCATACTGAAAACGATCAGTCTGCGTAAATACTTCGATTTCAACATGACAGTCCCTCACTTTGCAAGTGGCATCCATCCGCGGAGTAATCCTCATTATATAGAACCGGAACCGGGCTTTCAAATGAAGCCCGTACGTTCAAGATTACTGTTGCTAATGATGAACGTCTATAATCATCAGGGCAGATTATCCCCGCAGAGCGCTTTAAAAAGGGCTGTTTTAAGGCAAGTCTATGATGGTTGCTATCCATATCAAGGATACGAGAGCAAGTATAAAATATATAGAAGAAAGGAGGGAAAATTCATGCCTAACTTTGCAGCATATAATCTGGACCCCAATCAATTGCAAACCTTGATTTTCGGAAGCGACGGGACCAATACCCTTGCAATCAATACGGATAGTACCGGCCGCATTAACATAGGTGCTGTGAATACGGTAACTGCTGTGCTGGGAGCTACTATCACCGGCGGGACCGTTTCGGCTACTATCGTTGGCGGGACGCTTAGCGCTGTTGAAGCTGTTACCGTCGTTGGCGGTACGCTTAGCGCGGTTGAAGCCGTTACTATCGTTGGCGGTACGCTTAGCGCAGTCGAAGCCGTTACTATCGTTGGCGGTACGCTTAGCGCAGTCGAAGCCGTTACTATCGTCGGTGGGACTGTTTCCGCTACGATCCTTGGCGGCACTGTCTCGGCTACAATCCTTGGCGGCACGCTCAGTGCGGTCGAAGCTGTTACTATCGTTGGCGGCACGCTGAGTGCGGTCGAAGCTGTTACTATCGTCGGCGGGACTGTTTCCGCTACGATCCTTGGCGGCACTGTCTCGGCCACAGTCCTTGGCGGCACGCTTGACGCTATATCGGCTGCTACCATTGTCGGCGGCACGCTCAACGCTGTGCAAGCTGCTACCATCGTCGGCGGCACGCTTAGCGCGGTCGAAGCCGTTACTATCGTTGGCGGGACGCTCAGCGCGGTCGAAGCTGTTACCATCGTCGGCGGCACGCTTAGCGCGGTCGAAGCTGTTACTATCGTTGGCGGGACGCTCAGCGCGGTCGAAGCTGTTACTATCGTCGGCGGTACGCTTAGCGCGGTCGAAGCCGTTACTATCGTTGGCGGGACGCTCAGCGCGGTCGAAGCTGTTACCATCGTCGGCGGCACGCTTAGCGCGGTCGAAGCTGTTACTATCGTTGGCGGTACGCTCAGCGCGGTCGAAGCCGTTACCATCGTTGGCGGTACGCTCAGCGCGGTCGAAGCCGTTACTATCGTCGGCGGTACGCTCAGCGCGGTCGAAGCCGTTACCATCGTTGGCGGAACGCTCAGCGCAGTCGAAGCCGTTACTATCGTCGGCGGTACGATTTCCGCTACTCTCTTGGGCGGAACCATCACAACCATATCTCAAAACAACTTCAACCAATTCAACGCACTGGGCTTTACGGTCAGCTCAACTTCCTACACGCCAGTTCCCGCAGCCTCGCTTATGCAAAACACGTACCCATACAAAGTCTACTCTTACTTGGTTTATAACAATGCAGGCGCCGTTACCGTCGATGCCCGTGTTGAAATCAGTTCTGACGGATCGCGTTGGCTTGTCGACTCAACTATTACCGGCTTGTTGACAGGAGGCATTCTGACGCCAATTCGATTTGCTAAATATACCCGGATATCTCTGGCAACAGAGGCAGTCGGTTCCGCTACTGTAGACGTTTATCTCGATGCACAAGTATAAATCGAATTCATAAAATGGAGGATGACGACTGTTATCCTCTTCTTTTTTTGTACGCGAAAAAGTTGAAAATGGAGTTGTTGCATGGTGACCGAACTTGCCATTGTGCTGCTGCACGTTGACAGCGAAAAGCCGGCTGCTACCCCGGACCCGGACGGGCGGCCGCCGGTAATTGCTTTTGATCCGGATCATGGCCATACATGGCAAAAGGTAAAAGAGCAAATCGCCCGATCGGGCGCGGCAAAAATTTTCGTCCAATTTTCCAATGAAACCATTGCCATTCCGCAGCACGGCTGGACATATATCGAATGGCCCTCCCGCCAATACCGCCGGTTATACGACGCCGGTGATCTTATCGCATCGGCCTCCCCGCTGGCCTGCATCCCGCTTTCCCCGCTCCTTGCCCTGCCCGATCTTCATATCGAGACACGGGAAATCCGCGACGGCGAGCATGGATGGGCGGATGCCCGGCTGCTCTATTATTTTGATGCCAATAATTGGATCAAATTGGAAAATAAACTAGAAAAAGACGACGAAGACGCAGGCCGTCTGTTTGCCCTCTCCTGCTTGTACGACAAAACAAACCGCATCGAAGAAGCCTATGCGACTAGCCGGAAGGCTTTGTCCCTGAATGCCGCAGGCCCCGCCCCGGCGGAACAGGGCTGCGATACCGCAAGGCTGTGGCTGGCGCACGGCCTGCATACAGCGCAATGCGGCCTCCACGAAGAAGCTGCCGCCGCCTTCCGCATGTCCGATGCCGAACGGCGCAGCATGGAGCCGCTGTATGGCTGGGCCGATGAGCGCATGCGGCAAGGTTGGACCGGCGATGAAGCGACCGCCCCCATCGAACAGTGGCTGGAGCATGATCCGGATAAAAAGGAGCGGCTCATTTTTCTTTTGCATAAGATCGGCAGGTATGAAAAAGCTTTGAAAATGCTCGAATCCGCGAAAAACACGGCCCCTCCGCTTATCCATATCCGCTTTGCGTGCTTGATCCGGGCCGGGCGATTGTCCGAAGCCGTCCTGCTAATCCGCGGCATGGATGACGGCTACCGCAGGGCGTTCCCGCAGGACGACCTGATGTGCAAGCTGCTGCTCGCCGATGACAAAGCCGCCATGACCATGCTCGCCGATGCCCTCGCGCCACATGAGCTCCAAACGCTGCTGGAGCGCACGGTCGAGCTGCGCCTGTTCGAGCGCGCCGAGCAGCTGCGGCCCTTTCTCGCGAACCCGCTATCGCTCGCCTTCGCCCTGTTCGACTACGGCTACGTCATGCGGGCTGCCGCTTATTTTCTGCAAGCTTTGAAAGACAATGCCCTTGACCCGGCGGGATACCGCTGTTTGGCGGAAATTTTGTATTACCGGGGGGCCTATGAGCAGGCGTCGGGGATGTTCGAGTATTTGCTCGCCCAAAAGCCCGATGACGCATCGCTGCGAACGGCTTTGGCTCTGGCCTGCTTGCGGCAAAGCGAGGCGCTGCTGAGCGAATCGATGTCGATTTTTCCGTCTTCCGTCTTTTTGCGGGAGGAAGCGGATAAAGTTGCAGCAGGCATACGAAAAATGGAGCAAAGCGCAGCCATCACCCGCTGGAGATGGGCGGAAAGGGCGAATTTCCATGAATAAGCCGCTGATTTCCCTCTGCATGATCGTCAAAAACGAGGAGGATGTCATCGCCCGCTGCCTGGAGAGCGCCCGGGATGCGGCAGACGAAGTGATCGTGATCGATACCGGGTCGACGGACCGTACGGTGGAAATCGCGCGAAACAGCGGGGCCGCCGTCCATATTCGCGAGTGGCGGCGGGATTTTGCCTATGCCCGCAATGAATCGATCGAACTTGCCGCCGGGGAATGGATTTTGATGCTTGACGCCGATGAAGTGCTGGAAGAGCAGCACGGGAAGCTGCTGCGCCACATGGTCGCGAATTCGCCTCATGCGGACGGATTTTTTGTGCGGATCGTCAATTTTATCGGTACGGAGGCCAAGCACGCGGGATCTTCAGTATCCGCTTCGCTCCGTTTGTTTCGCAATAAGCCCGGTTATCGTTACGAGGGGCGCATACACGAGCAGATCGTGCAGCCGATTCTGAACGCGAATCCGGCGGCACAGCTCATCTACTCCGATATTCAGGTGAATCACGGTGGCTACCTGCCCGAGGTGGTGCAAAAGAAAAACAAAGTTCAACGCAATATGGATCTGCTGCTGCAGGAATTGGAGGGCACCGACAACGAGAGCTTTCACCGCTACAATCTCGGTGTCGAATATATGCGGGCAGGCGATTATGCGCGGGCTTTGGAGCAATTCACCTTGTCCCGAACGGTCGTGGACTGGCGCATCTCCAGCTTCGGGCATGTCGTCGTGCTTCGCGAGGCGAACTGTCTGCAAGCTCTCGGCCGCTGGGAAGAGGCGGTTGCATTGCTGAGCAAAGCGGGGGACGTTTTGCGCGATTTTCCCGATTTGTTCCTGACGCTCGGCAGAATTCACTATCAGCAGCGCCAGTGGGAATCTGCGGCGGGAGCTTTCCGCAAAGCGATCGACATCGGCGAGGCTCCGCCGAACTATACGTCCGCCAGCGGCGCAGGAACGTACAATGCCAGTTTCCATCTGGGCAAAACTTTGGAACAGCTGGAAGACTACGACGGTGCCATAGAGTGGTACGCGAATGCGTTAAGGCTGAACTCCGGCCTGATTTCGCCATTTTTGCGGCTGATCAGCCTGCTGGCCCGACTGCACGATGCGGACGGCCTCGCGGACAAAATGGATCGGCTGTTTCAAATGGCTACGCCGAAAACATGGTGGAGCATCGCGCTGGCCTATTACCAGCTTGGCTTGTACGCGCAGGCGGCGCGCATTTTGAAGGGCAAGACGCTGCCTTTGGACAAAAAGGAGGAGCGCCAGCTGCTGCTGCTGCGCTGCCAGCTGCTCGTCGCCGACCGCAATCGCGGGCAAAAAGAAGCCGAAGCGGCCGTCCACCGCAAGCTTGCGGCCCGAAAATCATTCTATACGGCGCTTGCCCGCAACGACGACCAATCCGCCGCGAATTGGCTGGATCGTATGAAGGCGGGGCCGGAGCGAAGTTCGGCCCAGACGGACTCCTCGCCCAATCAGACGCGAGAGCTTATGCTGAACCTCCACGCCTATCTGCTGCACGAGCAGGGGCAGACCGACATTCCGCTGCATTTGGAAGCGGCCGCATACAGTGCTTTATGGAGCGAGTTGTATTTTCTGTATATGCTGGCGGCCAAAGAGCATCTATTTGCCCTGCAGCAGCGCGTTCAGGCCTACTGGCGGCGGCTGCTGGCCGTTCTGCCGGACCCTGTCCAGCGTTTAAAAGGCCGTTACGAGCTGGTCAAAACGGTGCATGTAAGAATTTACCATATTATTCAAAATGACAACGCCGGCCATCCCTATGCCGCCCTTTGGAACGATGTCAGGCCCCGGCTGCTGACGCTGATTGACGATTTGCTCATGGAGGAGGTGAATTGACGATGCCAACCGTGTCATTGTGCATGATTGTCCGCAACGAAGAGGAGCACATCGGAGCGTGTCTGGCTGCGGCACAACCGTATGCCGATGAAATGATCGTCGTCGATACCGGGTCGCAGGACCGGACCCCCGCCATCGCGGAGCAGCACGGCGCCAAGCTGTACCGGATGAAGTGGAACGACCACTTCGCCGAAGCGCGCAACTATGCGATGAAGCGGGCATCCGGCGGCTGGATTCTGGTGCTCGATGCCGACGAGCGCCTGCATCCAGCCGATCTCGAACTGTTCAGGCGCTGCATCGCCGATGAAGCCGTCGGCGGCTATCTGGTGACGATACGGCATCACCGTTCCGACCTCCCTGACGATTACGAGACGGACTCCGTATGCCGGCTGTTCCGCAACCTTTCCGGCCTCGCCTACAGAGGCCGCGTACATGAAGATATCGGCATGGCGCTGTCCTCCCGCTATCCGCAGCTGGCCATCGTCCGCTCGGAGCTGGTCGTCTCGCACTACGGCTACTTGCGCCGGGTTGCGCAAGCCAAAGACAAAGCGGCCCGCAACCGCAAGCTGTTGGAGCGGGCCGTTCGCGAAGAGAACGATCCTTATTACTACCGGTATGCGACCGGTGTGGAATCGTTCTTGCAAGAGCAGTACCCCGAAGCGGCCAGAGAGCTGGCCCCGCTTCTGCCGCTCGTTCCCCCGTCCGCCGGATACGCCGCGGACCTTGCATATAAGCTGGCCTACGCGTATTGGCGGTCGGGCCAGACTGAAGCGGCGCTCCGGGCAGCGGAGATGGGAATCGTCCGCGATCCGCTGCAGGCGGATCTGCAGGAGCTGCACGGCGTCCTGCTGCTGGAAAGCGGACGCCCCGAAGAGGCCCGCCACCGCTTGGCCCGTTTCGCCGCAGCGGCTTCCTTTTCCGATGACCGGCAGCGCGGCCGGCTGCATTACTGGCAGGGGCTCGTTCACGCCCAACTGGGCAATTGGCGGGAAGCGGCAGCCTGCTTGGAACGCTGCCTGCACAGCGGCTTGTACCGGGAGCAGGCGCTGCCCCGGTGGCTGGATCTTGCCCTGCTCGTCCACCCGATCGCGGAGGTGTTGTCCAAACTTGAAGCGGCGCTGCACGGCGTCAAGACTGCCGACGTCCTTGCCGCTCTGGGGCGCTATGCGGTGAAGTGGGGGCTTGGGGGCGATCTGCTGCCCTTGCTTGAATCGGCGGAGCGGGCGGAGGAAGCCGCCGGCTCCAGGGAGCTCTCGTTTCTTCGTGCCGTCATGATGGCACAGACGGGCGAGACGGAGGCCGCGGACGGCATCCTCCAGCAGCTTATCCGCGACAAGCCGGAAAGGCATGTCATTCTCTATTTATGGGCGCTGCACAATATCGGAGCGGAATCGCAGGTTCAGCTGAACCTGCTGTACGGCTTCCCCGACACCGAGCCCGGGTTTGCCGCGTTCGCCGATCTGCTGCTTCGCGGGGAGCCTGTGCCGGAGGCCCTCGAACCGCTGGCGGAGCAGGCCGCCTATGCGATGCTGACGATGGGGGCCTGGTCCGGCTTTCTGCTCGTCTGGCAGCATGCCCGGGCCGACGACGTTCCACGAGCCTGGCGTCCGGCCGTGTACCGCTCCCCGGCGCCGGTGCGCGCCGCCGTCTGGCACAAATGGGCCTCCCGCATCGGCGAAGACCGGCACGGCCAGCGCTTGTTTGCCGCTCAGTTGGCCTATTCGCTCGGCAACAAGGAAGCATGCAAACGTCTCTTCGAACAGTTGAAGCGGGACCTGCCGCAGCGCCTCGAACCCCGCATCGGCTTATACGGCTTGTACGCCGGCTCGGACGAATGGGCGCCATTCCTTTTTGGGGCCGACCTGTGATTCCAGCATCTGCGGCAGGACAGCCCGGCGCCAGAGGACCGGTTAACTAACCGGCCGTCTGCGCCTGAAAATATATATCCAGCGTCGTCGGCTGGTCCGGTTCCTTCGATTTGACGCTGAAGCGCGTATATTTCAGATACCGGATCGGCACGACGGCCAGCGTGGAGCCGGGCGCAACGGTCATCTGCGAATCCAGCATAAAGTCCGATCCGTTCGGACTGATCTCGACCTTTACTTCGCTCGGATGATGCCCGCGGTTCACAACCGCGTACGAATAAATGCCCAGCAGGGAAGAATTGACCGATAGCGAGGGCTTCCACTCATTCCCCGTCTTGACATGAAGACGTTTCTGATCGATAAACTTCTTCGACTGCACTTGAATCTTAACGTTCCGGGTACAGCATCGTTTGCGCCGCCCGGACAACTTCAGTTTGCCGCATTTGGAACAGCAAGGAATCCGTTTCTTGCAGCAGTGACGGCGTTTTGCCGTTTTTATTTTGCATCGGCAGCAGCAGCAGGGCGGCTTTTTGCAGCAAGCGGACTTGTTTGGCACAGACATCCCGGGCCCTCCGTTCTTACCGGATAATTCCCAACATATTCGGGGCGGGCATATGCCGCAACGGCTTTTTACCGGGGCGGGCCAAAGAATAGGCTACACTTTGATTTGCCGAATCGACTCCCGCATTTCGCGCGTCAACCCGCTTAGCTCGGCGGCAAAATCGGCAATGTCCCGCGCCGTCTTCAACTGCTCGTTCGCAAGTTCGCTGATTTGCTCCGAACGGTCCGAGGAAGACCTTGCAATATCCGCGATGCCTGTCATGCCGGCCGTCACTTCCTCGCCTCCTGCCGATATTTGCTCTGTCGATGCCGAGATATCGTAGATTTGCCCGGCGATATGGCGGAATCCTTCCAGAATGCCGGCAAAAAAAGCATCGGCTTCGCCGGACTGTGCCGTCCCTGACTGGATTTCTTTCATCCCCTGATCCATCGATATCCCAATCCGCTGCGATTCCAGATATATGTTTTGCAGCAAGCTGCCGATCGCCTGAGCCGATCCGGCGGCATTATCCGCCAGCTTGCGCACTTCGCCGGCGACGACCGCAAACCCGGCCCCGTGCTCTCCCGCTCTGGCCGCTTCAATCGAGGCGTTCAGCGCCAGCAGCTTGGTCTGTTCCGCAATGTCCGCGATGGACGAAAGCGCGATGCCGATTTCCTGGGAATGCCCTTTCAATACGGACACACGGTCGATCGCTTCTTCCGTTGCGGAAGCGATGGTTCGCATTTGCCGATGGATGCCTTGAACGATCGACTTGCCGGCTTCCGCGTCCTGCAAAGCCTGTGCCGAAGCATCGGATGCCGTGAGCGACGCCTCCGATATTCGCTGAATGGCGGCCGTCATTTCTTCCATGGATCGCGCTTGTTCATCCGTGCTTGCTTGCTGCGCGCCGGCGCCTTCCGCAACGGCCTGCACCAGCTCATTGACATGGGTGTTCAAACCAAGCATGTGACGAGCTTCCCGGGCAAACCGCTCGGTCGACTCCGCGAACCGGTCAGAGGTATGCGCAACTTTGGAAACAATACCGCCCAGTATTTCATTCATATTGTTCGACATTTTGAAAACAGCCTGATACACGGCTCCAATCTCATCGACAGACCGGACGGAATGCTCCGACAGCAACCTGTTTGCTTCGGCCAGCTCACCTACGGCCATGCGCTCCGCCCCCGCAACGATTTGGCGCAAGGGGCGCAATGCGCGCGATACGAAAAAAACGATCCAGCCAAGTCCAAGCAGAGTCAACATTAGCATAAGCGCATAGAGAAACAGATTGCTTTTGATAACGCTGCCGGCGATGCTTTCCGTGACTTTCGCATCCGTATCGATGCCCAGCACCGCAATGACAGTTCCGTCGGCGCGTTTGACCGGCGCATAGGTCGAAATGTATTTGCCGTATTTCGGGTTATCGATCAGCGGCGAGCTGGCGGTTGTCCCTTGCTGCAGCGCTTTCACCGCATTCTCCGGTATATCCGTCACCTCATTGATCGGTGAAGCGCTGTCGGAATCCTTCGGTTGGCCGTCGATCAGGATCAGCGGCTGACCCTTTTCGTCGATGCGCGCCAAATATACATACAACGCTCCGATTTGCGTGCGGTACCGGTCTAATTCCTGACGGATCGACCAATACAGCTCGTTTTCCTGCGGGTTCTTCAAAAATTGTCCAAGCCTGTCCGTATCGATCTGCCGGGCGTAGCTGTCCGACATCCGTATCCCGTAGCTGGAGATAGCTTCCGTCGCGGCTTTTTCCGCATTGCTTACCTCCATAATCATGTAACCGGCCGAAACTGCACAGATGACGGTTATCACCGCCAAAACAATACGCCAAATCAATCGTTCCCGAATCCATCTCACAGAGCGAAACATAACCCGACCTCATCCTTTTTTAATTTTCGATGTATTTCGACATTTCACCGCGCTTTCCCTGCGTTATTCAAGCCAAAAAAACCGGACGGGCTCCAGGCCCATCCGGTCTTGCAATACTATTCATCCGGCGAAATGAAGCCGGTACCAGGCTGCCGCCGCTTCGACCTCGGCATGTGTCAGCCGGTGCCCCTGCTGCTCCCACTTCACGTCTACGGCTGCTCCGGCTTTCTCCAATATGTTTTTCAGCTCCTCGGTTTCCTGAGGGGAGCAGATCGGGTCGTTCAGCCCCGCTCCGATGAAGCAGGGGATTCCCGTCAAATCCGGCAGCCGGACGCCGCGCCGCGGCACCATCGGATGATGCAATATCGCGCCCCTGAACGAACGCTCGCAGTGGAACAAAAGGCTCCCGGCAATATTCGCGCCGTTGGAATAACCGACCGCTACGAGGTTGTCGCGGGAAAACCCGTACTCCTCGGCAGCCTGGTCGAGAAAATCGTGCAGTTCCTTCGTCCGGAGCAGCAGATCCTCCTCGTCAAAAACCCCCTCGGCAAGCCGCTTAAAGAAACGCGGCATGCCATTTTCCAGAACATTGCCCCGAACACTCAGCACCGGAGAAGCCGGCGCAATCTGTGCGGCAAGCGGCAGCAAATCGCGCTCCGTGCCCCCGGTTCCATGCAGCAGCACTAGCACCGGGGCGGCCGGATCCGCCCCTTTTTGAAAAATATGCCTCATGATTGGTCCTCCTTCAGCACCCGCACCTGAATGGGCGGCAAGTTTTTCTCGATTTGAGCGCGGTTCGCTTCGAACCATTCGGGCAGCATCAGCTTTTCGCCCAGCGCCTCAGGCTGCTCGTCGCGCGTGAATCCCGGCGGGTCAGTGGCGATTTCGAAAAGCACCCCGCCTTCCTCGCGGAAATAGATCGCGTTGAAATACTGCCGGTCGATGACCGGTGTCGGATGAAATCCGCTTTGTTCCACATGGCTTCTCCACAGCAGTTGATCCGCATCGTCTTTCGCCCGCCATGCGATGTGATGGACCGTGCCGGACCCGCCCGCGCCAAGCGCCATTGCGGTGACGTTCACGTCGATGACGTTGCCCAAATCCCCGGCGGCTTTAAAACGGGCGTAGGCGCCTTCTTGCCCCACTTTTACAAGACCCATAACATGGACGAGCAGATTCGCCGTTTTTTCCGGTTCCGTACTGTAAAGGACTGCTCCTCCGAAACCTTTGATCGCTTTGTCCACGGGGATGCCTCCGAACGCCCACCCACTCTGCGGCCCTTCCTCGCGCTCAACAATTTCAAGCTGCAAGCCCTCGCTGTCGCTGAACTGCAGGGAAGTCTCGCCGAATCTCACCGTTTTGTCAACGCTGATGTTGAATTTCGCCAGGCGCTCCTCCCAAAAAGCGAGCGAACCCGCCGGCACCGCGTACGAGGTGATCCCGACCTGGCCGGCTCCGATGCGCCCCTTGCGGGACGTCGCCCACGGGAAAAACGTAATCGCCGTGCCCGGACTGCCGGACTCGTTGCCGAAATACAGATGATAAACTTCCGGCGCATCGAAGTTGATCGTTTTTTTGACCAGCCGGAGTCCCAACACCCCGGAATAAAAATCGACGGTTCCCTGCGCGTCTTTGACAAAAGCGGTAATGTGATGGATACCTGTAGTTTGCTGAATTGAGTTCATTTGAAATATCCTCCTAAATGTTTAAGAATCTTAATATTAAGATATGGGGGGTGAAAAAGGAAGCAGCCGCATTCAAAAGATGAAAACCAGCTACTTATACGTTGTCTCCGCGTACTTCCCCAGCTTCTTGAGCAGTTGTCCGGCGACCTTCTTCTCTTCCTGAGTAAGTCCGTCAACAGCCTTGTCAATGACATCGGCATGCTTCGGAAATACTTCTTCGATAAAAGCGCAGCCTTCATCGGTAATTTCGGCATAAATCAGCCGCCGGTCATCGGTCGAAGCCTTGCGTTTCACGAACTGCTTCTTCTCGAGCTTATCGACGACATAAGTAATGTTGCCGCTGCTCATGAGCACTTTGCTCCCGATTTGCTGCAGAGGCTGCGCCCCCTTGTGGTACAGCATCTCAAGCACCCCGAATTCGGTGCGGGTGAGGCCGTTCTTCCGAATATCCCGGTCCGCGTGTGCGTTGACCCATTGGCTCGCTCTGGCGAGCGCAATATATAGATTTAGCGAATCCTCTTTCGCATTCAGCATTCGGATCGTCACTTCCTTGCCATTCATTTATCTTCATATAAAATATCTTAAATTTAAGATACTTTATTTTCAGCTAATTGTCAACACCCAAAAAGCTGCTTTTGCAAGCAGCCGGGGTTTTCGCTTATATTCCCTTCGGATTTGCCGCTCCGGCTCGGGTAAACCTCTCCAGCAGCCAGACCAAAATCCACGCGGCGATCGTGACAGCAACCGTCGTTATCATCGTGCCTCCTGCATGCAGGAGCAGTGCCGGAATCCAGACGATGCTCAGGAGCAAATGCACCTTGCGCATCAGCGGGTTGCGGGCTTTTCTGATCATCCATCCGTACCCTGCCAGCGCCAGAAGTATGAGGAACGAAGCCAGGCCGGTATAAATTTTGTCATCCTGCAGCTTGGTAATTAAATAATAGACGCCATGCACGACGACAAGCACCAGGGCGGTCCATCCCACAAACTTATGTACGTTGTACAGGAGTTTCCCCAGCTTTTTGACGGGAATAGAGGAAGAAGTCAGCTTCTTTTTAAAACGCAGCCACGAAAAACTGACAGCCCCGCAAATAACGGCGATAGTGCCCATCAGTTTAAAAGGTTCCAGTTCTTCTTTCCGTCCGCCTCTCGGGGGCATTCCTCCTCCTCCTCCGTCAGGCGGGGCCGGGTGAGAACTGTGGGACATGGCATAAAACGAATAGGCGATCAAAATCAAGCTTGCAATGATCACAATAACAGCCGGAATAGCTGCAGTTTTGCTGCGTGTCATTTGGGTTCCCTCTCTCTTCAATTTGCTTTTTCCCTATACTATCATCGCTGCCTGAGTATTTTATGAGTGCAAACTGAAAGTTCACTGAGAGAACGCCGGACAACCCGCCTACTGACCCCCGCCCCGGCCATCGTTCTTTAAAAACACCTGCATCTTCTCCAGCAGCCGGCTCCATTCCACAGGCTTCGTATCGAAGTCGTCGCAGCCCGCCTCGAAAGCCCGTTCCCGATCGCTGGCCATCGCATGAGCGGTTAGCGCAATGATCGGGATGCCTTTCGTTTCCGGGGACTCCTTCAACAGCCGGATCGCATTCCAGCCGTCCACTACGGGCAGGCTCAAATCCATAAGAATAAGATCCGGAGACTCCGTCCTCGCCGCGTCAATGCCCTGCTGCCCGTCCACCGCTATAACAACGTCATAGCCTTTGCGCGATAACCGGCGGGACAACATGTCCCGGTTCAACTCATTATCTTCGACTAACAAAATTTTATGCATCGTCCGCTTCCTTTTCGCTTGGTTTAGCCGCTTGCCGCCCGGCGCTCCGGGATATGCTTGTCCAGTACGGAAATGAACTTGTCCCTATTGACCGGCTTAATCAAAAATTCCGATGCGCCGAGCGCGTAGCCGAGATTCTTGTCATCGGTCATGGACATCACGATGACAGGGATGCCGGACAATTCGGGATCGTTTTTGAGCATGGTCAATACGGACCAGCCATCCATTCCCGGCATCACCACATCCAGAGAGATGAGCGCAGGACGCAGCTCCTTGGCCAGGCGCAATCCTTCCCGCCCGTTATGGGCGAGGGCCGCCCTGTAGCCCTCTTTGCCGAGCACGCGCCCCATCAGTTGGAGCATAGCCGGGTCGTCATCAATGACCAATACGGTTTTGCCGTCCTCCCGCGGCAGAGGGCTCAAGTCGGACAACGGCTCGCCCATGCCGTCCTCTTGCCGCTCCAATGCGGGCAGCCAGGCGGTGAAGGCGGTGCCTTGGCCGAACTCGCTTTCGACGGCAATGCGGCCGCCCATCATTTGGCTCAGCTTCTGGCTGATCGCCAGCCCCAGCCCGGTGCCTCCGTATTTCCGGGTCGTCGACGAATCGGCCTGCTTAAAGGCTTGGAACAAGCCTTTCATCTGGTCCGGAGTCATGCCGATCCCCGTATCCTCGATGCTGAACGCATATCCCGGACGGCCGTTCCCGATTTCATGGCGGACAGCCAGCCGGATTGTGCCATTTTTCGTAAATTTGGCGGCGTTGCTCAGCAGATTAAACAAAATCTGCCTCAGTTTCGTAACGTCAGTCCTCATCTCTCCCTGGGGAAAATCGACTTCCAGCCGGTTGCCCCTAGCCTCCACCAGCGGATTGATCGTAGTCACCACTTCGCGGATCAGCGTCGGAATATCGCATACCTCCACATAGAGATCCGTTTTGCCCGCCTCAATCTTGGAAAGATCCAAAATATCGTTAATGAGCGCCAATAGATGTTTGCCTGATTGATGGATTTTGTTCAAATCATCCGCAAAAGCCTGCTCGCCCAAATCTTCGGCGTCTTCTTTCAGCATTTCGCTGTACCCGATAATAGCATTGAGCGGAGTGCGCAGCTCGTGGCTCATATTGGCCAGAAACTGGCTTTTGATCAAGTTCGCCTCAATCGCTTCATCGCGGGCTTTGGACAGTTCCGCCGTCCGCTCTTTGACCAATTCCTCCAACTGATCGTTCAATGACCGCAGTTCTTGGTTCACTTTGTAGATTTCTCGCGTTTTTTGCTCGGCAATCCGTTCCGCTTCTTTGCGCGCCGTCTTTTCCCGTTCCAACTGCCTGCGAAGAACTTCAATTTCCTCCATCTATTTCACTTCCGCTTTCGTCAAGATAAACCGGATCTACTAATAACGCTCAAAAATGCGTCCACGACTTGCGGGTCAAAATGAAACCCCCGCTGCTTCCGAATCTCCGCCAAAGCTTCCTCCTCCGTCCAGGCCCGCTTATAAGGGCGTTCATGGGTGAGCGCATCGTAAAAATCGGCAATCGCCACAATGCGCCCGGCCAGCGGAATATTTTCTCCGCTCAGCCCGTACGGATACCCAGTGCCGTCCCACTTTTCATGATGCGACAAGGCGATCGTCCGGGCCAGCTGCAGGACGGGAAATTGGCTTCCTTCCAGAATGCTCGCTCCGATCGTTGTATGGGTTTTCATCTGCTCGAACTCTTCGGGAGTGAATTTGCCCGGCTTCAACAATACTTCATCGGGAATCCCGATTTTCCCCAAATCGTGCAGAGGAGTAGCCCGCTCAATGAGCCAGACCTCGTATTCGGGCAAACCGAGAACCGCGGCAATGTCCTTGGCCATTTTGCCGACTCGCTGCGTATGCTGTCCGGTCTGATCGTCGCGAAATTCGGAAGTTCGTCCCAGAAGTTGGAGGATTTCCACCTTAGCTTGGTCCAGCTCCAGGGTCCGCTCCTGAACCCGCTGCTCGAGCAGTTGGTTCTGGGCATGCATTTGCAAGTGGTAGTACCGCGTTTTCAGCAAGTTGTTAATGCGTAGAACGACTTCCGCCTTGTCGAGCGGCTTTGTAAGAAAATCGTTCGCACCCAGATGCAGCGCTTCCTGCCGGGCCTCCTGGGTCACATCGGCGGTAAGCACCACTTTGGGCAAATAATTGACCTCATGGGTGATTTCCTTTAGACGCCTGAGCACCTCGAACCCGTCCATTTCCGGCATATGCAAATCCAATAAAATAATATCCGGTTTGATATTGTTATATAAAATCTCCATTTGCTTGGGATCTGTCGTACAGTGCAAATTGGTGAAGCCTGCACGGCCCAGTATCCGCTCCAAGAGACTGATATTAAACTCCTGATCGTCGATAATCAGAAAATTGGCGCTTTTCATCCATATTTCGTCCATATATGTACTCCGTCCCCATTCGTGCGCAGTTGACTGATAATTGGAATTCATACTCTCACACACTGATTATAGGTGATAAGCAGGGTTTTTGACATACATTTATGGCAAAGAAACTATCAAAAAATCGAATAGTCGGGAATCCTGTTAAAAGCCGGCGAACGCTTGCCGCCAAAGCCGGCGGTGCCGTTTGTTACTGCGGCTTGGCAGCTCGCAAAACCTGCGAAAACCCCCATGACGACGCAGACGTCACCCCATAGAATGACTGCGTCTATTTTCGTATAAAGTGAGCGAAAATGCAGCTCTTTGCTCGTTGGTACGCCGGCGGCGAAATATTCCTGCCAATGTCAAATCGTACGAGAAAGTCGCGACACTTTTGTTAGGGATAGGGGGACCAGTAGGGCCGAGAATTGGGGCACTCTCCCGGTGTCGGTCGTGGAACCCCGTGCAATTGGGCAGAAGGCAGCTTGGCTGGGAGAAAACCTGCGAAAGTGCAGGTTTTTCCTATGGAATAGGCTTGTTTTTGCGAAAAACCTGCAAAAGTGCAGGAATTTTTGCTGAAAGTGACTCTGAGCCCATGTGTTCGGTGAAAAGCCTGCACTTTTGCAGGAATTGTTCGCGGCCAGCGATTACGGGCGCAAATTCATGTATTTTTGCAGGTTTTTTTCGTGCAGCCGGGCGGCGATTGCGGTTGTTATCGCCTCGCGACGCGGGGGTTTTTCCGCTCACATTCGCGCTTCGGCCCGTTTATGCACAGTCGCAGGCTTTTCGCCAAACGAGCCATTTTCACGGAAAAACCCTGCACTTTCGGGCACTTCCAAGCACTTTCGGGAACTTTCGCAGGTTTCTGCGCGCTGCCACTAATGCCCGGCTCCGTCGGACGCGGGCGGGTTTTCCGACAGGTTCAGCCGAAGCTCGGTTGGCCCGAAGCGTGTTATTTCTCCTCCATTTGGGAACAAATAAAACAAAGAACTTTAAAGGAGATCCGCGGATGAAAATATATATTGTCTACGACAGCGAAAACGGCCATACCGAAGCTTTGGCCCGCTCCATTTCCGAAGGAGCCCGCCAGGTGGAAGCTGCCGAAGTGTTCATCTATCATGTGAATGACGCGAACGTTGAGGATTTGGAGCATATGGATGCCATTATTTGGGGATGCCCGGGCCATTTCGGAACGATCAGCGCAGGATTGAAAACGTGGATCGACAAGCTGGGTTATTTGTGGGCGCAGGGCAAATTAATCGGCAAAATCGGAGCGGTCTTCTGCACTACAGCCACCGTGCACGGGGGGATCGAATCTACGATGATTAATTTGATTACGACCATGCTGCATCAAGGAATGATCATCGTGGGCTTGCCTGGAAATATAAAAGAAAACGCGCTGTACGGCTCTTATTATGGCGTGGGAGTCACATGCCCGGTGGAAACGTCCCTTGCAGACCCGCCCAATTTGCCTTCTGACAATGATTTGGCCCTGGGAAGAGCGCTCGGCAACCGCGTAGCGACGATCGCCCGAAAATTCACACAATGATCGAACGACAGGGGGGACAGCGATGTACATTGTTTTTTTCATCCTCATGATCGCCGCCTTGATTGTGTTGATCATCTTAAATATGAATGCAACGAAAAGCGCGAAAAACAAGCCTGACGTTCAACCTGACGTTCCAAAAGCCCGGGAAACCGCTGAAAAGTATATCCCGGCTGAAAAACAGGAACGGATAGAGCCGCCGCATGAAAAAATCCCCCCTGCGAAGCCGCTAGCCGCATCCGCAGGCGAGCACTCGGACAGCGATTACCGGCAAGCCTTGCTCAAGCTATCCGGGCACGCGCCGCCTGACGATACACCCGGCGAACTTGCCGATCAAGCGGCCGCGGCAGAATCCGCGGCGCCAAATACCGACGAAGCCTACCGCGAAGGCTTGCGCTCTTTTTCGCAGCGACAAGAAGAGAAGGACTAGCGGCCTTGACCGCAAGCACAGCCCGTTATAAAGGCACTATAGCCCAAATACCCTCTGCCCGGTCAGAGGTTATTTGTCGTTCCATCCCGCCGCCGGCGATTGAATTTCCATCCGCGGATGTTTTAATATTAGAAATAACTATGTTGCGTTGGCGACAGTTCATATTGAGGATTGAGGTGGCGAGAATGAGCAAGCCTTTCATTGCAGTGACCCCGTTGTTCGATAACCAAAAGGACAGCCTCTGGATGCTTCCTGGGTATTTGGATGGCATCGTGCGCGCCGGCGGCATTCCGGTCATGCTGCCTTTACATATTCAGCAGGATGAAATCGTCTCCCTGGCTGCGAAATTCGACGGCTTTCTTTTCACCGGCGGACAGGACGTTCACCCCAGCCTTTATGGCGAAGAAGTCCAAACGTACTGCGGAGAAACGCAGGCAGCAAGGGATGCGCTCGAAACCGCCTTGTTTCATGAAGTGTTGAAGCTGGATAAACCGGTTCTCGGAATTTGCAGAGGCTTGCAGTTCATGAACGTATCGCTGGGAGGGACGCTGTATCAGGACATTCAAACGCAGCATCCGTCATCGAAGCAAACAACACATAAGCAAGGGCACCCCTATAATGAGCCCTGTCATTCGGTCGAAATCATCGAGGACACGCCATTGTTTACCATTGTGAAGAGAAAATCGCAGGAAGTGAACAGCCTGCACCATCAGGCTATCAAAGACGTATCCCCCCAATTAAGAACGTGCGCGGTATCCGAGGATGGCCTTGTGGAATCGGTCGTTATGCCCGGCAAAAAGTTTGTGTTTGGCGTACAATGGCACCCGGAATTTCTTTATGAGCGGGATGCCGCTTCATTGAGTATTTTTCAGGAGTTCGTAAAACACTGCCAGTGAGATAACCAGTGAGCCTAAAGCAGGGCTGACATCCAGGGTTTTCGTCCAAAAAGGACGGAGCGGCCTTGGATGTCAGCCCTAAAATCAAATGGACGAAAAAAGCCAGTTTTCCCCTTAATGGGAAATACTAGCTTTTGATTTCCAAAATGTGTCTTAGCGTATATTTTGTCTTATTCCTCTACGATTGCCACGGGACGAACCCAGCCGGCGCTCGCTTTTTCTACTTTGACCGGAAAGCAGCAGACCTTGAAGCCGAACGGCTTCGGAATGAGCTCCAAATTGGCCAACTTCTCAATTTGGCAATACTCCCTATCCTTGCCGATATAGTGCGCTGCCCAAAGAACGCCGTCCCTCGGCTTCTGTTTATATGATTCCGCCTGAAGGTTGAGCGGGATATCCCAGCCCCAGCCGTCGGTGCCGACTACCTTGATGCCTTGGTCCAGCAGCCATAACGTGGCTTCGGCCGATACGCCGGCGTGAAGAAACGCATAATGTTCGTGATACAGCCGCTTATCCGCATCGCTTCGGATGAGCACGATATCAAACGGCTTCAGTTTGTAGCCGATGCGGTTCAACTCCGCGGCGAGATCGTCCGACGTTATCTCATAGCCGGGCGGCTTTGAGCTGAAATCGAGCAGCACGCCGTCGGAATAAAACCACTCTAGCGGCAGCTCGTCAATCGTTTTGGCCGGTTTGCCTTCCGAAGTCGGCCAGTAGTGCCAAGGTGCGTCGATATGCGTGCCGGAATGCGTGTTTAGCGTCACAGTTTCCGTCGCCCAAGCCTTGCTTTCCGGAAAATCGTCCGGCCTTAGGCCGAGCACCGCTGCCGCTTGCAGCGCGCCGTCACTATGGCTCGAATACTCGATCTTCGCCGCTATCGGCTCGCGGATGCGGGGACTTATCGGCACGCTCAAATCGATGAACTTCATCACGTTAACCCTCGTTTCTTGTTTAAAGTGTTGCGATTCATGCCCATTATACCATGTTGTACCAGTGGTATTTGTTATGGGTTTCGTCATGCTTAACCCAATGTTTCAGGAGTTACAATCGCTCGATTCCGCAACCCGCATTCACTTCCATTCCCATTGTCATCGTCCGGTGAATAGGCGCCCGCTTGCACGACCGGAGGGAACCACGGAATCGGGCATGCGGCTCATGGAAAATCGATCGTCATGCACCAGCATAAAGGATCGCTTCCCCCACAATGAGGGCAACAACCTCCCGTATATGTAATTCTAGCTGTATCTGAATGAAGCACACCATAGTCAGTAACCGGTTCGACGCCCGGGATCGGTTCGCCGTCCGGGATCTCCCGCACTTTCATGTCCGACCACTTTCCGCTCCAGGAACAGATACTGCATTTTAGAATCTCTTCCGAAGGGTTCAGCGCATTCCGGATGACGAGTATACATTCTCTACTGTAGGTATTACAAGAAGGACAATTGTGTTTTTTCATGATTGATCACCTCTCACACACTTAAATTAGCATGATTCGGTAATACCATCAATACTCACAGGATGCCCTCTTGCAGCGAGCGGCAGATCAGTTGGGCGAACAAGCTGTTGGACCAGGCGAACCAGCTGCGGGTGAACACGTTCGGATCATCGGCATGGAAACCTTCGTGCATGAATCCGGTTCCTCCGTCGGTAGCTTCCAGCATGGCGATCGCTTCCAGCTTTTCTTCCTTCGTCTCGGCCGTTATGCCCTGCATGGACAACGCCATATGCCAAATGTAGTTTTGCGGCGTGTGCGGACTGCCGATGCCCTTTGCCGCCTTGCCTTCGAAGTAATACGGATTTTCCTTGCTCAGCGCGAACCTCCTTGTATTCCGGTACACGGGGTCATCCGCGGAGACATAGCCCAGATACGGGATGGAGAGCAGCCCCGGTGTGCCCGCATCGTCCATCAGGCAGTAATTGCCGAAACCGTCCGTCTCATAGGCGTAGATTGGACCGAATGCGGGATGGCGGTAAATGCCGTACAACTTGATGCCGCGGTCGACAACGCGCTCAAGCTCCCGCAGTTCGGCCAGAAAATCCGCATCGCGGAATATCCATTCGGCAAACTCCTGCATGTGGCGCAAGGCTACGACAGCAAACATGTTCCCCGGAATGTTGTAGTGGAAATCGCAGGCGTCGTCGCTGGGACGGAAGCCGGACCAGATCATGCCGGTGTAGTTGACCGGCATGCCGAGGCCGCCATTTTGAAGCGAAGACTCCAAAATGCCGTCGCCCCGCGTGAAGCGGTACGGAGACAACTCGGCGTGCCGCTGTTCCCGCTTGAACAGATCGACGATCGTTCGCAGCGCGGTTTTGAAACCGGCGTCGAAAATATCGGTCAAGCCCGTCTCCTTCCAGTAAGCGTACGCCAGACGGACGACGAAGCACAATGAATCGATCTCAAACTTCCGCTCCCACACCCAGGGCGACATTTCGGGACGATCGCTCGCATCCCAGTGCCAGTCGTTAGCTGACTCATTAAAAGCGTTGGCATACGGATCGATCCCGATGTACTTGACGTGGCGCTTGATCAACCCGCCGATAATACGCTGGAGATCGGGGTCCTCCTTCGCGTAGGGAACATAGTGAATGACCTGCTCGACGGAATCGCGCAGCCAGCAGGCCGGAATGTCGCCGGTAATGACGAAGGTCGTGCCGTCATCCATCAGTTTCGTTGCCGTTTCCAGCGTATTTGGAAAACAATTTCTGAACAGCTCCGCCAGCTTCGGCCGGTGGGCCAGCTTTTCCTCCACCTCGGCCATTGCCTCCACAATGGACTGCGGCAGCGGCAGCTTCGGCAGCAGGATGCGGGGAAGTCTGAAACGCTCCAATTCAATCACGCCTTTCTTGTTTTTGTTATTTGAATTTGACGGTTTTGATCTCAAAAGGGGCAAAAGAAAGCTTTACCCGTCCACCCGCGCCGGACAGCGGCTGCAGCGGCTCCAAATCTTCCTCCAGCGCATTCGACAAATACGCTTCGGACCAGCCGGGCTTCCATCCCAGCTCCACCGTCTCCCGGCCCCCTGAAGATTCGTACAGACGAAGAACCGTCCCTTGTCCGTCTTCCGCCGGTTTCACCGTATCCAGCACGACATGAGTGCCGTTAAACGAGATGAGCGACCCTGCCGAAGGCAGGCTTCCCGCCTTCGGCAGGAGGCACGGTATGGCGGCAGGCGCGTGGTTCAATTCCGCCGCCTTGCGCAGCGTCAGCGCTTCGCGCCAGTCGCCCTGGTGCGGATAGAGTGAATAGGTGAAGCGGTGCTCTCCGAGATCGGCCGTCATATCCGGCCATTTCGGCGCGCGCAGCAGCGACAGGCGGATGACGCCGTCCCGAATGTCATAGCCGTATTTGCTGTCATTCAGCAGGCTGACGCCATACCCCCGCTCCGATACGTCCGCGAAGCGGTGGCCGCACACCTCATACTGCGCCCGATCCCAGCTCGTATTGCGATGGGTCGTCCTCTCCAGCGCGCCGAACGGGATTTCGTAGGTCGCCTTCTCCGCAACGACGTCGACCGGAAAGCCGACCTTCAGCAGCTTATGGGCCTCGTTCCAAACGACGTGCGTCTGAAAATCGATCCGCCGGTCGTGGCGGTACAGCCTCAGCTCCTGCGTAATTTCCGATTGTCCGATTCGCCAGCGAAAGCGCAGCACATCCATGACAGAGCCTGCAACAAGCAATTCTTTTCCAAGCAGCTCCGCCTCCCCGGCAGGCTGTTCTTCATACCGGCTGTCGATGTCCCAGGCATCCCACAAGGTCGGACGGTCGTGGTAAAAATAAAACCGGTTGGCGCTGTGGCCGGGCTTGACGATTTCGCGTCCCGCCTCCTTGTCATACAGGCTGACGATTTCGCCCCGCGCATTAAAGCGGATTCGATAGTACTCCGTCTCCCAGCCTTCATCCGCCGTTCCGCCCTTGCGGCACGGGCTGTTCGCCGCCGCCGGAGCGGGGTCCTTGCCGCCGAGCCAAAAGGTTTTGTAACCGAAGGCCGGCACCTGCGGCACCATCACCCGGACTGTGCAGCCCTGCCCGTGCTCCGCCGGTACGATGTCCGCGTCAAGCGGGCGCCCCCGCTCGTCGAACGCCCCCGGCCCCGGAGCCGGAGCCGCGTCGGCCCCGGTTCCTCGCCGGGGCCAGTGCTCTTCCGCGACTTCGACAATGGCATCCCGGGCCCAGCCCAAGCTGTTGAAGACGATGACAGCCTCAGCGCCCCCGCCCTCCGCTTCCGCCGCCGCCTCGACGGCCAGTGCTTGCAGGCTCTGGTCCAAAACCTCCGTTCCAAGCCGGAATATTTCGTCGTATTCCTTCTGCGACGTCGCATAAGCCTCCGTAATCGCCGAGCCGGGAATAATATCGTGGAACTGGTTCAGCAAAATCAGCTTCCAGCCTTCCCTCAGCTTGCGCCGGCTGTCCTGCAGCTGTTCCGGGCTTACCAGCAGCGCTGAAAGCGCCTGCCACAGCTCGGCTTCGCGGTACAGGATTTCAGCTTTGCGGTTGTTCAGCTTGTTGCGCCCATGCGTCGTGTAAGTTCCGCGGTGAAGCTCCAGATAAAGATCTCCCCGCCACTGCGGAAGCTGCGGCCGCGAATGCTCAATCCCGGCGAAGAAAGCTGCCGCGGTGCTGTAAGCCGCAGACGGCTGTCCCACCATCAGATGGGACCGGTCGATATACTCCAGCATCTCGCGGGTGACCCCGCCGCCGCCATCACCGTGGCCGTACAGCAGCATCTGCTCATTATGGCTCGCTTTCTGACGGTACGACCGCCAATGGTCGTCCACATCTTTGGGCAGCGTATTTTCGTTGACGCCATGATTTAAATAGGACAAGATCGGGGTTCCGTCGATGCCTACCCAGTGGAACAGGTCGTAAGGGAACGCATTCGTGTCATTCCAGCCCAGCTTGGTCGTCATGAAATAGCGAATGCCGCCGTGCTTCAAAATTTGCGGCAGGGAAGCGCAATAGCCGAAAGTATCCGGCAGCCATTCAATCCGGGAGACGGTGCCGAACTCCTCCCGGTAAAAGCTTTGGCCGTACAGCATTTGCCGCATCAGCGACTCCCCGCTCGGGATGTTCAAGTCCGGCTCGACCCACATGCCGCCGACCAGCTCCCAGCGCCCCTCCCTGATCCGCTCCTTCACTTTCCCGTAGAGAGCCGGATCGTTTTCCTTCAAATAGGCAAACAGCTGCGGCTGGCTTTGCGCGTAGCGGTACTGCGGATATTCGTGCATCAGAGCGTTTACTGTGGCGAATGTCCGGCTTGTTTTGCGGACTGTCTCCCGCGCGGGCCACAACCAGGCGATGTCGATGTGGGATTGGCCGATCATATGGATAAATCCTTCGGTATTGCCGCCGACGGACGCCGCGCTTTCTCTCAGACGGTCTTCAAGCCGGGACACCGCGTCCCCTTGTCTGATCTCTTCCGCTGCAAGCCCGACGAACCCGTCCATCGCGCGATACAGCGCTTCAATCAGCCAAACGCGCCGTAAATCCTGCGCCGGCAGCAGAGCGGCGGAATCGCGAATGACCGTCGCCGTGTACATCAGGCTTTGCACCGGCCGATTCGCGAGCACAAGCCGGCTGACGATCGACCGGATCGGCGGTTGGATAACCGCCTGCCGATTCAAAGGATCAACCGGCTCCGGAATCGGATCGTACAGCTCGATTTCGAGCTCGGGATTGCGCCCGGTACGCTCCGGATCAAGCGCTGCGAACGTGTGGTTGCGGTCCAGTCCCTGCCACGATTCCCCGCCTACGCGCAGCAGCCCCTCCCCGCCAGACTCGAAAATGAGCCCGATTCCGCCGTTCGGCCATTCGGCCGGAATCGCCGCCACGGCGCGAAAAAAATACGTTGTACCCTGTACGCTCGGGAACGATCCGAACTTTTCGCTCCCCGCGAATTCCCGCATGCCGCTGTATTGTCCCGGCAATTGGTATTCCGCAGCCGTAACTTTCCATTCGTTCAGCTCGCGGCTGTCTTTCCATTGACACTCGGACAGCTCGCGTATAAACCGGTTCATTCGTTCCATGCTCTTCCCCCCGTACCCATCGGTGAATAAAATCTTATTCTTTAACGGCGCCTACCGTCAGACCCTGAATAAAATAGCGCTGGAAGAACGGATAGGCAAAAATGATCGGTCCGGTCGCCAGAACGACCATCGCCATCCGCGAAGTGTCCTGCGGCATGGACCGCAGCGCCTCCAGGCTGAGCGAGCTGTTCTGCGAATTTTGCAAAATGAACTGCATGCTCGTCTCGATCCGCATCAGCATCGATTGCAGCGGCACCAGGTTCGGGTTATCGATATAAAGCAGCGCATTGAACCAATCGTTCCAATAACCGAGCGTGCTGAACAAAGCGATTGTCGCCAAACCCGGAACGGACAGCGGCAGCACCAGGCCGAGAAAAATGCGAAACTCCCCCGCCCCGTCGATTTTGCCGGATTCGATAATGGCATCCGGGACGCTGGTCATATAAAAAGTCCGCAAAATCATAATGTAAAAAGCGTTCACCGCCAGCGGCAGAATCAGGGACCACACGTTGTCCTTGAGTCCAAGAAACTGCGTGACGACAATGTATGTCGGGACAAGCCCCCCGTTAAAGAGCATCGTAAAAAATGCGAAAAACGAAAAGAACCGGCGGTATCTGAAGCTTTTGCGCGAAATCGCGTAAGCGTATAGCGAAATCAGCAGTAGGCTGACAAAGGTGCCCACAATCGTAATGAAAATGGTGACTCCGTACGACCGGAGCAGCATATCGCCCGATTGGAACACATATTTGTACGCCGCCAGACTCCACTTGGCCGGAAACGGCTTGTAACCGTCACGCGCCAGCGCGCCTTCGTCCGTAAATGAAAGCAGCACGACAAACACAAACGGAAACACGCAAATAACCGCGAACAAGACGGCAATCAGGTTAAACACGAAATTCCAGGGCGCAGACAACTGGTGAAAATTGCGCTTTTTGAGCATAGCAGGGGTCATCCCGTTCACTCCCTTCGGTTGCAGCCGGATCAGAACAAGGCGCTGTCTTTGTTAAATTTGCGCACGATATAGTTGGACGTTATGACCAGTATGAAGCCGACTGCCGACTGATACAGCCCCGCCGCCGTGCTCATGCCGATTTCGCCCGTCGATTTAAGACCGCGGTAGACATACGTATCGATAACGTTCGTAACACTGTACAGCGTCCCCGAGTTTCTGGGCACCTGGTAGAACAGCCCGAAGTCCGCATAAAAAATTTTGCCGATCGCCAGCAGCGTCATAATGGTCATAATCGGACCGAGCAGCGGCAGGGTAATGCTGCGGATTTGCTGAAATTTGCCCGCTCCGTCGATCATCGCCGCTTCGTAAAGCGACTTGTCGATCCCCATGATGGCCGCCAAATACACGACGCTGTTGTAGCCTACGGCTTTCCACAAATAAACCAGAATCAGGATGAGCGGCCAATAGCCGGATTCCGAATACCAAGTGACCGGCGCCATGCCGAAGAGCTTAAAAATCTGGTTCAGCAGCCCCCGCTCCGAACTGAGAAAGCTGAACGCAAAATAGCCGACGACCACCCAGGACAAAAAATAAGGAAGAAACATCCCCGTTTGATACAACTTGGCCAGTCGCTTGTTGACAATTTCGGAGAGCACGACCGCCATCAGCACCGACAATAGCAGACCGGCTACAATGAACGCCAGGTTGTAGAGCAGCGTATTGCGGGTAATGACATAAGAATCGTTCGTGCTGAACAGAAACTTGAAATTGTCCAAACCGACCCATTTGCTGTTGACGATGCTGGCCCAGAAGCCGTCCCTGCTGAACCGGTATTCCTTGAAAGCGATAACCGTACCGACCATCGGCAGGTAGGAAAATATAAGGAACCACAGCGCGCCGGGCAAAACCATGAGCAGCAACACTTTATTTTTGTACACATTTCTGATAAAAAGGCCGAGCATTCCCACACTTTGTCCCTCCTGGGGAGCGGAATTCCGCTCTTCTATGAAAAAGAACCGGGCAGGAGGCTTTTCACTCGCTTCGCCCGCCCGGTTCATTGCCCGCTATACCGCGTTATTTCTTGTTTGCCGCTTTCCACGCGTCAACCTGCGACTGCGCTTCCGCCATAATTTTATCGAGTCCCGCATCCTTGAACTTCTTGTTCGCCTTCGGCAAATATTCGTCCGGATCGACGGACCCGGTCATCAGCGAGGACCAGAACTCCTCTTTGACGTTCTGCACAGCGGCGATTTCATTCGTCACCTTAGAGGCGTCGAAGTTGAAGCCGAGCAGCGGAGCGTTGACTCCGGAGGCGTTGAACTTTTTGAATTCATCCCATTTGTTCTTCGGATCGCCTTCATTCAGATAAGTAATCATGACGTTGCCCAGCGAAAAAGTCGGCATATCGTAGTTTTTGGCATCCGGCAAGTTTTTGATCTGATTGTCGCCGATTTTGGCATAGTGCACGCCTTCGATGCCCGAGTCGATCATATTGCGCAGCACCGGGTCCGTGTTGAGCAGGTTGAGAAATTCCATCGCCTTCTCCGGATGCTCCGAATTGGCGGAGATCGCCTGCATGGAGCCCATAACCGACCAGTTGAAAATGTAAGGCTTGCCCGCCGGCGTCGATACGACCGGATAGCCGTAGCTCGCCGACCACAGGTTGTCGGCCATCGGCTGCGTAGCGGCGCGGTCCGTGAACCATTTGCCGGATTTGTACAGATCGTCTACCGAGGTGACGGTAGCGACTTCCGGGGACATATAGCCCGCCTGGTAAAACTTGCGCACGGTTTGCAGCGCCGATTTCAGCTCCGGCGTTTCCAAAATGTTAACGACTTTATAGTCTTTGGTATCCATATAGACCGCCATCGGCATCTTTTCGATCACGTAATCGAAAGGCATAAGCGGCATAAAATCTTTGACCATGGCGTAAGGCGTAATATTCGGCTCCTTCTCTTTGATCGTTTTCAGCAGCGGCTCCAGACTGGCCATCGAATCGACCTTGGAAATGTCGAGGCTGTACTTGTCTAACAGCTGCTTGTTGAACCGCCACACTTCCTGTGCCGGAAGCTCCTTGTTCGCCGGTACGGCGTAGTTGTGCCCGTCGACCTTGGAGCCTTCAAGGAAGGCCGGGTCAATCGCTTTCTTGATGCCCTGGCCGTATTTCTCAAGAAGGTCATCCAGCTTCATGAATGCTCCTTTGCGGGCATTTTGCACGTAATCGAACGCCCAGGAGCAGGTGAACAAAATGTCCATCGGCGTACCCGAGGCGACCATCACCTGCATTTTTTGCGAGTAGTCGCCGAAGTCGATCATCTTCATCTCGATCGTGGCATTTATTTTCTCCTGCGTATACTTGTTGACTTCCACGAGCACTTTATCCAGGTCTTTCTGCGGCGCGCCGATGGTGTACCAGATCAACTTGACCGGCTTGCCGGAGCCGGCCGCCGCCGTGCTTTTGCCTGCCGAAGCGCTTCCCGCGGGTGAACTGTTCGCTGCGCTGCCGCCAGTACTTCCACTGCAAGCGCTAAGCGTGAATGAAAGCGTTAACAGCGATGTCAGCAGCAGCGACAAGCGTTTTCTTCTTTGTGCCATATTTGTGTACCCTCCCTTTTGATTGCCTACTACCACTGTAATAAATGAAAACCTTTTCAAATAGAAGTCAAACTAAATAAGTCGTTGTATAAAATAAACAAAAAAGCCCCAGCGGAAGACGCTAAAGGAGCTCCTTATATTCCGTAGGGGATACGCCTACGTATTTTTTGAATTGTTTATAAAAATATCCGATCTCCCAATACCCGGCATTCCGGGCGATCTCATGGACTTTCAGATGCGTCGAACGCAGCTGCTCCTTCGCTTTCTCAATCCGGTAGCGGTTCAAGTATTCCGTGAAGGACTCGTTGACCTCCTTGTTGAATAACCGGCCGAGATATACCGGGTGTATGTTGTACAACGCTCCCAGTTTTTTGAGCGACAAGCCCTCGCTGTACGATTTATGAACAACATTCATCACCTGCTGAACTACCGGGCTTTTGATGTCGCGCTCCAGCAGGTCAATTGCCGCTGCCGCCGCTTCTTTCATCGCTTCGGCCAGTTCTCCGATCGATCCCGATTTTCTTATTTTCGCAGCGCACTTCCTGTAAAATTCCGGCTCGGCCGTATGGCGGATTTCCTTCACCTGCAAGTTCAGCAAAATCATCCATTCCACCGCCGCATCCCGCAGCGAGTCGGGGGATATTCCGGGCCGCGCTCCCATCCTCCGCACGAACGCTTCGATGCCCGCCAGCATTCCTTCCTTGTCTTTGGTCATAACAAGCTTGGCGAATTCGTTCCAGTCAAAAGAAAGATCAGACTCCATATCGCTCTGATAGAGCTTCAGTTCCGCGAAACGAAGCATGCTGCGTTCCGGGTGCATCATGAAATATTCCTGCGTCCGCTTCGCTTGCCTGTAGCTGTGCGATGCCCCGGCTGCGCCCTCCTCCACGCTGCCTGCCGACAGACGCAGCCCGCTTGCCGGGGGCAGCGCCTGCATCAGCAGGCCCAGCGTTTCTTCCGTCGCGGCAGCTAATTCCGAGGCATTGTCTCCACCCTGCAGCAGCACGATATCGCCGTCCAAATCCTGAAAGATGACCGGCCGATGGCGGTCCCGCATCCATCCCCGGACGGTTTCCGGGCAAGCGCCGCCGGGCTGCTCCGGGCGTAAAACCGCCGCCTGCACGAACGCCTTGCCGATGGGCAGATTCAGCAGCTCTGCGCGTTCAGCCAGCTCCTCCGGGCCGATCTGATTGCCTAGCCAGCGGTGTACGACATGGTCCCTCATGATCTCCTCGCTGTACGGGCTCGGCTTATGTTCCGTCCGCGAAATATTCAGCTTTTCCACGACCGCACCGAGCGTATCCCGGAATTCCTGCAAATTAATCGGCTTCAGCAAATAGTTCTCAATCCCGAGAGACAGCCCTTCTTTCACATAAGCAAATTCGTCATACCCGCTCAAAACAACCGCCTTAAGCTCAGGCAGCAGCCCGCGCGCGGACCGGATCAGATCCAAACCGTTCATGATCGGCATCGAGATATCCGTTATCAAAAGATCGACGGGCACGCTCTCCAGCTTCTTGAGCGCTTCTTGTCCGTTCTGCGCCTGTCCGACAATGGCCAGCCCAACCTCGTCCCAATCGATGATATCGTACAACCCCTCAATAATGAAAGGCTCGTCGTCCACAATAAATACGTTATACATAGTCTGGCGCCTCCTCACCCGGATCCGGGAACAATACGGTTACGACAGTTCCTTCCCCCAACTCGCTATGTACTTCAATGCCGTGCGGGCTGCCGTACAGCAGCCTCAGCCGCTCGTGAATGCTGCGCAGCCCGAACGATGTCATCCCTTCGGGATTTTCCAGCTCCTGCGCCAGTCTCTCCATCCGCTCCGGCGAAATTCCCCGCCCGTTGTCTTCAATCAGGATGCGAATATGGCCCTCTTCCTTCGTCACCGAAATCTGAATGCGGTTGTCGGTCCGCTCCGGGTTCATGCCATGCAAAATGTAGTTCTCCACAATCGGCTGCAGCGACATCTTGAGCATCTTGCGCTTCTCCAGCTCCTTGCCGCAATGCAGCTTATACGAAAATTTGTCCCTGTAGCGGATTCGAAACAACTCCAGGTACAGACGGCATGCCTCCAGTTCGTCCTTTAACGTATACACGGGCTTGGGCCGGGCGTAGCTTTTGAACAGGGCGGACAGGCTGTAGATCATCTCGCCTACATCCGCGGCTCCCTGGGAGATGGCCCGCATGCGGATGACCTCCAGTGTGTTGTAAAGAAAATGAGGATTGACTCTGGCTTCCAGCGCGGCAATTTCCGTATGTTTTTGCTTGATTTCAGCCTTGTACACCCGATCGATGTATGAATTCAACTCCTCAAGCATATCGTTGAAGCTCCGGGAAATTTGTCCGAGCTCGTCTTCCTTCGAAACCGCGATTCTGGCTGTAAAATCTCCGTTCTTCACCTTTCTTGTAAAGCGAATAATGTTATGCGTCCGTTTGGCAAAGCTGCTTAAAAACAGGGATGGAAACAGCACTGCAAACAAGATGCATGCCAAGCCGATCATGATAATCGCGTTGCGCGCCCCCCGATATGTCGCAGCCAGTTCCGTGCCGGGCACGATACTGACGACGGTGAAGCCGCCCTGGCTGTGGGTCCGCGGGGTAATCATCATGCCGTCCCGCTCGCTTGGGGCATACGTTTGTCCGTACCGCTCGCCGGAAGTGTCGAACATGACGTCGCTGTTCGCCGAAAGCACCATGATGGCGCCCTTGTAGTCGTCTTTGTAATTAGCAATGCTGTTCCAAACTGCGCCGGAATCGTAAAAAACGAGCAGTTGGCCGGCATTCCGCAGCGAGAACTTGTTGTTGATCGGCGTGCGTACGGTGAACATGGGACTTTGGGGCAAGCCGATGCTTTTGCGCACCCAGATGTTAGGGAGCGATACTTGACCGCCTTCTCCCAAATACATGGCGTCGGGCACATACGAATGGGCCGCGCTTGCAGGTATAATCCGGAATTGCCCGTTCTTGTGATAAACGTACATGACCTGCTCGTTGGCGCTGTACAGCACAAGGCTCATAATATCGGGGTCGTCTTCCATCTGATTTCGAAAATATTTGACCGCCTCGGAGGCCGATTTGCTTTCGTTGAAAAACCGGTCCATTCTGTATCCGATATAGTCCTGATAAGGATGCTCCAACAAATACGCGGTGTTTGCCGCCAGCCCGTCATCTCTGTATATATTTCGCACGATCGCCTGTACGGACTCGTACTTTTGCTCCATATAATTGTTTACGCTTTCAACGGCCCGTTTCTGCACTTCCAGCTGCCGCTCGACGGCCGATTGCGAAATGAGCTTAAATACGAGATAAGAGCACATAATGATCGTTGCAATAGCGATGACGGAGAACAAAAGGATGAATTTCGTAAACGCGTTGTTTTTTAAATATCTATGGTAAAGGGTCCATTTCATCGTCAATCGCCCCCTATTGCTGATATGAGTATATCATGAAAGTTAGAGCAGGCGTCTGCGCTTCGCCAAATTAGCAAAGATCAGACGCCTGAGTACGGTGAGCATGCTTTTGCAGCTATTTTAAACCGGTCAAGCTACTGCCTAAGATATACCCGCGCCGATTTGTTCCCGGCATAGTCCTCCAATACGACGTAGACGTTTGAGGCTGTCGAAGTAAAGCTCAGGCTTGCTTTGGTCGAGCGGCCCCGGACGATCATCGGCTTGCTGCCCGAGCTGTACGTCGTGGCAAAAGATTTTGCAATACCGTTCTCATAGACGTACAAATACCGCCAATCTCTCGTGTTAGGCATCGGCAGCTTGAGCGTATTCCCGCTCCACGACCAGGCCTCGGCGTACGGTTCGGCAATGACATCGATAAAACGGCCGCTGAGCGATATCGGATTGGTGCTCCCCGCCGTGATCGTGACCACGTAATCGTCGCCGTTCACGGGCATATTGGCAAATACCGCCGAAGTCGAACCTACGGGGACTACCGTTTGTTTGGCCACAGGCGCGGGAGTCGTAATCCAGTTCAACGATTTGACGCTTACCCGGATATCCCCGGCGGCCCCCGCGGGATTGGTCCAGGACACGGCAAATTCGCCATTTGCCTTGGAGTCCGCATGAATGCCGGAGACAGCGGCGTTCAGATCGTAAGCTGCCGTAGCGGCAGCGCCTTCCTTGCCGTCTGCGCCGACCGGGACGACCTTGACCGTTCCCGACTTGGCGGGCAGTTTTTTGATATAAAAACCTTCGTCGTATTTCCCGCCGACATAAACGTCGTTTACATAGACATTGTACTGCTTGACTTTGGCATAATCGGTATCCAGGTTCCATTTCACATACATTTCACCCGTGTCCGCGAACAGCCCGGTGATCGCCAGGCCTGTCGGCGCCGCCGGCTTCGCTGCGGAACCGTCGGAAATTCCGATGTGCCCGATATTCATCTGATAGTTCGCAACCGTTCCCGCCCCCGGATCGAAAACCAGACCGAACGCGGCGATGGATTTGCCGGCATACGGGCTCAGATCCAATTCCTTCGTGACCCAGCCGTTCGTATGCTTGCCCGTATCCGGAACAGCGATCTTGACGACAGTGTTCGGATTGTCCGCCATAATCAAACCGACCTTCATGGCCGATGAATCGTCGGCTGACGGTTTGCTATACGTGACGGACAGTTTGGAATTTGCGTTGACGTTCAAATTCGTCTTGTACAAGCGCAGGAAATTTTCGGCGTTCAGGCTGCCGTTGACTACGAGCGAGCTGCCGCCCCTGAACCCGCCGATTTGCCCATATTTGAAGCGATTGTTGGCGCCGGCAAACTTGTATTTTGGACCGTAGTCGTAATCGACGGTAAGCCTGCCGCCCGCCGTGTCCTGCCACCATTGCCATGTAATCGGAATGTCCTGCAGGCCCATGTTCGACCATTCGCTGTCACTGGAGACCGCCCCGTTTACATAATAGGACAGCCCGTGACCCGTATTGAAATCCGTGTAAAAATTCGTGCCGCCGATGACGGACCGTTCGGCCATAACCGACGCGATCCCCGGCCAGTTTCTGTTGTCGGCATAGACGTCGCTCACTGTATTCGCCGAAGGTTTCGTTGTATTTTTGGGGTTCAGGTTAGGGCCGGACCACCAAAGCTGTTCGCGCACCGTCGTCATCCACTGGTAGTCGTTTTCCGCTCTGTGTCTGCTCGGCCATGCAAGGCCCATGTCTTCGTCAAGGCCGGCATGCACAAAATCCGCCCCCAATGTCGCGATGCTCAAACGCGGCACCCCGTTGCTCAGCTTGCTGCTCAATTGCGCGCCGTTCGCAGCGCTCCACCTGTTCCCCCCAGCCTCTATACCGGCAAAGCCCGTGTCGTAAATCGTATAATTTGTCCCGTAAGCGCCGTTCAAAGCGTTCAAATAGCTTGTAGCGCTATTAATCTGGGTGCTGCCCACGCCATAATCGAAGAAAAACGAATTTGCAACCCGCTCTTTTTTAGCTTTATCGTATAAAAATGAAATATTGTTATCGTTGAACGTTCTGGCAAACGTATTGGCGCCGTCGCTGGTACTCAAGGAATCGTACCACTGCACATACAGCCCGCTTTTTTGCAGCACTTTCTTGAAAGCGATATAGTCCGGAATATCCGCGGCTGCGACGTTAGGACCTTGCTCTTCCTGGTTGAAAAAATAGCCGTCGTACCCGAAATACCGGGCCATCTCAATCAGCTTTTCCGCCACCGGGAATTTGCCGCTTGCATCTTTGACGAGCATTTGTTTATACGTTTGTTGGCCGCGGTCATTATTCGAAAAGAAAATACAGGCCAGAGACAGCACGCCGTTCTTGTGCGCCGCATCGGTGTAGGTCGGATTCGGGATATTCAGGATGCCGAACTCGAACCATTTTTGCTGCCAATCCGACTGGGCCAAGTCGTCGTAGTAGGCGGGAGGCGTATAAGCGGTGGCGGTGCCGTGCCAGTAAGAATAATAATCGACATATTGCCAGAAGTTAAAATGGTACTGCGCAAATTTATTCGTATACGCCGCGTTCTCGATAAATGCATTTCCGTAATCGCCCGCTACGGTGATCAGCTTTGCATCCGGGTTCAACCCCGGATTGGCTTGTGTTGCCGCAAACGGTGCGTTGCGGGGCTGCAAGGGCACGCGGGACCGCAGCATTTGCGCCCCCGGATCGGTTATCGGACTCCAGTTCGCAATGTGACTGCCGGTATAGCCATGCACGCTCGGCTGGTTCGCACCTTGGGCGCTTTCTCCCGTAAAAGGCCACGTATCTCCGGCATGTGCGGTTAATGGCAGGCCCGCGGCAACCAGCATGCATGCGGCCAACGCGGCAGCCATTTTGGCAAAAACATTTTTCCCGGTTCGCTTGTTCATGTTCTCACTCCCCATTTTTGAGAATCAGGACTGTTTCGACTGTTCTGATTGTTCCAACCGCCCGGACCGCGTTAGAGCCTCACGGCATCATTCATAATTGTCACTCCCCTCCTGCACGTCTGAAAAGCCTCTGCCATCCGGCGATTGTAATAACCATAATTGATGTAAGCCTTTTCAAAAACGGTAGAAATTAAATATTCAATGTCCAAAATAAAGAAGATATCGCCGGGTTCAGCCTGATGGCGGCCACTAGGCAGTCCCCTTCCCTTTTTCGCTGCGCCTTACGGTGCGGTCAACGAGCAGGTGAAGTCGGATGCCACGGCGAGCACAGCCACTCTTCCCCGACCCACGCCTCTCCTGCACGGGTTGCGGAGCTGAAGTGGGGGCAAGGCGGCTTGGCATGGAAAAAACCTGCGATTGTGCAGGTTTTCTTCGTAAACATGGTTCATTTTGACGAAAAGCCTGCGATTGTGCAGGAATTTTCGATGAAAATGAACCAGATCCTATGTTCTCGGCAAAAAGCCTGCACATTTGCAGGAATATGCCGAAGTCAGCGCATCAACCGAGCAAAAACTGTACTTTTGCAGGTTTTTTCGCGCCACCATAGCCAGGCAGATTGTGCGGCCGGTTCTGGCGTGTGGACTTCCGGACAGCCTGCAGCTTCGCAGGTTTTTCGCGCTGCCAGGCCGCTTCATGATCGGCTGCCGCCAAAGTAAATAAGAGGGAAAGCTTCGCTTCCCCTAAACCCAAAAACATATAAATCGAAAAAAGAGCGTACGTTCTACATTTGTAGAAAGTACGCTCTTTTCGTTGCTTCAACCGCTAATTTTGCGCCGTATGAACCCGGAGCGAATGTAGACGGATCCCACCAGTAAAAATAAGTTGTCGAAAAATATCGAAGCAATATTTGCTTACTAAACTTGAGAAACGATAAAAAAATAAGTAAACTGGAAATAATGAAGGAGGAGAATGAAATGACAGTTCAGACAACGAATATGGAAATAGGGATCAGCACATTTTTGGAGGCAACGCCGGACCCGGTGACTGGGAAAGTGATCAGCCATGCGGAGCGGCTCCGCAACGCGGTTGAGGAGATCGTCCTGGCCGATCAGGTCGGCCTGGATGTATATGGAATCGGGGAGCATCATCGAGCCGATTACGCCGGCACTTCGCCCGCAGTCGTATTGGCGGCAGCGGCTTCCATGACCAAGCGGATCAGGCTCACAAGCGCCGTTACCGTGTTGTCCTCAGACGACCCGGTTCGCGTTTATCAAGCTTTTTCCACCCTTGACGGCATCTCGAATGGCCGGGCCGAAATTATGGCGGGCCGGGGGTCATTCATTGAATCTTTTCCGCTTTTCGGATACAGCCTGGAAGATTACGATGAATTGTTCGAAGAAAATCTGGAGCTGCTGCTGGCGATCAGAGCCTCGGAAAAGGTCACATGGCGCGGAGGGCATCGTCCCGCCATCAATAACCTCGGCGTCTATCCGCGCTCGGTTCAAAATCCGCTGCCGGTATGGATTGCAAGCGGCGGGAACCCGCAGTCGGCGATCCGGGCAGGCATGCTGGGTCTTCCGATCGCATTCGCCATCATCGGCGGATTGCCCGAGAGATTCGCTCCGCTAGTCGCTCTCTACAAGGAAGCGGCTGCGCGGGCCGGGCACAATCCCGACACGCTGGCGATTGCGACGCACTCGCACGGGTTTGTCGGCGAAACAACCGAGCAAGCCGCCGATATATTTTTCCCGTCGACGCAGGCCCAAATGAACGTCATCGGCCGCGAGCGGGGCTGGCCGCCTTATACCCGCGCCGCTTTTGACGCCGCTCGCAGCCTTCAGGGCGCCCTCTATGTCGGCGATCCCGAATTCGTCGCGGAAAAGATCGTTCTGCTGCGCAAAAACTTGGGCGTCACGCGCTTCTTCCTGCATGTGAACGTCGGCACGATGCCGCACCGCGAAGTTTTGCGCGCCATCGAACTGCTCGGCACCCGGGTCGCGCCCATCGTTCACAAGGAGCTTGCGCGCATCGAGGCAAAGGAATAACCGCGGAAACAGCCTGCCCCGCCTCCATCATGGACGCGGTGTCAGTCATACAAACAAAAGCGCCCTTTCTCGTTTAGAAAGGGCGCTTTTGTCAACTTTCATCACATCGTGCTCTCGCGCATTTTACGGTTGATGGCTCGTTCTACGACCAGTTTGACGGTTTTGAAATTTTCCACGTCGGTCTCGGTTTCCGTCATTTCCTTTTTGGATTCGTAGTTGATGCACTTGAGATTTTTCATATTTTTCACCGCTTCTTCAAACTGATCGTAAGATAGCGGAGTTTTGGTATAACGGCTAGCAGTGCTTCGTGCAGTTTGAATTTGGTTATACCCCGGGGCGGTTTTGCTCAACGCGGCCCAAGTGACCGATTGAATATAGTAGTTAACCTGGGGTCTGAGGTTGCCGGAAGGAATGTACATCACGTCACTTTCGCTGCCATCGTTATTGCTGGTTGTAACGGCAAAAAAGTTCAGACAATTGTAGTTGTTATGTCTTTCATCCGAGTTTTTGATTTTCGAATACAGGATTCTCGATGTGCTGTAATCGGTAAATTCTTCGCTAAACAATTCGATTTCCCCATTCATCTCGTAAAGCTCGGTGTCCGTCATGCAAATGTACTGTACCTGAAAAGATGCATACACCTCATGATCGCCGTATTTTCTCGAGGCTTTCTTAAGATTCGGTGATTTGATGTAATGAAGAGCGATTAGTTCGGTCTCGTCGACCCCCAGCAGCGTCCGGCAAAATCTCACGCCGTGGGCATGTATCGCCTGCTCTACAGTGCGTGCAGCCTGCTCATACGTAAGCTCCCTGGCGTTGTACTCGCCCAATTCTTCTTGATGCTTGGCAAGATCGGCTTGGTAGGCTTCAAGCTTATTTTCATACTCCAGATTGAATTTCTTCATAATCTTGTCATTCCAGCGAATAAACAAACCGTCGACTTTTTTCTTGCAAATAAAATAGACGACCAGCAGCAGAAACACGACGCCCCATAGAAGAATGGCGACTATATCGGAAATGCTGTTAACCAACTTGAGCGCCCAAATCAATACGCTTAAGATCAAAGCTGTCAGTATCCAGCATCTAACCGGTCTGTTGGCCAAACTATCAAAAAGCCGGTTTTTCTTCAAAACGGGTTCCGTTTGATGGAATGCAGGGACATCTGTCGTCAAACCATGCTTCAAATACGCCAGCTTTTCGGTCAAAGGGAGCTCGTCGAAAGAAACCTCCGACAAATTTTTCAATGTGCTCATAGAATCACCTTTCGTCTAAAGTGCCAACACGGAATCAAAGTAATTTCTATCGCTTTCGTCCAGCTTGACGATTTTCAAAATCTGGTGTACCTCTTCCGCATCCAGCTTGAAATTGTTCGCTTTCTCAAGCAGCAGCTTGCTGCTATCCCCTTGATGTATGTTGAACAAGTAATACTCGTAATAATCTCTCTTGATGACCGCCTGCAAAATGTAGTACAAGCCGTTGCCGCTGGACATCACTTGGGCGCTGTTTAAATACGACTCCACCTTGCGGACTTGGTCCATGCGGAGTACACGCGGTTTTTTCCCCTCAAGCATGGCGAGCGCCATATAATAGAACACATTGGGGTCCGTACAGTCGTTCTCGGCCAGTTTTTTCAAAATGTCAAATGAAAACTCGTAATTTTGCGCATCGATATGGCACATAGCCAGGGAAACGGCGACGGGGATATTCCCCTTGTTATCCTCGAGAATTTGCTTGTAAGAGGTAATGTACTTGTGTTTGGTCTGGCTGTCCATCCTCGCCAAGGATGCAAGCGTTTTGGGAATATACGCGGTACCGCAAAATTCGCATACCTGGTTCAAATCCGCCGGCAGGTTCGCCCCGCAGTTGGGACACGTATTCACTAAAATTTTCGCCATAGCTGCCTCCTACTGAATTCCGGCTCTGTCCAACGCCTGGATCGCTTGCAAGATTTGAGAAGTCTTCCGATGTATTTCATTTACATGTTCCTGTTGAATGTTTTCCTGATTCCGATATTGGTCAAGCTGCCCCTTCAATTCCTCGCATGAATAAACCAGGTCCCACTCTGCGTCCGCCTGGCCGCTTCGCCCCAAAACGCCGAGCGCCCTTGATTTGACAGCCAGCTTATCGAACAATATTTTGGTTTTGCTGAAATCGAGACTTTGATACTGCCCGGCCAGTTGGTTATACGAAACGATAATACCGGACAAAGCTGCCGCGACATTCCGGGTGCCGGCCTTCTGTTCCGCTTGGCTATCCGCATCTTTTTTGCCGAGATTGCCCCAAAACAGGATCGATGCATACACCACAATATACAAGACGACCCCTAGCAACGTCTGCAAAATATAGCTGGCGCCTATCTCCGCTTGGCCCGCTGCCGGAGCGGATCTCATATATATTCCAATCAGGACGAGCTCAACGACAGCAAACAATTGGGTTGCCGTAAATAACGCCAGTTTATGGGGAAGTAAAACGGAGGAGGACCTTTTCGACATAAAAACATGATAGATGCTGACGACTTCAGCGGCCCCTATCAACATGACAACGAGCAGTACGCAAAAAGAGGCAAGTGAATGGAGCGTCAGCCCTGCGACAAAAATAAGGAACAACATGAGAAGCAGCACACAGGCGGCAACGGCGCTCGCAAGTATTTTAAAATACCGGTCCTTACTCAAGTCCATCCACTCCCTATCCTAGAGATGTGCCGCATTCATGGCAAAATTTTGCCCCGGCCTTCAGTTCCTGATTGCACTGCGGGCAGGAAATGGTGCCGATGGCGGTACCGCATTCCGAACAAAATTTGGCGTTCTCCTTGTTCTCCGCGCTGCATTGCGGACATTGCTTGGCCGATTGCGTTTTTTGGCCGCATTCCGCGCAAAATTTGGCATCCGCCGCGTTAACGGCGCTGCAATGCTTGCACGGAACGCCTCCCGCAGGCGCAGGCACCGGCTGCCGAAGCGTGTTGTTCGATATACCCGACATCACGTTTCCGACTTGCCCCATCATGCCAAGCCCAAGGCCTAATCCGAGACCGGCATTCGCCATTGCCGAAGTACCTTCATTTTGAGCAAAATTGTACATGATCTCGAATTGTTTTTCCGTTGCATATCTGGCATCTCCAAGAATGTCGAATTCCGCTTTGCGCTGGAGAATTCCGTTGATAACCTCCATGTCTTCGTCCGGAAAATTAATAGAGTTGACGAAAAAGTTAACCAACTCTATGCCGAATGTGGAAAATCCCTCTTTCATATCTTCCATGCAAAGCTGCGCGATTTCCCTTTGTTTGGTGCGGATATCCAGGACGGATACTTGTTTCTCGATGATGTATTGGGCCAGAATCGTGTCGACACTATTCAGGATGATGCCTTTGAAGCTGGAAAGTACATGCTGGACGGTAATAGTCGTTCCGCCTCTTTGCGTACCTATGAGCTGGGTCAGCAGAATGCTGTAGTCATCCACTCTTATCGTGTACTGCCCGTTCGCCCTTGTATTAATCCTGACTCGATACACCGGATCCACGATCTGAATCGGCGACTCGGTTCCCCACTTCAAGTTCATATTCAATGTTGTATTAATATAATAAACTTCGGCCGTAAAAGGAGTTTCGCTGCCGAACGGCAAGTTAATCAACTTGTCCAGCAAAGGGATATTTCCCGTTGACAAGGTATGGGTACCGGGCCCGAATACGTCCAAAGCTTTGCCCTCTTTGACGAAAATGGCAAGCTGTCCCTCGCCGACAACAAGCTGCGCGCCAAGAGACAAATCTTCACTGGGATATTTGTATGCCAACCAGTTTCCGTCTGCCGCTCCGTCGTACTTGACTCTATCGATTAACGCCACGCTAATCACTCCAATTATCAGCAAAATTTAACAGATTGCAACAATTTCATACTATCATAATAACTACTAAAGTACCATATTGCGGAAATAGAATCCCGGGTTGAAATAGCTCGAAATTACAAAGAATTTGTAATCCCCCGGCTTTATTCGGCCGACACCCCGCGATCCTTAGTTGACCGGACGGCAAAATCGGCCGTTCTGCAAAAGGTTCGAACGATTTGGACGCCGTCTTTGCATACCGGGACGAAATTTATGGATATAATATCGAGGACCCCGAGTCCGATTTTGTCAAAGCGGGTACTCGCAAGTCAACCAATGATGCGAAGCGATTTGAGCAATGCGAACGGCCATTTGGTATGAACTGGCTGAATTTAATTAATTGCAAATATCAACTATTGTATGATATCATGTGTTTGGGTGATAACGATGAACGCTGGCTCTCCATATGTCCAAGTCAGAGAAACTTTGCAGCAGTTGGTTCGCACATTCGGGTCCCTGCAAAAAGACGGCGCGCAAGGCTGCGGCATTTCGGTCGCTCATAGCCATATTTTGTATGAGTTAAGCAAACGGCCCAACATTTCGCTCAACGATCTCGCCCAATTGCTTGCGACGGACACCAGTTCGCTCAGCAGACAAGTGCAGCAGCTAGTGGAACTGGAACTGGTCGCACGGATACCCGATTCGAACGATCGGCGGTACGTGGTATTGTCCTTGACGCCTAAGGGCGAGCAGGAGCAGCAGCAAATCGCCGCGGCGGTGGAAGCGTGTCTGCAAAATCTTTTCAAGCACATACCGGCAAAAAAACATGAGCAGACCTTCGAAACGATGAAACTGCTCAGCGATGCGATTCGCAGCGGCCAAAGCTTAAAGGAGCCTCCTTCCTGATTGGGAGAGGTTCTCTCGAACAAATATTTGCAAAAATCAATTATTAAATCCGGTCATTTATTGATGATCGATAATACTGAATTGAAAGGAAGATAACCCAATGAACAACGTATACGAAACCTTAACGAATCACCGCTCCATTCGCAGTTACACCGATCAACCGGTCAGCGAGCAGGATTTAAAACTCATTATAGACTCCGTGCAGGCAGCCCCGTCCTCCATCAACGGACAGCAGGTGTCTGTCATCAGCATCCAGGATCGGGCTACAAAAGAAAAAATCGCCGAATTGGCCGGCAATCAAGCCTGGATCGCGCAAGCGCCTGTGTTCCTGGTGTTTTGCACGGATTATTACAGGGCCAAGATCGCGGCGGAATTGAACGGCGAACAACTGGCTATTACCGAAGGCGTGGAATCCATTTTAGTAGGAGCGACGGATGTTGGCCTGGCGATGGGCAATGCGATTGCCGTCGCCGAATCGCTAGGCCTCGGCATTGTGCCGATCGGAGGCGTGAGAAGGCAGCCGCTGGAGCTGATCGAGCTGCTGGGGCTTCCCGAGTACGTTTTCCCCGTAAGCGGGCTTGTCGTCGGACACCCTGCCGATCATTCCGCCAAAAAACCGCGTCTGCCGCAAGCGGCAGTCTGGCATAAAGAGCGGTACGACACGAACTTGAAGGATCTGATTCATGAATATGATCAGACGATTTCCGCTTACATGGAGAAGCGAACAAATGGAAAAGAAACCAGAAACTGGAGCCAAACCGTATCCTCCATCTACAACCGGATTTATTATCCGGATGTGAAACGGATGCTGGAGCAGCAAGGGTACGATTTCAAATAAAATTTGGAAGCAAAACTCGGCCGCTTGAGCGGAATACATTTACTTGGCCGCGTGTGGTCGGTCGACTGACCGCGGTCATACAGCGTGCACTGGGAGCTACGCGCATGGGGAAAACCTGCGCCCCCCATGACGCCGTGGACGTCACCCCACGGAATGAAAATAATTCAGGTCTACTGAGTCTATTTTCGTATAAAGGGCAGGTTTTTTTCCGTTAGCAGGGTTCATTTTGGCGAAAAGCCTGCAAAAATCAGGCTGCCCAAAAACCCCCGCATCAAAGGCGATAACCACAAACTGCCTGGCTGCAACGAAGAAAACCTGCAAAAATACATGAATTTACGTCCTTGGTCGCTGGCTACGAACAATTCCTGCAATTGTGCAGGCTTTTCAGCGGGAACATGGGCTCAGGTTCACTTTCAGCGAAAATTCCTGCACTTTTGCAGGCTTTTCCCCAAAATAAGCCAATTCCAGAGAAAATCCCTGCACTTTTGCAGGCTTTTTTCCTACCGCGATGTCTCCTGCTCATTTTGTTCAGTTCCGCGACCTCACAAGGATAGGTGCGCGCCCAGAAAAAGCGGCTGTCCCTCAAGTTAGGGGCTCGCTGTTTCCCATAGCCCTAACCGAGTATCGCCCCTTCCGCCGAGAACCTATGCGGAAGGGGCTTCCCCTTTTGGCGGGAAAGCCCCTCATTTTTACAATAAACCTTCTAATTGTTCGTTAGTTCCGGTATTTTCGATTGGCGTGTATACCCTCATCACGAAGTCGCCGCTTTCAGAGACGGCAAAAGTATTGTAGCGAAATGTCAGCCGGCCTGCTTCGGGATGAAGCATCACTTGTTCCCCTTCCGAATTCCCGGAAACGTCATGCCGTCCCCACCACTCCCTGAATTCCTCGCTGCTCTCGCATAGCTTGCTAACCAATTCCTGATACCACAGATCGTTCATGTGCAATGCATACCGGCTTCTGAAATGGGCCAGCAGCAGGGTTGCGACATTATCCCAGTTGGCGATGCGAGCTTTATTTTTCTCCAGCACGAAGACGCGCCAAAGCATATTTTTCTCGATTTCTTCTAGTTGTTGAAAGTCCCCGCATAAAGTGCTTGCCATTTGGTTCCATGCGGAAACGTTCCAGCGTTTGTCGATGACATAGGCCGGGTAGGTTCCCAACCTGTCGAGAATCTGCTGCAGAGCCGGAGGAACGGATTCGTCAGCCGCTGCATTCGGAAGCAGAGAAGGGTTCGCCAGAACGAAAAGATGGTTGCGTTCGTCGTTGCTGAGCCGGAGTGCCCGGACCAGACTCTCCAGCACTTGCTCCGACACTTGAATATCCCGCCCCTGCTCCAGTGCGGTGTACCAGGGCAAGGAAATGCCCGATAAGCTTGCCACTTCCTCCCGCCTTAAGCCAGGCGTACGGCGACGCGAGGCTCCAACCTGCAGTCCCGCCTCATGCGGAGATAAACGTTCGCGGCGGGTTCGGAGGAAATCGGCCAGTTCTTTTCGTCTTCTTTCATTATTCATAACGATGCCACCTCACCTCTCCCATCGTAATAGAATTTATAGCAGTATCCCGAATAATACTATAAATGCAGACCTGTTTGTCAGTTACAACTCAAATTATAATCGACTTGTCGCCCGTAGTGAAGGAGGAACGGAGCCGAAGCCTAAAGCTGAAAAACATAACGAATAACGAGGGAGATTGTATGATAAAACCAGACCGGAACGAACGCAGCAGCACATTGAAAGGCAAGCGTGTTATCCTCCTTGGAGGAACGTCAGGAGTCGGATTCGCGACAGCCGAAGCCGCAGCGCGGGAAGGGGCGTCCGTAGTCGTAGTATCCAGCCGAAAAGAAAGAGTTGACGCGGCCATCTCGCGTCTTCCCCACGGCGCGGAAGGACATGCGGCCGATCTCGCGAATGAGGATCAGATTCGCGTATTATTCGACCAAATCGGCGAATTCGACCACTTGGTTTTCACGGCCGGCGAATCCTTGCAAGTCGAAAGCCTCAGCGCAATGGATGTGGACGCGGCGCGCCGGTGTTTCAACCTGCGGTACTGGGGGGCATTCATGGCCGCTAAGTACGGCAGTAAGAACATGAGACAGGGCGGCTCCATCACTTTGACTTCCGGCGCCGCCGGAGCCAGGCCGCAAAAAGGCTTGACGGTCGCGGCCAGCATATGCGGCGCTATTGAGGCACTGACCAGGGCGCTGGCCGTCGAGCTCGGCCCGCTGCGTGTCAACGCCGTTTGTCTCGGGCTCATGCGTACGGAACTGTGGGACGGCATTCCCGAACAAGACCGGAACGCGATGTATGAGAACGTCGGAAAAACCCTCCCTGTTGGCCGGGTGGGAGAACCGGAAGACGCAGCCGAGGCGTATCTGTACTTAATGCGCGAAAAATATTCCACCGGACAGATCGTAGTCGTAGACGGCGGTTCGACGCTGGTGTAACATTTGTGGTCTAAGATAGCGCTTGCCTGAGTTTTGCTATACACTGGGAATAAACTGCCGATTACAAAAAGTGTGGTGACTCCCAGTGTTCAAAATTATGCTGATTGAAGACGATATAACCCTGTTTCATGAAGTTAAAGAACGTCTCCTGAAGTGGACCTATGACGTATACGGAGTCCGGGATTTCAGCAAAGTGATCCATGAGTTTACTGAAATTAAGCCCGATCTCGTCATTATTGATATTCAGCTGCCCAAGTTTGACGGCTTCCATTGGTGCAGAATGATCCGCTCCCATTCCAATGTGCCAATCATCTTTCTGTCCTCGCGCGATCATCCGACCGATATGGTGATGTCCATGCAGCTCGGTGCAGACGATTTTATTCAGAAGCCGTTTCACTTTGAGGTGCTGATCGCCAAAATCCAGGCTACCCTCCGCCGTGTATACAATTACAACACAGAGCGGATTGAGCTTAGAACCTGGCGCGGGGCTGCCGTTGAATACGTCAAGAACACCATTGCCAATGAGAACGGCTCGCTCGAATTGACGAAGAATGAAATGCTCATTTTAAAAATACTCATCGAACAAAAAAATCGCATCGTGAGCCGGGAAGAGCTCATTAAGAGCCTGTGGGACAACGAGCACTTTGTCAGCGACAATACGTTGACCGTGAACGTCAACCGTCTGCGCAAAAAGCTGGATAACATCGGATTGGGCGCTTTTATCGAAACGAAGGTGGGACAAGGCTATATGGCTGCGGAAGAGGCTGCTTTTTTATGATCGGAAAATACGTCAGGGAACGGCTAAGCTGGATTGTCCTCTTCCTGTTTCTTCAACTGCTCGTTCTATTTATTGCCGCCGTAGATACGTCCCTCCCGTTCCTGCCGATCCTTTATATCGTCTTCCTTTCGGCGCTTATTTTTACGGTGTTTCTGTTCGTGAGGTACCATAAGGAAACGAAGTTTTATAAAAGCCTGGAATCTTGGGATGAAACTTGCGATTTAGCCGCCATAGCCGATCCGGAAAGTCCGTTTGAAAATATGGCGCTGGACATGCTCGCCCGGCAAACCGAGCGGTATAAGCAAGAATCCTCATTGCATCTGATCGAACTTGAACAAGAGAAGGACGAGCTCCTATCCTGGATTCATGAAGTGAAAACGCCGCTCACAACGATGCAATTAATGATCGAGCGCCTGGACGACGAGACGCTCAAGCCGCAACTGATGTACGAATGGCTTCGCATTCACCTTCTTCTTGACCGGCAGCTGCATCAGAGACGCATCCCTTTCATCAAAAATGATGTATTCATCGAGACGGCTGCGCTGGAACCGATCATCTACAAGGAAATCAAAGCGCTGCAGTCCTGGTGTATGCAAAAAGGCATCGGCTTTGACGTCTCGCTGCAAGTCCCGGAGGTGCTCACGGATGCGAAGTGGCTGGGCTTTATCGTCAGACAGCTGCTGACGAATGCCGTGAAATACAGTGATGCTTCCGACATTATCATTGAAAGCGAGATGAAGGACGGGCAAGTCAGGCTTCGCATTCAGGATTTCGGGCGCGGCATCGACCCCAAGGACCTGCCGCGGCTTTTTGACAAAGGATTTACGTCGACGGCTGTGCATACGGACAGCGCGGCAACCGGAATGGGACTCTATTTGACACGCAAAGCTGCCGACTCCCTGTTAATCCGCATCGATGTGGACTCCAAGCCTCAAACGGGCACCGCCTTCACGCTAACTTTTCCGAAAAAAAATGATTTTATAGACGTAAGAAGCATGTGACAAAATTGTCACATGCTTTTGCGCTTTGTTCGGCGAATCGAAGGAAAAGGGCGGGCCTGTTCGAGTATGATGAGAGCATGAGCTGAAGGAGTGATAGAAGTGGCGATTTTGGAAGCAAATAAAATTTATAAAAGCTACGGCAACAAATTCAATAAACAGGAAGTGCTGAAAGGCATCGACATTAGCGTGGAAAAAGGCGAGTTCGTCAGCATTATGGGCGCATCCGGCTCAGGGAAAACGACTCTCCTGAACGTGCTCTCTTCGATTGATCATGTCAGCCGCGGGAGCATCAAAATCGAAGGCAAGGAATTCACGGGAATGAAAGAGAAGGAACTCGCCGAATTCCGCAAGCGGCATCTCGGCTTTATTTTTCAGGAATATAATCTTCTGGATACGCTGACGGTGAAAGAAAACGTGCTGCTGCCATTGTCGATCCGGAACGTATCCAGGAAAGAAGCCGATCAGAAATTTCAAATCGTAGCGACAGAGCTCGGTATCTATGAACTCAAGGACAAATACCCGAATGAAATATCCGGCGGGCAGAAGCAGCGGACATCGGCCGCCCGCGCTTTTATTCATGAGCCCGGGATCATTTTTGCAGATGAACCGACAGGTGCGCTGGACTCGAAATCCGCTTCCGATCTGCTGCACAAGTTAAGCGAACTCAATCGGAAGATCACGGCAACGATCGTCATGGTTACGCATGATCCCGTGGCGGCCAGTTATTGCAGCAGAGTCGTTTTTATCAAAGACGGGCAGATTTACACGCAGTTGATCAAGGGCGAGGAATCCAGGCAAGCCTTCTTCAATGACATTATCAAGACGCAAGGCGTACTGGGCGGTGTCCAGGCATGAGCATTACCGACCTGATTTACCGCAATTTGAAAAAGAATCTTAAAAATTATTATTTGTACGTATTTGCGCTCATCTTTAGCGTCGCGCTCTATTTCGCCTTTGTCACCCTGCAATACGATCCGGCTATGGACGAGTACAAGGGATCTATAAAAGGCGCTGCCGCTCTCGGCGCGGCGTCGGTGCTGCTTGTTGCCATCGTGGCCATTTTCCTGCTGTATGCCAACAAAATCTTCATCAAGCGGCGCAGCAAGGAGATCGGGCTGTTTCAATTGATCGGATTGACCAAGGGAAAAATATTCCGGATCCTGAGCAGCGAGAACCTGATCCTGTATTTTGGTTCCATGCTGATCGGCATCTTCGTCGGGTTCTCCTCCTCGCGGCTCATCCTGATGATTTTATTCAAGGTGATAGGCGTGGACGCCAAAGCAGCCCTAAACTTTTCATCCTCCGCTATGATTCAGACTCTCATCGTATTCGCGGCCATCTATTTGCTTATTATGATGATGAATTTTATGTTCATTAGGAACCAGAGTATTTTGTCGTTGTTCCGCGTCGTATCCACCACCGAGAACAAAATCAAGCAAATGTCCCTGTTCGAAATGCTCATCGGACTGCTCGGGATTGGCTTTGTTTTGCTGGGGTATTATGTATCCACCAGATTATTCCGCGGCGATTTCGTAAATATGAACCAGTTGTTCCTTGCCATGATCTTGATTCTGGGATCCGTCATCATCGGAACGTATTTGTTTTATAAGGGTTCCGTCAGCTTTATATTCAATGCGATCCGTAAAAGCAAAGGCGGTTATTTATCGCTCAACGATGTGCTGTCCCTTTCGTCCATCATGTTCCGAATGAAATCAAACGCCCTGCTGCTGACGATTATAACAACCGTCTCTGCGCTTGCAATCGGATTGCTGTCCCTCAGCTTTATTTCTTACTATTCGGCGGAAAAGCTGTCCCGGCAAAGCGTGCCCAACCATTTTTCCGTCCTTTCCGCTGATGATGCCGTGAAATTCACCCAAGCGCTCGACAAGGAGCGTATCGCGTATAAGACAACCCGGCGGGACGTTATTCAGGTGAACGCCGATATGTCCCGGATCACCGAATCGAAGCTGACCGAAGCCGACAGAGATAGGATGATCATCCCTGTCGTCAGCGAGGATACGGTTCCGGGCGCGGATGTCACTCCTGAAGAGACGCTGTTTGCCGGTTCCAGCGACGCATTGATGCAATTTATGGCGATCAAGACAACAGGGCAGGTTGAACTTAAAGGGAAGTCGCAAACCATCAAGCAGAAACTAATCGGTGTAAAAAAAGACGCTGTCGTATCTTTGTATTTTTCGGGCGGCGTGCCGGCAGCGATTGTGGATCGTACGGTCTATGAGCGGTTAGCCGGGGATTTGAAGCCGGATATTCAAAAGAAAAGCTCCGTCTATTTCGGTATCGACATTGCCGATCCGTCGTTGCTTGACAAAGCAAGCAAAATCTTTAACGAACTGGGTTTCGGCGACAAACAGGGCTATTACTCCCAGCCGGAAATCGTTGCAAGTCAGAAGGGCACCATGGGGCTGATCATGTTCATCGTCGGATTCCTGGGGCTGACCTTCCTGATTACCTCGGGCTGTATTCTGTACTTCAAACAAATGGACGAAGGAGAAGAAGAGAAACCGAACTATACCATCTTGCGGAAGCTCGGATTCACCCAAGGAAATCTGCTCCGGGGCATTCAGATCAAGCAGCTCTTTAACTTCGGCATACCGTTAATCGTCGGATTACTCCACAGCTATTTTGCCGTCAAATCCGGCTGGTTCTTCTTCGGTACCGAGCTATGGACGCCGATGGTGATCGTCATGCTGCTGTACACGGCGTTGTACTCCATCTTCGGGCTTTTGTCGGTGCTGTTCTACAAACGCGTCATTAAAGAATCGTTATAAATTGAAGGCCTTCCTATATAAAGGAGGGCCTTTCTTTTAAGCAGACGGATGCACGGTTCATGTTAAGATTTTTGGAACTTTCGACAAAATACCTTGATTACTCGCTTTGAAAGTTAAATAATATGGTACGGGCTGTTTAAAGCTTCAGCCAACAAAGCGGAAAGGTGAAAATAACATCATGGAATTATCCCAAAGCAATATCATGAAACAAACTGCTAAAAAATCGTTCCCCATCTCGCTACTCTCTTTAACAATGGGAGCTTTTGCGATTGGAATGACTGAATTTGTCATCATGGGTCTTTTACCTAATGTGGCCGAAGATTTGAATGTCAGTATCTCGGCCGCAGGACAGCTCATTACGATGTATGCGCTTGGAGTAGCCGTAGGAGCCCCAATTCTGACGGTGCTTACCCACAAAATTCCGCAAAAGAAACTATTATGTCGATTGATGGTTTTATTTATCCTCGGAAATGTACTCTCCGTGCTCGCCCCGAACTACGCCGTTCTGATGGGGGCTCGTGTGATCACGGCATTGACTCACGGGACTTTCTTCGGAGTCGGGGCCGTTATTGCCTCCGGCCTTGTCGCCCCGGACAAAAGGGCCGGAGCCGTATCTATCATGATGGCCGGTCTCACCATTGCAAATATTATCGGTGTCCCGTTGGGGACATTTATCGGCCAGCATTTGGGATGGCGCGCCTCGTTCGGGACGATTGCCGTTATGGGTGCCGTGACATTGGTCGGCATACTAATCTTCATACCGCAAATCCGGCAAGACAAGTCCGCCGGTATTGTTCAGCAGATTTCCGCCCTTGCGAATCCCAAGCTTCTTGTATTCCTGCTGATCACTGCATTAGGCAATGCCGGCCTATTTGCCGTATTTACTTACATTACCCCGCTGCTTGTGCAAATTACCGGTTTTACCGAACATAACGTCACCTGGATCCTGGTCCTGTTCGGCTGCGGAGTGACCGCCGGTAACATGATCGGTGGCAAGCTGGCGGACTGGAAACTGATGCCTTCCATACTTGGAATTTACTTCATAACATGCGTCCTCCTTACTATGTTTACTTTTACCGTTCACAGCCCCGCTGCCGCGGTATTGACCATCTTCCTTTGGGGAGCCGCTTCCTTCGCCGTATTCCCGGGGATGCAGGTGCGTATTATGAGCTTAGCCCAGTCTGCGCCGGCATTAGCCTCTACCGCCAGTCATTCAGCCGGCAACCTTGGAAATGCAACAGGCGCTTTCATCGGAGGATCGGTCATAACCCAACTGTCCATCGCTTCCCTCCCTTGGGTCGGTGCCGTGCTTGTAGGGCTAGCGCTGATTTTAGGAATTGCCTGCTATATCTCAGAACGTAAGCCTGCTGTTGGCGCGTAATTGATTTTTTATATGAAAGAGCCCCGGCTTCGCTTTTAGAAGCAGGGGCTTTTTGTGACTAGCATGTTTTTGAAGTGGAGGGCAGGGACTTTCCCAGGTTCTGCAACCTAAGGAAGTCCCTTCAACGAGAAGTCGAAGCTATATCTTTTTTACAAACTCCGATTTTAATTTCATTGCTCCGAACCCGTCAATTTTGCAGTCAATATCATGGTCGCCGTCAATCAGACGAATATTTTTTACTTTGGTGCCTATTTTGACGACCAACGACGTTCCTTTTACTTTCAGGTCTTTAATGACGGTAACCGAATCGCCATCGTGCAAAACATTGCCATTGGCATCTTTAACGATTTTTTCGTCTTCGCTATTTTCGGAACCGGATTCTAAGGTCCACTCATGGGCGCACTCCGGGCATACCAGCAAGCTTCCGTCCTCGTATGTGTATTCTGAATTGCATTTCGGGCAATTGGGCAAGTTTGACATCGTATTGACTTCTCCATTCGTTGTTTTATCTCTATACATACTGCCACAGTCCGCCTTAGTCGGTCAAGCCGCCGCTTGTAGCTGAAAAGGCGGCTGACTATTATTGCACTCTACTGCTAACCATCCTCATATGCCTGCGTACCCTTATACAAAACCAGTATTGCTGCTGCTATAAGGATCATCCCCATAAAAGCGGGTGCGGCATGACCAAGTGATACATAGATTTGACCTCCAATGATAGGCCCAATCATTCTTGCTAAAGCCTGAATAGATTGGCTGCCTCCTTGAATCCTTCCTTGTTCACTAAAACCGACAGACCTGGAGAGCATCCCATTGAATGAAGGCCCAAAGATCGAATCGCCAAAACCAAATATAAACATTCCAGCGATAAAAAGAGGATAGAATGAGAACAAAGCCGATGCTGCAATAAGACTGTAGCCTATAATCTCCGAAACCATGCCAAGAATTGCTATCTGTTTATCACTAAGTTTTATCAAAAGCTTTGGCATTATGAAACCTTGTGAAATGATGTCTTGGAAGCCCATAATTGAAAACATAAGTCCGATTAGTGCAGGCTTCCAACTGAAAGTATCCATTGTAAATTGTGAAAAAACCGCCTGTAAAGATCCGTTGGGTATCCAAAGTAAGAACGCTGAGACAAGCAGCCTTTTTAAGTTTTTCATGGAAAGTACGTTTGCAAGCTGTGTAAATGGATTCAGTCTTACAAAGGCTATCTCTTTCAGTCTATTGTTCTTGTCAAGGCTCTCAGGCATATATAAGATTCCATAAACGACATTCAATAAAGTTATGATTGCTCCGAAATACATGGGCGCAGAATAACCAAACTTGGCAAGTAATCCGCCTAGAGTTGGGCCAATGACGGTGCCTACACCTACAACCGCACTCACCCATCCAAAGTATTTGGTTCTCTGTTCCGGAGGAATGATGTCTGCAAAATATGCGAAGATAGTGCTTATGCTCCCGCCTGTTATACCTTCTATTATGCGCCCGGCAAATAGTACCCATAGCGCTCCTCCTATGCCAAAAACGAAGTACCCGATTGCGGAACCCAATAGGCATACTAAGAGCAATGGACGACGGCCATATTTGTCGCTCAAAGCTCCAAGTACAGGAGCCGCAAAAAACACGCAGACTGCATAAACAGAGGTCAGCAGCGTAACAACTATAGCTTGTTCTCCCGGATTGCTTATATAAGGCTGCACTAAGAATGGGACGACAGGTGCTATGATACTGAAGCCTATTCCGCAAAGAAACACAGAGATAAGACCGAATATTAAAGCGTGTTTATCTACGGTCTGTTCTGTGTTCTGTTCATGGTGTGATCTAGATATGGACATTTAAATTCTCCCCTCAAAAGTTATGATTTTGATTCCTCGGAAACAAATTTATTGTATTGCGACTTTGTTTCCTTGTCAACAAAATAATAACAATAAAAATGCAGCCTGTTCTCAATAGAGCCCGGCTGCCTGTGGTTTCATTTTCATGATTCAAATTTATTCCGACTTAATATCTATACCCTGTTTCTTTATTTCTGCATCCAAATGCCTGCTATACTTTTCCATGAAGCTAAGCATACTGTCAAATTGTTCCTCGGTTATCTGCTCAAATACGGCTTTATCCCGCTCTTGAAACTCTTTGTGCAGTTCCTCATGGATTTTATAAATCACTTCCCCTTGCTCAGTAATCCTAAAATAGATTTCTTTCTTGTTATCCGGCTTCTGGTAGCTTTCGATAAGGCCTTTTTTTATGAGCTTCTTAGTTATTTTACTTATGGCACCGCGAGTCATATAAAAGGCCTCCGCAAGTTTTGTCACGTTGGAATCTGCATTTCTTCCAATGTATTCGATACAATGTACTTCAGAAGGCTTATAGCCCTTAAGACTGTCTTCCATCTTAAACTTATTAAGGTAAACCATCTTGTTTAATAAGTCCCTGAAACCCATTATGACCTGCTCTTCTTTGTTCACGGCCTGTCCTCCCAACCGTTGGTTTTTAAAATGGAATTGACCTTGTTCCTCGGTATATGCTATTCATAGGAATAAAAAACCTGTAGGCGGGAAGCCTGAAAAGGGGTGCACATCCACGTATGGTATAAAAGCGCCCGGATTTCCGGACGCTTCTAAGTTATATTTTATACTGTTTACTAGACAGGTTGCAGTTCATTGACTAGACCGAGATTCCGCGCTGTTGAAGTATGAATTTCGTTGATAAGCTCCGGGTTTTTCAACAATGACAAGCCATAAGAAGGAATCATTTCTTTTATTTTCGGTTCCCACGCTTTTATATGCTGCGGGAAGCATTTATTTATGACCTCAAGCATGACGGAAACGGCGGTTGAAGCCCCCGGAGAAGCGCCGAGCAATGCGGCTATCGAGCCATCAGCGGCACTAATCACTTCCGTACCGAATTGAAGCGTTCCTTTGCCGTCAGCAGTATCTTTGATAATTTGCACACGCTGGCCCGCTACCAGCAAATCCCAATCCTCGCTTTTGGCGTTCGGGACGAATTCCCGTAAAGCTTCCATCCGCTTTTCTTTCGATAACATAACTTCTTTGATCAGGTATGTTGTTAATGACATGTTTTTTACGCCTGCCGCCATCATCGTTACGAGATTATGCGGTTTTACGGAAGTTATCAAATCGAACATCGAACCGAATTTCAAAAACTTTGGCGAAAAGCCAGCAAACGGCCCAAATAACAACGATTCTTTGTTATCGATAAATCTTGTGTCAAGATGCGGAACAGACATTGGAGGAGCGCCGACCGGAGCTTTGCCGTATACTTTGGCATGATGCCGCGCTACAATATCCGGTTTCTGACACACCATAAATACTCCGCTTACCGGAAATCCTCCAATACCCTTTCCTTCAGGAATATCGGATTTTTGCAGCAAATGGAGGCTTCCGCCCCCGCCGCCGATAAAGACGAATTTTGCAGTATGGCGTTCGACGGTGCCGGTATCGACATTCCGTATTTTCAAATCCCACAAGCCGTCGCTAGTACGTTTAATATCATCGACATTGTGTTTGAATTTTATATCGACGCTTTTACTCTTTAAGTGATCAAACAATAAGCGCGTTAAAGCGCCAAAGTTGACATCCGTCCCGGACTCGATTCTTGTTGCCGCTATAGGTGAATTCAATGTCCGGTCTTTCATCATAAGCGGGATCCATTCCATCAGTTTTTCCGGGTCATCGGAAAATTCCATTCCTTGAAACAGGGGATTGTTAGACAGTGCTTCAAACCGTTTTTTCAAAAATGTTACATCATTTTCGCCTTGTACAAAACTCATATGAGGCACCGGCGCGATAAAGTCCCGCGGATTACGTATCAGCTTGTTGTTTACAAGATAAGACCAAAACTGCTTTGAAACCTGATACTCTTCATTCACTTTTATAGCTTTGCTAATATCTACGGATCCGTCTGTTTTTTCGACGGTGTAGTTGAGCTCGCACAGTGAAGAATGCCCCGTTCCCGCATTATTCCATTCGTTAGAGCTTTCCTCTCCTGCGGTTGCGCGCCTCTCAAACACTGTAATTTTCCAGTCCGGCACTAATTCTTTCAGCAGTGACCCTAAAGTCGCACTCATGATTCCGGCACCAATTAAGATAACGTCTGTTTTGGTTTGTCTGTTGCTCATGTTTACCGTCCTTACACGCTGATATTTGAAGAAAAGATGAAGGCGTTCTTGCTTAGGCTCCACAGCAAGGCAGGGTGCGACCTAGTCACGCACCCTTTCTGCATTAATTATAACCTGATTATAGTGTAACACTATTAATTATTGATTAAGATATCTACTATTATATGATACTTATATGCTATTTAAAAGCAGGTAAATTTCAGCGATTGACAAAAAGAAGGTTGCTGAAGGCCTTACCCCTGCCCGGATCGTGAAAAAAGTCACAATCCCTAAACCAGGAATTGCCCTAATTTAAAGAGTCCACCCACGCGTCGACAGTGAATACATCGGCCTGAAGGGGGAACACCTTCTCGATTAGAACGCGATGAACCTCGGGGTCGGCATCGATACATGCGTCGGAAAGCACCGTAAGGGTAAAGTCTTTATCCGCCGCTTCCCGTAAAGTCGATAGAACGACTCCGCTTGTGGCGATACCGCTGAGAATGAGCGTGTCGATTTGGCTGGACCGAAGGATGACCTCAAGGTCACTCCCGGTGAACGCGCTAACTCGAAACTTTGTCACAATCGGCTCGTCCGGCCGGGGCTGCACGGATTCGTGAATTTGTATCGGCGTCTCCGTGGCCGCTGTTCCGGCCCGCTTGGAAATACCCGCGAACATTTTGTTTCTAGGACTAATCTCGGGATAACCTGCGCGAAATGCGACCCGTACGTAAATAACCGGGATGGCGTGCCTGCGTGCGGCTTCAATGGCCTTTTGGAACGGAAGCAGTGCGTTCTCGTTTTCTACGAAACGCGATACGACGCTGTTTTGCATATCCATGACCAACAGCGCGCTTTTGCTCTGCGGATTTTGCATAGTGTGTATACTCCTTTTCATAACGATTAAAGTCCGGCTGCCGGTTCAATAAATCATGTCTTGCCGGATTCATCGCAGTCATAGCTTTATAACACTATTGTACCAATTATCTAAATAGTCAACAAACAAAAAAAGCGACTTTTCTGGCCCTCATAATACCGGATTGGCGGAATGTCTTGAAAATGTGCTTCAAAATAAATTTACATATTATTGAATCTATTTTTCTACAAAAATTACCATTCTATAGTATGATAATGGAAGTAGATTGAAAGATTTCCAATCTACTTCCGTATATTCGGAGAAATGCCACAACAATTTGGGAGGGTGATATTGATGAAATTGAAGAGTAAATTATTCGTAGCGTTTGCGGTTTCGTGCACGACTGCTGTAGCGTTCGCTTCCAGTGCCTTCGCGTTAGCGGGTCATTCGAACGTCGCAGCCGTAGGTACAGCCAGTTCCAACAGTTTCTATGGCGTTAGCTACCAGTCCTCTTATTCGTTCGGACAAACACACGCGCAAATCGGTGTATTGAAGAACAACCTGAAAGCATGGAGAGCCTTCGGCAGCAATGAAAGCCATTTCACAGGCGTTGCTAAAATTACAAGCACGGATAATTACTTTGACCAAACCACAAAGGACAACCTGATGGTGTTCCAGCGAGTGAAAGGCTTGAGCGCCGACGGCATCTACGGCGCGGGAAGCCGAAATGCCATGCATGCCGCAATAGGCTCCTCGCCGAAAGGATATGTACGCGTGGGCAATACATCCTACTATATTAACTATAATGATACCGCCAGCGGTCTTTCCGGAGACAGCACCTACAAGCTTGATCATAGCTACGTGACGAGTTCGGCGAAAACGACGCTCGATCAAGTTGCACTAAGCTTCTACAACGTATACAGCAAGAAGCTGGAAATTAACGACGCGAGCTTAATTGACGGCGCAGACACACCGGAGCACAGCAGCCATCAGGACGGAAAGTCGGTTGACATACGCAATTCGGGAATGTCGGCTGCCGAAGAGAAGAAATTCCTCGAAATTGCTGTTGCCAACTCGAGCGTTTCCAAGGTGCTTTTCTATAAAAACCATGGCTTGACCAGCACGAAAATTGAAGTTCGTGCCGACCATGCCGACCATTTCCACCTATCCACAGTTAACTAATCATCAGTTCAATAAAACAGCGGCAGTCTAGGACCTCATTTTCGCGTCCATGACTGCCGCTGATTCGATTCTTAGGAGGCTCAAAAGCTCCGGTTTCAGAGAGCTCACCGCCTCGGCAAAATGGGGGTTGCATAAAGGGTCATGAGGATTGAACTTGTTCCGCTGATTCAGGTAACCTCAGTTCCAGCTTGTCCATATCCACCACAAAACCGTTTACCCTCAAAATATCCAAGCCAAGCAAACCCTTATGAGATTTAGGCAGCATCCCTACATCGACTTCAATCTGCTTGATTTTCAGGGTATCAATGATAATTTCGTCCATGATTTTAGTATAAAACGGTACGGTTCCGCCAATCCCGTAAGCCTCGTAAACGGGGTCTCCATTTTCGTAGGTGACTCCGATCTGCTCCAGCACATCGGGGCTGAATATAGTGTGGGATGAGCCCGTATCCACGATAACATCTGCGATTTGCATCGTTTTCCCACGATAAGTTACAGAAAGCGTAATCGTTAGAAGATTTCCATCATAATGAATCTTCATATATTACGCCTCATCCTCACAAGCGGGTCGTTGCGTAGATAGATGATGCACTCCTCGTTAGAAGTATGATAAACAAGCTGTCGCGGCTTCACATTAAAGAATTCCCTGTTAGCATTCTTTTCTGGTATGACCCGAACAGGAGCCATTTCCGTTACGATTTTCTTCCCGTCTTCTTCTCGGTAGTCAAGAATGGACAGCAAAACAAATTGATTCGGAAACAGTTCTCTTACTTCCTGCCATTGCATCGCAACCCCTCCTTCATTCATTGCATCAGACGAACAATGGTTGATTTCATTTTACCATATTTAAGCTCAAGCCGGATTGTCTCAAACGTAATACTATTCTTTCTCCCAGCCCCCCTGCGGTTCGACGTTCTGTCTGCAACAGCAAGTTTTTGCCTCCGTAACGAGCTTGATTTTGCAGCAACGACCCATCTTCCAGGGCGATTTTACAAGTTCCGCTTTTTTCTGTTTGTATATCCATAACGCTTAATGTCCTCATCCCATAACATATAACAGGGAGGAGGGATTATATTGTCAAATAATGTGAAACCCAAAAAAGATCCTGTTTTATCGACAGGGGTTCTGTTTAGAAATGGCGGCACTGACACTGCTGCGACAATTATAGCTAATTTAAACAAATTAAGAACCAGGACTGTAATTGTACAAGTTATCGACTGGACTAGCGGCAAACCAATTATTATTGTAAAAAGAAGGCGTACAATTCCACCAAACACAACCGTTAATGTTCTTGTGGCTATTAAACCTTCGATAACCCAATATGAAGTTAGAATAACTGTGCCTACAACTACTGATTTGGTGACTAATTGTTTCGGATTGGGCAGATCATCCAAAACCGGGGTAAAACTGCAGACAGGCAATAATGTCTTACAACAAAATTTAGTACGAATCGGATCGCCCTTTCGCTAACATTCTTATGAGGTAAAAAAGCTGGGTCATGGCCGTGGACTGCTAGATGACCTGGCTTTTTTTCGTATGTTAAATCATATTTATTGTTGTTGAAGCGCCGCGATCACATCGGCAACTAGCCGGTCGGCTCCAGCGATAAGACCATCCGGATGAGATGACATGCCCAATCGTACCACGACCAGATGCTGGGACGGTACGATTACAACATGCTGCCCCATATTGCCCATGGCGAAAAATGCATCATCGGGCACATGGGGCATCCCCCATGGAAGACCATACGGCGCTTTGCCACTCGCAGCAAGGTTAATCCAAAAGCCAGCTCCATAGCCGGTGTCAAGCGTCTGCGAGGACGAGTATTTAACCCACCCTTTCGGCAGGATGCGGTCGGTACCTACCACGCCGTCGTTCAGATACAAGAGCCCAAAACGAGCCCAATCACGCGCAGATGCTAACATAGACATAGCACCGTTCGGCGTGCCAGTCGCATCAAACTCCAGCGTCACGTGTTTCATGCCGGTCGGCCCGAAAAGCTCACGCTGTGCAAACTGTCTGACACTTGAGGCCTGGCCACCGACGGCGTCGCGGATAATGCGCGAGAGAAGTATAAAGTTGCCGTCGGTATAAGCCCATTCGGTTCCGGGCGCAGCAGCTAGTTTGGCCTTCTCGGCGAAGCCCGCCATGTCTCGCTCGAGAAATACCATTCTGGACGCAGGATCGAATCCTGTACTGGTTTGTTTAAGAGCGAGTCCGCTTGTTTGCCGCAACAATTCATCTGTTGTGATCATGTGACGCGGATCGTTGTCATTTTGCCATGCTGCAATAGGTGCGGGTTGGTCGACATTCAGTTTTCCCTGCCGGACCAGAATGCCGATCAGCGCGTTGGTGACGGATTTTGTCGCCGAGAATCCCAATAATTGCGTGTCCACGTCTATGCCGGGAGCATAACGCTCGGCCACGATTTTTCCGTCTTTGACCACAACGATCGCTTGGGTACGAATATAAGGCGGTTGCTCACGCTCTGCAAAAGCTCGGTCGAGCGCGGCGGCAAGTTGTTCGTTCCTAGGCACAACCACGGCGGGTCCCGCTATTTCAGGAGCTAGCGAATCCGATGGGCCGGCTGTGGAACTAGAATCAGCAGTTGCAGCCAGAGTAACGTCCTCGGGTGTATGCACCAACATGCATCCCATCCCATCGCCGTACACCGCCTGTGTTTTATAAAGTCCTGCGATTGTCGTTGTTACATCCAGCTTTTCATGGTCAACGTTGATGTGAATCAAACTGCTGATGAGACTGATGGCCCCTTCAGGCTTGACCATGTCCGCGTAAACCTGGTTGGAATCCATGCCCGAAACAAAGGTTCCGGAACAAACTTCTTTGCTGGTATAACCCGAAGCAACCATCAACGGCTGATAAAGCACAAACCCTGAGCTAACGATCAGCGTTAAAACGGCCGCGATTGCCAGCAAAGTAAATCTGCGTTTTCTTTTACTTCTAAAAAGTATCGCCAGTGGGCTAATTTTGCGGAATTTCATTTCGCGATCAACTCCTCATACTCCAATGTATACACTGTATACATGGTATTATAAGTATACGGCGTATACCTGTCAACTTTCCTGTGTTATAATATTGTTACACTTTTTCTTTCGGGGGCGTCGAACTGTGGTCCACAATAACAATGATCAAAAACCTGAAGGTACCCATAATCGGAAAGGCCCTGTCCGCCTTAGTCGAGAGGCTATCGTGGGGCTGGCATTGAATATTGCGGATACGGAAGGAATCGAAGCGGTCAGTTTTCGGCGGTTAGCCCACGATTTCGGCGTAACACCCATGGCAATCTATCGGCATGTGCGCAATAAGGATGACCTTTTAGACGCTATGACCGAACATATGCTGGCTTCTTTCGATACCTCGGCAGTAAATGAGGCGGATTGGCGGGAACAGGTGAGGGGGTTGCTTTACGCTCTGCGCCGGGTGCTGCTCGTGCACCCATCGGGCAGAAGCTTGCTGTCCAGGCGATCCCTGCCTTCTACGAACAGGCTCAAGATTTTCGATACTTCGATTGGCATCCTCCGCAGCGCCGGCTTCGAGCCCCAAGAAGCATTCTTGATTTTTGAACATTTGCTAAATCAAGTGGTGTCTCTGGTTGTAACGGGAGATGGTTTCGTACAAGGCTCGGAAGAAGAGCGCCGGGTATGGGGGGCTAAATTGCTGGAGTTCTATGGAGGCCTTCCGCAACAACAATATCCTTGGCTCGTTGAAGTTGCCCCTGATATTGCGGCTTGCGTCGATACGGATCGTCACTTCAAGTTCGGTACAGATCTCCTGTTGGCAGGAGTGGAGGCAATGGCGGCGTCCAAACAAGCAAAAAATCCCTCTTCAAAAGTACGGGAGTAGCTGCGTTGAACAGGCTTATCCGCTCTTGACCAGTCCCGCTACCCTGCCCGATTCATCAAAAAAAGGAGCAGCCTGCCGCCGCGGCAAACTGCTCCTTTTTTCGTTACTTCATTCGTTTAGAAATCGGATGATCTTCATTTAACTCCAGCAAATCCCATAAATTCCCGTATAAATCCTTAAATACGGCAACCATTCCATATGGTTGTTCTTTAGGTTCTCTAACAAATTCTATTCCCCTTGAAACCATCTCATTATAATCTCTCCAAAAGTCATCGGTGTTTAAAAAGAGGAACACCCTACCACCCGTTTGATTCCCGATGAATGGTTCCTGTTCAGATTTCGATGCTTTTGCCAATAATATTGTAGTCCCAACCGAACCGGGGGGTGAAACTACTACCCATCGTTTATCTTGCTCGGGCTGATATGTATCTTCAACTAATGTAAAATTCAGCTTTTTTGTGTAAAACTCAATTGCCTCATCATAATCTTTTACAACTAGAGCGATATGAACAATGGATTGAATCATTTTTAACCCTCTGAGTTCTCTAGATTTTTGAAAAAAATGATTTTATGATCGATTTTCTCCAGCGTGTTTTCAAGTTCCTTCATTTGATCTATAACATTACTGCGATAGGTCTCCATGAATTCCCGTCGTGCTGTTATGGTGGAGACTTCACTATTGTTCAAAGCGGCAAACTGCTGCATCTCCCGAATGGGCATCCCCATTGCCCGAAAGTATTTGATAACTTGAAACCATGCGATATCGGACTCCGAATACTGACGATATCCTTTTTCGTCCCGTTCGACACCGTTAATTAAACCGATTTGCTCATAGTATCGCAATGTGTGGATGCTTAATCCGGTCTCTTCAGAAACTTGTTTGCTTGAAAATTTATTTTTCATATTTTTATTATAACATTGATTCGAACTGTATTGCTATCGAGTGCACTCTATACTTTATCATTTCACTTGAAAGTAATGATTTCATATTAGGAGGTATTCATTATGCGTGTTTTTGTCACCGGAGCCACCGGATTCATCGGATCTGCTGTTGTTGACGGGCTCCTCGCTGCAGGGCATCAGGTCGTCGGGCTTGCCCGCTCCGACAAGGCTGCCTCAGCATTGAAAGCCGCCGGAGCGGAGGTGCATCGCGGTGCCCTAGATGACCTCGACAGCCTGCAAAATGGCGCTGCCGCTGCGGACGGTGTCATCCATCTTGCCTTCATTCACGACTTCTCGAACTATGCGGCCGCCGCCGAGACCGATAGGCAGGCGATCGAAGCCATCGGAGCAGCGCTTGAGGGCTCCGACAAACCATTCGTCGTCACCTCGGGGACGCTCATGCTCTCGCCGGGATGTCTCGGGACGGAAGAAGACACGCCGATCCATACACCGCGGCACTCCGAGAAGGCCGCGATCGCGCTGGTTGAACGCAGGGTGCGATCTTCGGTCGTCCGTCTCGCACCGTCCGTGCACGGTCTTGGCGATCATGGCTTTGTCCCGGCGCTGATCGGCATTGCTCGCGAGAAGGGCGTCTCCGCCTACATCGGCGACGGGTCCAACCGCTGGCCGGCTGTGCATCGCCTCGATGCGGCGCGCCTGTTCCGGCTGGCGTTGGAAGCCGCCCCGTCGGGCTCACGGCTGCACGGTGTCGGCGATGAGGGCGTGCCATTCCGCGACATCGCCGGCGTCATCGGCCGCCACCTGAACCTGCCGGTCGCCAGCATTTCCCGCGAAGAGGCAGAAGCCCACTTCGGCTGGCTCGGTGCCTTCGCGTCGGCCGACAACCCTGCGTCGAGTGCAAAGACACAGCAACTCCTGGGCTGGAAGCCGGTGCACCCCGCACTGATTCCGGACCTTGAAGAAGGTCACTACTTCAAGAGTTAAACCACCAAAAATGTGATACAGGGCGATTTTCCGGTACTTGCCGGGGGATCGTCTTTTCCTTTGCTCGCGGATTTGCAGTGGCTTATGGAGCAGCTTGTGGTACAGGCTTAGGTGCAGTAACCGCGCTTTCTTGCGGTACAGGTTTTGGTTCTTGAGCCGCAGTATTTTGCGGTCTACGCTCTGATACAGAAACTACAGCTTCTTGCGGTACAGGCTTTGGTTCTTGAACCGCAGTGTTTCCCGGTGCAGGCTCTGATACAGGAACTGTAGTTTCTTGCGTTTTACGTATTTGTGCAGGAGCTGCAGTTGCTGCCGGTGTTGTCTCTGCGTTTATGGACTCCGACTTTGAACTCGCAGGCTCACTGGAAGCGCTGGACTTCGTTCCAACCGCTGCATCAGGTGCCGGAGTTTTATCCGGTTTAGGCGAATTTGGGTCGGAAGTTGCCACAGTCTTTTGATCGGATGCCGACGCATTCGACATTTGCGCCGGGGACTGATCTATTTTTGCATTCGTCAAAGAACATCCGCTTATGAGTAGAATGGCAGCAAAACCAACGAACGACCAGCGATATGAATGACTTTGAAAATATTTGATCATGATAATTCTCCTTTTCAGCTGTGATTTGCCCCCTGATACATTGACATTGCCCGGCACCCTTACAGGAAGCGCATGTTTTTCTAACAACTGAATGAGCGTATAACCGTAATCGGAGCGTTTTTCCGGTTCGAGATAAGTAAGAGCCAGAGCATCGCTTGCGATCTCCTGGTCTTCGCGCATACGATGATAAGCGTACCAAAGAATCGGGTTAAACCAATGAATAATCAACAGGATCTGCATCAGCCAATTCATTCCGATATCATTGCGCTTACAGTGTGCTAATTCATGCAGGAAGATGTGCCGGAGTTGCTCCTGCTGTAAGCTGTCCAGGACGGCTTGCGGCATGACCAATCGGGTGTTCCAAAATCCAAACAACGTTGGCGAGGTCAGTTTGTTCGATACAACTAGAGTGACAGGTTTACGAACCGACATTAGCGTTTGGCAGTGAGAGAACAACTGCAGGACCCCGATATCAGTTAACGGTGTCGTCTCTTTCGTTATTTTTAAGGCAAATTTCCGGTTGATCACAAACGTATATGCCCCGAATATGCCGGTCCCAAGAAGCCATATATACAAAGCGTAGCGATAAAAAATGTTTGCAGTTGCTAATTCCCCAACTACAGCTTCCCCGTGTGTGACTATCTGAGCCGTTGGATTATCGTGAATGGTATGAGGGTAGGATATCCAATTATAAATGCTTAACTCGCTCTCAATGCCCCAAGGCAGAAGCAGTCGTACAACCAATAACAGCCACATCAAGTAATGCCATCTGGGCTTTATTCGTTTATTCAGGATAAGCTGTGTCAGCAGGATCAGCACGACCGTGACGGCACCCATGGCAGATACCGACAAAATCCAATTAAAAAGATGCACGAGGAGTTCGTCTATCCGGTTCACTTTCACCCTTTCCTTTCATGAATCAAAATGGAGTACTCCAGTAAACGTAAACTACCCGACTCGGCATATTTATCATTTCGTTTTATCTTCAAGGATGCTTTTCAGTTCTTTAATGTCTTCCGCCGATAGCTGCTCTTCCTTCAAATAATGAACAAGCATCGGCTTCAAAGCACCGCCATAAACCCTTTTTAGAAAGGATTGTGTTTCGGATTTCACACATTCACCCTCAGAAACTAATGGGAAATAAGCATAGACTCTGTTTTCTTGCGAAAACGATATCGCTTGCTTCTGGGTTAATCGGTTCAACAAGGTTCGAATCGTTTTGGGCTTCCACTCCGTCCGATCCTGCAGCGCCTCAATCACATCATTAGCCGTGCGGGGCGACTTGATCCATAGTATCTTCATGACTTCCCATTCTGCATCGGTTATGTGGGGTACGGTTTTCACATGCTCACCTCCTGTCCCGCTTTGGATTACAATCGTAATACAAACATGATATTACATGTGTAATCCACATTTGTCAAGCTAGGGTGCTCACTCATGCGTTCCGCAACGACATATGTACCTGAATTTGTGAAAAAGCAACAGGAGCTGCCGCGGCAGCTCCTTCTTAAGTCCTGAACATATTCCTAGCCGGTGATTTGTCCGCTTTGACCGATACGGAAAAATAACTCATCTCAACGGGAGAGACGGGCCTTGATTTCGGTTCTCCCATCGTTTTCTTTGACATGCCGTTCTGGCTTTCATCCGACCAGTCCCGGCGGTATCTCCCCTCCTCCAGCTTCATGTCGATAAAATCGACGACCTGCTGCAGCGAGGCGATTTGACTGACGATATTTTCCCGGTGGCTCCTTAAGCGCTCCACCAAATCGGGATAATCCGCGGGATCGGTGTCGGCGGAAACCGCCAAAAACGGCCGCATTTCCTCCAGGGGCAATCCCGTTTTTTTCAAGCAGGATACCAACCGGATCGTATTGATGTCCACCTGCCGGTAGACGCGGTGCCCGTTGTCCTTCCGGTCCGCCCGGGGGAGAAGCGAGATCTTTTCGTAATAACGGATCGTATCCTCGGAAATGCCGGTTTGCTCGGCGGTTTGCTTTATCGTAAAAGTTTGCTCTGCCTTCACCCTGCTCCCTCCCGGAAATTGCTTTTTTGTGCATTATACATCTTGGAGCTGGCTTCAAGTCAAGACTCTTATCCTTTGGACAAAAACTTTGTTTCGCGCCTTGACTTGGAGCCGACTCCAAGTTCTACAATGTTCGCTATTGGGGAAAATATCCCAACTTCAGGAGGAGACGTACAATGACCGCGAACCAACGCGAAAATATCGCACTGATTACGGGTGCAAACGCCGGGATCGGGTTGGAATTAACCCGGAAATTACTGTCGGAGGACTGGCAGGTGGTCGCTTTGAACCGTTCAGACTTTCCGGCGGACGATATGAAAATCCAAAAAGCCGTCAAGAGCGGATGGGTTCGTATTTATAAAATAGCGGATCTCGCCGATTATTCCGGCTTGAGACGGACTTTGGAAGAGATCAAAGGTAAAGAACAGCGGATCGATATTTTGTTCAACAACGCCGGTGGGAGCTTTCACGAGCTGAGCTATTCGAAGCAAGGGCGCGAGAGCCATTATGAGCTAATGACGGTCGTTCCGTATATCATTCTGATGGAATTGAAGGAACTCCTAACAAACGGCCGCTTAAAAACGGTGATCAATACCTCATCTTCAGCGCTTAAATTTACGAAAGAGTTTAACCTTGAAATCCTGGAGCGACCCAAAACCTTCCGCAAGTTGATTGGTCCTTACGCCACCTCAAAGCTGGCGCTTTCGTTGTGGACCCAGGCCATCGCGCCGCAGCTCGCCAAGGACGGCATCAAGATCCGCAGCGTTGACCCCGGCGGCAACAATACGCTAAGAAAAGGGAAAAAATCCGGGCTGCCGATTTTGGTTAAACCGCTTATGAAGCTGTTTTTTCCTCCGCCTACCCATGGCGCCAACCAGCTGTATGAGGGTGCTCTCGGGGAACACCGTGATGAGACCGGCGTTTTTTTGCTGAAAGGTCAGGTTGCAGATTTAAAATATAAAGATCAAGCGCGGAACGTTTTGGAGAGGATTCATGCGATTTACAAACACGAATTTCTTGGTGACACCTCCCATCCGTTTTAAACGAATGAAGAGGTGTACGAAGTAGGGCCGCAAGGTCGAATTCAGTTTAATCCTCTCGGGACTTCTGAACCAAACGTTTCGCAGCATTGCGGTCCGTGACCTGAAGCTTATTTAAAATGTTCGACACATAGTTGGCCACCGTTTTATTGCTAATGTGCAGCCGGGCTGCGATCTGGGCATTGGCGTCGCCTTCCGCGACCCGCTCCAAAATTTCAATCTCACGTTTGGTGAGCTCCGCAAAGGTTGGATCATCCGCAGGTACGGTTTGGGCCTGAGAGAAGTAGCGCATCATCCGACCGGCGATATCCGAGCTGAACACAGCTCCGCCGCTGCCTACCATCCGTATGGATTGCAGCAGTTCATCCTCATCGGCGTCTTTCAGCATGTAGCCTTTGGCTCCGTACCGCATAGCGGTAAATACCGATTGATCATCTCTAAACATCGTCAAAATCAAAACCTCGATTGCCGGATGCCTTTCCTTGATCAGACGCGTCGCCTCGATACCGTTTATGCCGGGCATGCGAATATCCATAAGCACAAGGTCAGGCTGCAACTGCGCTGCAAGTTCGAGTGCCTCTTCACCGGATGCCGCTTCCCCGACGATTTCCAGATCGTCCGTGGTGCGCAGCAAATTCCGTACTCCGCTGCGAAATAACGGATGGTCTTCTGCAATGATAATTCTCAGTTTCATTCCCCTCCTCGTATCAAATCGGCAGCACGGCCAGCACGCGTGTACCGCCGCTCTCTATCCGTTCTATCAAGCAATTTCCGCCGAGCTCCGCGGCCCGCTCCCTCATGGAAACGAGCCCGATGCCTCCCTTGCCGGAAAGCCGCTGCGCGTGAGACGGCGGCAGACCCTTGCCGTTATCCGTCACCTCCACCACCAATTGCTGCGCTGCCGACACATGCAGTTTGACAGTGCAAAGGGTCGCCTGACTATGCTTGAGCACATTGACCAAAGACTCCGTGACAATGCGGTAGGCGGCAACCTCCACCGCTGCCGGCAATTCCGGCAGCGGCGGCGGCTCGATCAGGCGGATATGGATCGGCACGGTACCCTGTTCGTCGGCGAGCAGCTTTACCGGCTTATTCAACTCGCTGATCCTCTCTTGAATCGCGGTGATCAAACCGAGCTCGTCCAGGGAAGGCGGGCGCAAGTCATGCACGAGCGTTCGAATTTCTTCCACCGTCGCGCGGATAACCTTCCGGAGATCGGCCAGCATCTCGATCGCAATCTCAGGCTGCTTGACGACATATTTCTCCGCCGTAGCAACATTTAACGCCAGCGCCGCAAGCCGGGGAGCGAGATCGTCGTGCAAATTTTTGCGGATTTGCCGACGCTCCTCCTCCCGCGCCAGCACCAGTGTTCCCCTGGATTCCTGCAAATCCTCAGCCAAAAGCTTCATCCCCAGCGTCATATTCACAATTTCGACGATTGGCCCTGCCTGATGCACCAGCACATCCAGAAACTTGTTATCTTCCGATGAAAAAGCTTCGCCCGGAGAACGCCTGGACAAAATGAACGTACCCAACTGCTTCCCGCGGTGAATAATAGGAAAAGGCAGCACTTCGTGGGTCGGCTCCCCGACCGCGGCGACGAGCGTATCCTGTCCCCCCACTCCGATCGTAATACCCGCATACGGCAAGCGCAGCGACTCCTTTACGGTAGCAGCGAGAGCCTCCAGCATCGCTTCCGGCGCAAGCGGTCTGACCAGTTGGCTTCCCAGTTCCAGCAAAACGGCATAAGGGTCGTCGTGCCGTCCTTTCATCATCAGGTTAACGAGCCTTTGCAGTTTTTCCTTCAGCGGCGCGAAGGCGACCGCCACCACCGCCGTAGCCGCCAAGGAGACGAACAAGTTATCCCTGGTCTCGAATAACTGGCTTAAATAAAAGACAGAGAAAATATAGATCGCGGCGACACAAAGGGATAATGCCCCGTATACCAGCGTGCGGTTAACCAGCGGGTCGATGTCCCACAGCCGATGCCTGAGCACAGCCAAAGTCAGCGTAAACGGGATCGCTAGCAAGCTTAGATTAAGAAACGCGTTAAGATACACGTAGGTTAAGGCGCTTCCATCATTCAGGCGCGGATTAAACAAAATGCTCATCCCGACAAATCCGATCATGCCGATAGCGAGTCCATACACGACCCATTTGGTTTGCTGGCGCTGCGCCGGCGAGGATACTTTGCGAAACCGGTAGATTTGCGAATAGATCAAAATCAGCGTTGAGGAAGTGTACCACAAAAGCTCAAGGTAAGCGGAAATGCTGAATTCTCTCCAAATGCTTCCGCGGTTAAAGAAGCTGCCGACATCAACAACCGTTATGACGATAAAAACCGCCACGGTCCATCTAGGCACGAACGAACCGTTCGGAAAGAGCAGAAATAGCAGCGATAATCCGATCCAACCGAAAGTGGCCACAAGTGTAAACCACCACTCCTGCAGGACGATGCCCTGAAAAGCGACCGAGGTAAGCGAAGGGAACGAGGTACCGAACGAGACCATGGCCAAAGCGGCCAAAACCGCCATCGGCTCGCGATAACCCTTCCAAAAAATGAGCAGCGCAGCGCCATAATAAACAAGGGTAAAAATAACGTCAATGCATACGAAGATGACGGCGTACGTCTCCAGGCTCATGTGAGTGGCTCCCTCGTTTCCGAGGGGCATGGCCGGAACCCAAGTGCCGCAGCCGTTCATCATACATGTCGAAACAAGCCATTGGTAATATTTGGGTATTCCCGTCATATACAGCACGACAGTTATCAGGCAAAATACGGCCACCAGAAGCTGCAAACAAAGCAGGATCCATTTTGTTGGCAGCCGGTTTGCCGGTTCATCCATCGGATCGGCGATCCGTGCCGGTGTTTGCGGCATAAGTCCCCTCCGCTTTTAACTAAAATCTACCTCTATTATAACGATCCTCCTGCGGCTTGAATATGCGAAATGCGCAATTTCCCGGCCAACTTCCCGGATTTCCCGAAAATGTCCCGTTCCGGTTTCCCTGAACATTGTGACGGCTCTCTCTGTTTCCCGTGCTGTTCCGCGGCTTATAATTAAGCGCATCGACGTTTTGATCAATGAAACAGGAGGCTGTATGGATATGAGTGAAAAACAAGTGATTCGATGGTTGGGCATGATTTGTTTACTGGCGGGAATCGTACGTATGGGGATGACGCCAAGCTCTCTGATCTGGGGGACGGATAGCGCGCCGGAACTGATCTTCGGATTCGTTGCCTGTATTTTGATGTCCGTCGGCACGATAGCCACGTACATGGTACAATCGAGAGAAACCGGTGTCATTGGATTTATTACCATACTTTCCATCATTATCGGCAATATCGTGACATCCTGCCTGGTCTGGTCTTCCATGGAGTCCGTCAAGCCGGAAATGAATCAAGACGGAATCATTTTCGCCGTTTCCCGTTCATTTGCTCTTTTCGGTTTTACAGGAGGCACGCTGGTGTTTACGTTTTTAACGTACAGGGCGAATGTGTTTCCCCGCTGGATCGCGGTACTGCTAATACTGATGCTGGTCTCGATGGTACTGCCTGTCGAAGACAACAAATATTTTGCTTTCTTCTGGGGGCTAACGTATGTTGGGATGGGTTACGTCATTTGGACAGGCAAATTGAATTCGACGAAAGGGTACGCGGTTCGTTGATCCGGAAGGATAACATGTTCTTAGCCCTGACAGGAACGTTTAATTAAAAAAGGAGCAGCCTGCCGCGGCAAACTGCTCCTTATTTCGTTAAACTCTCGTATACGTTAAGTTTAGTAACTTTCTCCGTTAGTTCATCGAGATTCTGTCTGACGCAGCTAATTTTTGTTTTTTTCGGGACCATATCACTACTGGAATTAGTAAAAGTGCGAGTCCACCACCGGAAAGCGAAAGCGTTGCGAAACTGGAATGTGCTGCAACCATACCGGATAATGCTCCCCCCAAAGCCCCTGCCAGCGCTATTAACACATCAATTGTTCCTTGAGTTTTTGCACGAGTTGCCGGATCAGTTGCATCTACTATAAGTGCGGTTCCACTGATCAAGCCCAAGTTCCAGCCGAGCCCCAACAAACCAAGAGCAATAATAAGGACCAACATAGAATCAACAGGCGCTAGAGCCGCAACAATGCCGGCAGCTAGCAGAACCCCACCCGATGCTATTGACATCGCTGCGCGACCGATCTTATCGACAAGAATGCCTGTAATGAGGGAAGGGAAATACATTGCGCCAATATGGATGCCTATTACTAATCCTACATCCCCTAAACTATGTCCGTGGTGCTTCATGTGTATAGGCGTCATTGTCATAATTGCGATCATAACGATTTGAGTTAAGATCATTACTGTTGCCCCGACAATTAAGCTTCTGTTGTTTTTTTTATGTGTATTCGTTTGTGCTGCTGTTGACTGACTCAATTCCGATTGTGCTCTAAATATAGCCTGCGCTACAACGAAAGGGTCCGGACGGAGGAAAATAATAAATACTGCTCCGGCTAGAATGTATGCTCCGGCAGCTAAAATAAATGGACCTGCAAGGGCCGGGACACCGATTGACGTTGCAAAATGGCCCGTTACATCAACCATGCTTGGGCCTGCAACCGCACCAAACGTAGTCGAAACCATTGCTGTGCTAATTGCTTTTGCTCGTTGGTTAGGCTTAGCCAAGTCTGTACCGGCATATCGTGCCTGCAAGTTTGTTGCAGTCCCTGCACCGTATATAAATAGAGAAGCGAACAGAAGAATAACACTGTTATTTACTGCAGCAAAGATTACCCCTATTGCCCCAATGCCACCTGCCAAAAATCCGGCGGCAAGCCCCAACCGGCGCCCGTAAAGTTGTGAAAAACGACCCACAAGAAAGGCTGCCAGTGCCGAGCCAAGGGTGAACAAGGCGGCAGGTACACCTGTTAAACTTTCCGTTCCCAACATGTCCTGGGCAAGAAGCGCGCCCACGGTTACCCCGGCAGCAAGGCCTGCACCGCCAAATATTTGCGATATGACTACTATCAGTAAAGAGCGCTTAAATAATTGTTGCTGCATACCCGGAGAATCTACGTAATCTCGAATATTATGGGGTCCATGCTTCATCGCCTAGAACCACCTTTCTCTCTACATAACGCTTCCATTCGTGCACCCCTTCTTCTAAATGGGAGGCTTGTATGCCTTTGCTTTTCAAAATTTCAACCGCTTGTAAAGACATTAGACAATAAGGGCCACGGCAATACGCTACAATTTCTTTATCGATAGGTAAAGACGCCAGATGGTTCTCTAGTTCATCAATAGGCATAGATATAGCACCTGGAATATGGCCCATAGCATATTCATCCTCTGGCCGCACATCTAATAACAAAACTTCCCCTTTTTCCATCCGTTCCATAAGCTCTTCCAGAACAATTGGTTCCATGCTTGCATGATGTTGCAAAATTTCAGTTTTTAGCCGTTGTATTTCTATTAATTGCTTTTCGCTAAGTCGGTGCAAAGACACCATGAAGTCGGCGACAGATAGCCCCGCGATTTCATAAATTACAAAATTGCCTTTTTTGTTGAACCGAACCAACCTTGATTCATGCAGCGTTTGCAGGTGCTGCGATACATTTGCAACACTCATTCCGGTAATCTTTGCGAGCTGATCCACAGATTTAGGACCTTGGGCAAGTAAGTCAATCAGCTCCAACCGTTTTGGACTGGATAGGCATTTACCAATACGAGCAAATTCCTGATATAGTTGATCTTTCCATTTTCGTTCTAAGTTCACAATCAAAACACCTCAACAATTCAATTGTTTTATTGAACTGTTATCATAATAAAGTAATGCCTTTGCAGTGTCAAGGTATATCATTAAACACCATCTGATTCCTTACAAATTCCGTCAGGCCCCAACTTCGTTTAACAACTTCTCTCCCTTCTGAAGATGCTTTGAAGCAATTCTGTTTACCCTCTTACAAGTGACCTTCATCACATTTTAATACTATATATTGTGGTACGATTAAAATATATCAGTATATATAGTATTTCATTGTATATTTTTCGAAAGGAGTTAGCTATGCTGGTCTTCTACCCCAAGTTCATTCGCACCTTCGACGACTTGCCCGGACATCTTGCGTTACTGGTTCATGCCTGGAACGGTTGCAACATGCGCTGTTATGGGTGTCACAATTTTGATGAATTGATTGCAAAGAAACCGATAGGGCATTTAAGCAGTGATCAAGTCATTGACCGGATCCGAAAAAGTCATACAATGTTCGATGCATTATTGTTTAGCGGGGGCGAGTTTTTAATTAACGAACTCGACGAAATAATCAATTTCCTTGAACGGGCGCGCTCGAACTTCAATGGAAAGGTGGTGATATTTACAAATGGAACCTACCCCCACAAGTTACAACAATTGTTTGCTAGAAAACTCATCGATGGCGCACATGTCGACATGAAACTACCTTATCATTGTATGGATCCAGTGGTCGATCACGAGGTCTACAAAGCCATTCTAGGCGTCATTCCGTCGAAGCAATTTTGCGATAATATGTTGGAATCAGTAGAAACCGTTATTTGTCATAATAGCAAAGTAAGCCAGATTAGAACTGTACAATATCCCTTGTTAAGTGAAGGGTATTTTGATCAAATCCGAATTTATGTTGATCTGTTGAAAACGAAATATAACAGTAACGTTCCTTATTTTCTTAATCCATACCTTTCCCCTTATCAGACCATACAAACAAATTAAATGGAGGCGCTCCCATGTTCCGTCACACAGAAGACATTATCCATACGTTTACATCAAACTCAGAATCTAAGCAATCGGATTATTTAAAACGAGAAAATAGTAATTTTGTTTACTCGCTCCCGTTGCTTAGACACAATCTGACTAACTTTGCAGAAGAAGAATATCTTTTGCAGCGCATTTTGCCGGCCAAGCTAACCAAATTATATGAAGAAGGTGTTATTTACATACATGACAAACAGCTAAGTCCCTATTGTTTGAGCGTATCTTGCAAGGACATAGCTTTGAATGGAATTCCAACGTTGGCCAAAAATATGATGGCCTCGAAACCGACCCGCAAGCTGGAAACATTGCTTCGCCATTTTAGCAATATCATCGTACTTATGTCCCAACAAGTATCCGGTGCCGTTATGCTGTCACAAATGACCACTATTTCTGCGTCTTATTTGTATGTTGAGGAATTGTATCATGGGCGGCGCTTCACAGATGACGATCTCAAACAGTTGTTCCAAAGCCTTATCTGGGAATTGAATATGCCCCTGCGAGGCGGTTCCCAATCAGCCTTTACGAACATTACGCTTGAATTTGGAAAGCCGTCGGAAGAAATTAAAGAAGATTTCGTCGTGATCGGCGGCACAGCATTCGACATTCGTTATCAGGATATTCCGTCGGAATATTTTGACCGAATCAATAGAGCAATTATTGAAGTTATGAAACAAGGAACCGGAACCGGTCTGCCCTTTACGTTTCCATTGATCACAGTACCGATTGACGATTATTTCAATTACGATAATCCACTGTTTCTTGAGATGCTGGATAGCATGTATCAATGGGGCGGCGTATATTTCGAGAATTTCCGAACTACCCCATTTATGGATAAGCATTACCGTCTGCTTAATCCCTACCTGAAACCGCGTGATCCGGAGGCTAGTCGCAGCTTATGTTGCCGGCTGCAAATCGATTTGACCGTTCTATCTAAGGTAGGCAGCGGTATCTTTGGAAGTTCAACCGGCTCAACGGGTGCCGTGCAGGTTTTAAATTTGAACATGAACCGAGTATTGCTGGAATTCGGTCACGATGAAAATCTTATGTTTGCCCGCATAGAGGAGCTTTTGAACATTATGCAAGAAGGCCATATGGCAAAACGGAGTTGGATCGAACAAAACAAAGAGTTATATCCTACTTTTTTTGCGCTGAACAGGGATTTGGCGAATTACTTTAACGTATTTGGCGTTGCAGGCATGCACGAAGGATTGATTAACATTGGATATGCCGGTGGAATGAACAACGAAAGTGGAAAAGATCTGGCGCACCGAATTATGCAATTTATGACGGATAAAATCAATAGCTTTATCGTTAGAGATCGAGTCGCCTGCGGAATCGAATATGCTCCGGGGGAAAATGCAGCTATTAATCTTGCCAGACAAGATATGAAGTGGGCTAAAGAAAATCATCGTGATATTTTTGTACAAGGTGTTGGAGAAGACATCTATCTTACATCTGGTTGTATGCTCCCTTTCAGTGAAGATGATTTTCTCCGACAAGTTGAAAATAGTGCTGAATTCCAGAGTTACGCTACCTCAGGGAGTATTTTGCACCACTTCCTTGAAAGCAAACTCGAGCCCAAACGTTTGGCTGCATATATCAAAAAAATATTCGACAAACCGATCCAATACATTACCTTAACTCCGACATTGACAAGTTGTCTTAGCTGCGGTCAACACATTGTTGCAGAAGACGGTAAGAACATCGTTGAATGCCCCGTATGCTGTAGCGACGATATCGCCACTTTTAGCCGAGTTATCGGTTACGTTAAAATGATCGCTCGTAAAAAATTACAAGTTGACAAAAATGGTTATTACAATGGGGAGCACAACTTTTGGAGTAATGCGCGCCGATTTGATTGGAACACTCGAAAACGACTTGCCAAAGAAAGTGACATTTCGATCTAATAGGCCGTAAAAATACTCGGCGGCTGTGTTCTCAAAAACCCATTTTATGATAAGTCTCATTGCTTCTTTTCCGTATCCTTGCCCTTTGATCTTAATGGTAATGCGTTTAATGCAAAGGGCACGATTCGGATCTAAAATGCCTGTCAAAATAATATATCCGAGTTTTTCGGAGATCCAGTATAGTAGACTGAATAACCATTTTTGATTGCTCCTTCCTGCACGACAATCTTTTCACAAGGTCTTCAATTTGATATTGTTATTGAATTATCCTGCCCTTTAATCGCCGCGGCGTTTAACCGCCAACTTTTTGCCTGTTCTACTGACCATCACGCTGAAACTCGTGCCAGTTCTCCTTGAATTATGGAACAATTTCAAAAACGGTGCCTTGGTTAAAATCAGCCACTTTCATAGAGCCATAAACCCCTATCCGAATGCCACTGGAGCTTGGCTGCAGCCCATCTGCGGCAAGTAGCACCCCAGCCTTTGCCAATTCCTCGTTATACCTCAGCATGGCATCAAGCAGTTCCTGTCTGGGCATTACGCCCGCTTCCGAATCCGTTGTCGCTTTCACGATCATCATAAACCTCATGTTTAATCTCCTCCAAATTTTTAGTGGCCCTATTTTTCGTTCGATTCAAACCGCTTTGGCAGACCCGTATTTAAACAACGAATGAATGCGAGACAATTCGACACATCTAACGGAATTTATTTATATTAGATTATTTCTTTTCGGATTGATTTACCTTGTAGAGTTGACCGGCACGTTATCATAATCCCCAAATCCCATCTCGTCAAGAGAAAATGTGCGAATGAGCGACATAGCGAGGGATCCCCCCTTATGCTTTCGAAATAGGAATGAATTTCCGAGTATGAAGAACGATATCGCTTTTTCCAATTCATCCGGTTTCACGTAAAATTTTCCTCAGGCCGAAGGGAGAAAAGGGATATGCACACAAAGGACAGAGCGCAATGAATTCAAGGTCATTACTAAAGACAGAAGGAGAAGCTGTATGCACAGAGTGGACAAAATCAGATTTATGCTCCTTTACGACGAAGTGCCTGAAGCACAATGTTACGGGTACATGGAGTTGAGTCAAGATGGCAATATGATCGCGCTCTACAATAGGTATGGTGAGGAAATAGACATGAATGGCGGACATGAATTTGTCAGGATACGGACGCTTGGCAAATTCGATGACGAAGACCGCGATCATTTTTATTCCTTGTTAGAAAGTGATGGTGTAGGATAATCTGCACGACAGGCTGGCAATTCGATATCAAGGCACTACGAAAACTCGGCTTAGTGAACAATCGGGAGGTAACAGATGGACAAAGGAGTTCAAAAGGTAAGAGCAATAAAAACAGGGGCGATGTTAACCGCTCTACTCATCGGTACATTTGTCGCGTTTCTTAACGAAAATTTACTTACCAATGCGTTTCCTGGATTGATGAGGGATTTTAACGTTGCTGCTTCGACCATACAATGGTTATCGACGGGTTATATGCTCGTGATCGGCGTACTGGTGCCGGTGACCGCATTACTGCAGCAATGGTTCACGACTCGCCAGATGTTTATGTCTGCGATGGCGCTATTTTTGGCCGGTACCTGCTTGTGTGCAGTATCCCCGGGATTCGGAATTTTGCTGATGGGCAGGGTTGTTCAGGCTTGCGGGACAGGATTATTGATCCCGTTGATGATGAATACGATTCTCGCCCTCTATCCTCCGGAACGCCGGGGTGCCGCCATGGGTCTTATGGGGCTGGTCATCATGGTCGCCCCCGTCATCGGGCCGGCTTTGTCTGGTTTGATTATCGATACCTTTCACTGGCGATGGTTGTTCTACATGGTGATTCCTGTCGCACTGTTTTCGATTATTTATGCATTCATATACTTGAAGAATGTGACTGAACTGACCAAACCAAGGGTCGATCTTTTATCCATTGTGATGTCAACCATCGGTTTCGGCTGCGTAACCTACGGCTTCAGCCAAACAAATGTCTGGGCCCAGCCTGAGGGTTACGGGTCAATTGCCATAGGCAGCCTCTTCTTGATCTTGCTTGTATGGCGGCAGCTCACGATCAAAGAGCCGTTGATCGATCTTTCCGTATTCCGGCGGCATCCCACGTATTCTCTTGTTGCGGTATTGGTTGTAATCCTGATGATGGTCCTATTCGCCACAACGATATTGCTACCGATCTATATGCAGGATGTGATGCAGTTGACAGCATTCGCGACAGGTTTACTTCTGATGCCAGGTTGCATTTTGAACGGGATGATGATGCCGGTGTCGGGGAAATTATTAGATAAATTCGGGCCGAAATTCGTAATTGTGCCCGGATTATTCCTGATCGCCATATCATTGTGGCTGTTTGCCGGCATCGACAGTGATACGACACAAGGCTCCGTTCTGTTCAATCATGTCCTTTTATTCTTAGGCATGTCGTTCGTCGTCATGCCGGCTCAGACGACAGGATTGAATCAACTTCCACGTCACCTGGTCCCCCATGGCACAGCCATATACAATGCGCTCCAACAGGTTGCAGGGGGAATTGGCATCGCATTATTCGTCGGCATCATGTCGTCCGGAGCCAATCGTTATCTTCACCATTCGCTCGATCCCACTACGATGCATGAGAAGACGCAAAGCATGGTTACCGGTCTACAAACGGTTTTTTGGATTGAATTTATTCTTGCAATACTTATTTTGGTGCTGGGTTGGTTTATAAAAAAGTCACCTGATCATGATTGATTCATTACGAGGCATAGATTGAATCATAAGTTTACAACTGTGCAAGAAGCAAGGGGCTGTCTCATAAGGGTCGGCCTTTTATTTCGTTGTACCGTAGAACCGCTGTCTCAATCCTAATGCCGATGCTGCTTGACTCGTTGAATCGCTTGCGCCCGATTATGTACCCCTAACTTGCGATAAACGTTCTTCATATGGAACTTTACCGTGTCCAGCGTTACATTCATTTGAGCGGCTATCTCCTTATAAATCAATCCCTCTGCGAGCAAGACAAGCACCTTCTCTTCCTTCCCGGTCAAAGCCTCATTCGACAAAGACTTATTAGACTGACCACTGCCTGCAGCTTCAAGAAGCAGATGGATATATTTCAAGGACACCAATGGCATCGCAGCTCCTTGCTGTTCGTTCAGAAGCTCGGCCAGCATCTCGACCATCAGCAGACCTTCATCCAGGAAGCTGCGAATATAGCCCACCGGTTCCGAGAGCCTTAAGGCGATCTTCAAGGGAGCAAATGCCTCTTGGGGATGATCGGATTGCCGAAGCACCATACTCTGCACGATCTTCAGCTTAATCCGGCTTCGCAGACGATTTTCCTTGTCAGCCAAACGTTCCAACTGCTCGAGCAATTGCAGTGCGTCCTCAATTCTGCTGTTCGCCGCGAGAACTCTTACCAGAACCAGGTACTCTTCGAAATGGCGGGGCGAAACCTCACCTAAATGTGACATCCCGCTTTGCTCCAACCAATCGTATGCCTTCTGACGCTGCTCTTGACTCAGGAACAGTTGAGCTTGCTCCGCCTTGACCCTCTTCTAAACGACTTTCCGATCGGGCGAATCGACGTTTGAGCCGAGCTGGCTAAGCCATTCGATCGCATGACTTTCTCTCCCCAGAGCATTTTGCAGCCAGGATGAAGCAAGACCAAGATGAATCCAAATCCATACGTTGGTCCGCAGGTCCTCTCGACTCATCGCTTGTCCGAGATACAACTCCGCCTCTTCCAACCGATTCCACTCATACAGAAGTAAGCAATAAGACAAATAAAGGTATCCGACGAATGGATAGTTTTTTTTCTTCTCCCACGTCTTCACCCACTTCAGCAGAAATTGTTCCACCTCATGAAGGTTGTTGTTTAACGAGAGAAGATCCATAAATCCTTCGTGCCCTTGATACCGTCTGCTTGAAGACTTCTGGAAGCCGCTGCCTTCCGGCAAATATTGATCCAACATCTCGAAATATTTCGAAGTCAGCGACAAGTTCTGCTGCAAATAGGAGAAGATCCCGCATAAGTAATAGAGATTGCCCATTAATTGATTCCATTCAGGCTCAGGGATGAACGCCCTCATGGCTTCGAATCGCTTCTCCGCTTGCTCGGCCCTGCGCAACCCTCGATCCCATTCTCCATCCATCAGTAATTTGGAGATATAGTACAATTCGAACGTCGGCTTGTGCTCGTAGCTGCTCTCCGGCAGGGAAGTAATCCATCTCAAGAGCACATTGCCCTTCAATTGCATGAGATCCGGCATGATGCGGTCGATGAGCCGGACGGCATCCTCTGCCTGCTGCGCTTTGATATAATGCTCCACCGCCTCTTCATAGAGCCCCTCATTCTCATGCCAAGCCGCGGCCCGATGATGGGAGCGTCTCCACAGCTCCGGATGTTCTCTAGCGCTCAGTTGCTGCAAGAACTCGGACAGCAGATGGTGATACCGGAACCAATCGCGCTGATCGTCCAGCGGAATAATGAACAAATTCAGCTGCTCCAACCGTTCCAGTTGGCCCTGGCTGTCGGCTTGTCCCGTTACCGCTGCGCACAGCTCCCTGTTCAGGCTGCTCAGAATGGAGGTTGCCAGCAGGAATTCCCGCAAGGAGTCCGATAAATGCGCAAAAACCTCTTCCAACAAAAAATCGGAGATTTGACGCTGGCGGCCGTTGAACTGGCGAATCGTATCGGCAATATTGCCGCTTCGTTTCAGTGAGATGGCCGCAAGCTGCAGTCCGCTCACCCAGCCTTCCGTCTGTTCGAACAACGCGACTATTTGCTTCTCCGTTAACGATAAGTCTGTCGTCTCTCGGAAGAAAACAAACCCCTCTTCCAGTTCGAATCGCATATCTTCGATTCGAATGACATTGATCTCCCCTTTGGCAAGCAGTCTGGCCGTAGGAAAGGGTAATTCGGTACGACTTGCTATATAGAGATGGACATGCGGAGGTAGATGATCAAGCATATATCGTATCGATTCGTTTACAGGCGCATTCTCAATGACATGGTAGTCGTCCAGAATAAGAACGAAATCGCCGCTAATCGAGCTTAGCTCATTCAAGAACGCCGAAATGGCGGAATCAATGGAACCCGCCGACTCTTGCTCGAGTAAAAATTCAATCGCTTCCCCGAACCGCGGCAGCCTTTCTCGTATGGATGCCAAAACACAGCTCCAGAACGCGCTCCAATCGTTATCGTACTTATCTAGCGAGATCCAGGCAACCGGAGAGCGGCATTGCCTCGCCCATTCGCTTAACGCTGTCGTTTTGCCGTAGCCAGCTTGGGCGGATAGCAAAGTCAGCTTGGCCTCCATTCCTTCCTCCAGCTTGCGCATCAGTCGTGGTCGGGACACCAATGATTTTCGCGTAGGGGGAATAAGCAGGTTTGTACTTTTAATCATGATCAAGGCCTCCGCAAGCTGAATTAAACAAATACTATATTCGTTAATATTTCGATTTGTTGGGACATTTTTCCTCCATGCGGGTCAAAGGATACCTACCCGATTTTTAGCTTCGATCCACCCTGGCGGGTAGTTCAATTCGATTCCACATTGCTTTAAAATAAAGAGCAAGTCAGCAGGATCCACCTCTTGGATTTTTCGTTAATATTTTCAAGATTAAATTATTGGAGGGATATTATGAAACTGTTTATTGTTATCAACCAGACCAAGTATCGATTCAATTTCAGTAACACTGAATGTGAAGCCGATGCCCAAGTAATCCAAGCCTATGGATCAACTATCCTGCCTAGCGTTAATTTTACGCACGGACAGCACAACGAAGGATGCGATATTCCGGAATGCAGCAGTTCAGGTTATTACGATGACCACCACATGACATTCAAGCGAGACGATAATTCATATATTACTTTTTGGCATAACGATGATACGAATGAGTTCAATTACTCCACAGACGGAGTCTTTGACACAGCTCCAGTCATTCCAGGTGACGCTACGAACTCCGGTTCCAAGAAGGCGATCTATATAATGAATGACGGAACGCTTCAAATCACAGATATTCATAAGTAAGAAAACAGAGGCGGGACGCTCCGCCTCTGTTTCTTTGTGTTCCGTAAGTGTGCCCAATACGTTGGTTTGATGAACGAATTGTAGGAAACACGCCAAGAAGTTTGGAATTCACCGCCGCATTACAGCTCACTTCAATAACTGTATGGGAGGGCCCTTTTTGATCGTTTAAGAATTAGCCTAAACACAAATGAAAACAAAAGCATACTTAATTATCGGTGCAGTTGGAGGAGTAAGATCGATTGCCATTCAACTTGCCAAATTTGCAGGTTTGACTGTCATCAGTACTGTGTGTATAGACAAGAATAAGGCCCCTTGCCAATACGGGGCCTTTTTGTTATACAACTGTATAGTGCGGGCGAGACGAAATCACCCCAAACTTTTTAAGAAATTTCAATACACAATATTTTCAATGATTCAAGCTTAAACTCTTTATTCAGTTAACGTTCTCCGATATCTAGTTCGCTAGCTTGTTTCGCAAAACGCTCTCTATTTTGAGATAGATTGCGTCGGGCTTTGCCTCTTACCGCAACTGCGCATATTCTGCGACTATTTCCCCGTTTGATTGTCGAGTTTGGCATCAAATTGGTTTAGAAATATGGATGGCGCACCAAGCGGATTATGAAAATCGAATTCAAGGGACTGAGCAAAATTGCCTTTACCTGTAATCCGTAACAACATAGGCATTGGAACATGGCCATCCGGCTTCCAGATAGCAGATATTTTGTATCGGCCGAGCGGTATTTTATCCACACCGTGACCACCTGTTGGGAGTGCGTCTGCACGTGTCGTTATCATTTTGCCGACACTTCCGTCAAATAATGGTCCAACAGGCGTAAGCGTAACTTCCAAGTCTTCCATTTTGAATTGTGGCAAATTGTCGTCAAACGACCAAAAATCGGGATTGATTTCAATGTGCCCTACGACGTCTTTCAAGGTAAAATTGCGAATAGCCCCTGAACTTCCGGCAAATGGCTGATCGACGTCCGATCTTAAATAAAATCTTTGTTCCTTGCCGTTGTATTCGCGCAAGAAAGATGTAGACATTATCCAAGTCGTGGGGAGCTGCGCCAATTCGATCCGATAAAACCCATTCCCATCAGTCACAGCTTGCAAGTTGCTATCAGAAAACAATTGGTTATCTGCATTAATTGTAACCCCAGGTATTGGATTGCCTTGCGCGTTACGTAAAAAGCCTTTAACCACATAAGGCTCAGCTTCCCCTGCGGATGGTACGGGGGTCGGTTCAGGTTCAGGTTCAGGTTCCGGTATCGGAGTCGGTGTTGGAGCCGGGGACGGTTCCCCCGATTGCGGATCGGTTGTGCCTGGGGCGGCGTCCTCGATCTGAATGGTCCACACACTGCCGCTGCTGGAGAAGGCCACGTGATATCCGCTGCTCTCCGATACGAAGCGTAAAGGTACCATTGTGCGACCGCCAATGATCTGTGCGGGTACGTCTAGAGTAACCCCTTTTCCATTTACAATTGCATTTGTGCTACCGATCGTCAATTCAATGGAATGCCCATCCTTTGTTCCGATCGCTTTGCGGACAGTTCCTTCTTCCACCCATTTTACCGAAAAGCCTAAGGTTTCAAACAACTGACGGAACGGGACAAGCGTTCGACCGTCTATCACAGTCGGCTGCGCCTCGTCAAAATGGAGTTCGTTCCCTTTGAAGAATACATGGATCGCAATATCTTTTGATCCATCCGAAGATGCAGGGACCGGCGTCTGAACAGGGCCAGGCACTGGCGTCGGCGTTGGGTTAGGCGCGGGTGACGATGTTGGACTTGGTAGAGGAGCTGGCGTCCCTTCCGACGTCGTCGGTTTCTTATATTTGATTGGCTTGGAAGCAACCGTACCTTGCGGTGTTTCGATTTCTAACACGTAGGATTGCGTTTCCTTGATCGTACCGTTGTCGCTCGCGTACAGGTCGAAAGTGAGGTCGCCCTCAAACTCCCCGACAGGTTCTTTTACATCCTTCCGGAAGCCTGGATTCACAACCATGCTTTCATGGGTGGTGCCGCTTCCCGTTGTTACCGTCTTTTCCTGTACGATGCCCAGCAGCCAGCCGGTGGTCACACGATTTGTTCTCCATACACCCTGATAATTATCCTTGCCATAGTCATCGGTGGAACGCAGCACCACGGCATTAATCGTTGTTTTCTTATTGAGGCTAAGCAACAGCCTGAAATGGCCATCCTTTTTTCCCTCCGGCGTGAAATCCACGGGACCGACTACGTCAGAAGCCGTATCCAGCAGACTGAATTCCTTAATCTTTACGCCTTCAGGCGGCGTTTCTCCGAAGGCGCCCGCAATCCCAGTGAACGCGAGACAGCCTGCCAGAAGAAGTGATATTCCCGTAATTTGTTTTCCTTTACCGAATCTCATCATTTTATATCTCCTTTTTCAAAAATGCTTCGCACAGATTATCCCTTCGGCTTCGCCTCCGGTTTTGGGCCAACCGCCAGTTGTGCTTTTATTGCGGACTTTGCTTATTCCAATAACCTCCGTGTCATCAATTTACTTACTCATTCATTTTATCGCGGCAGTACTCCGGGTTCATGAGTCATGATTAGGAAATGCGCGGGATTATTTTAGGATGGCGCCGGGAATGCACTAGGAATATTCACGGCAAATTGTATTTCACGTTACATGTAGCCATCTACTCATTTATTTAAAAAAATAAGCGAATCATAGCAAATTCATCGCTTTGACAGGTGCTGTTCGACGTTTTCAAAAGCACGGGTCAGCAGAGAGACAAACATGGCTTTTTCGGCATCTGACATCCCTTGAGTGATCAGTTCTTCAGATTTCGAGAAGGCATCACTCCGCTCATTCAGAAATTGTTTGGCTTTGGCCGTTACATCGATACGGAGGTTACGTCCGTCGACAGGGTTGCTATTGCGTGTGATAAATCCGGCCTTCTCCAGACCGTTCAATAAGTTTGTCACAGACGGACCGCTTAAAGCCATTGTTTTTTCAAGATACTTCCGGTTGATCTCCATATGCTCTTCTAAGGATTGATGAATGTGACTCAAAAGAATCGCCTGCGAGGCATTCAAACCATGATCCGCCAGAAGTTGGTCGATGATTTCCCGAACCTTTTGTGCGATAAGCTTAATGTATAAACTATAGGGGTACATGTCGAAAATACTTTGCATAGGTTTCTCCTCGGATTCATGTAGATGTCTACATTATATTTTCGGTTTTTAATTTTGTCAACGCAAGCTTTCCCGTCATGATCATTCCATAAAAAAATGAAGAGCGCCCCCCCATTCGCTATGGGCTGCGTTCTCCATTTAACTGGCAGCCGTTTAGCTAAAGCACATATGCCGCCATGCTCTTCCTGCGAAAAATGCAAGAGGAGCTGCCGCGGTGCATAATTGCCAACCTTTCAATGCCCGATCCGGGGGCTATGATCAAGCCTGCATAGCATGCCCCATCGAAGCCGCCCATCCAATAACCGGATGAGCGGTTTTTTACATTCTACTTCTCCTGCTCCTTTATCACCTGCTCAATCCCCAACAGAATCAGCTTCAAGCCGAACTCAAACGCCCTGTCGGTCCCCATCAGCTCGAACAGCCCGTTCGTGAACATCCTCCGGAACAGCCCCGCTTCCGTCTCGCTCATGGAATCCAGAAGGCGAATCATCTCCTCTCCCGGATGCGCTTCCTGGTCCTTAAGGATAGCGGAGACATTACGCTCATGCTGATAATCGTCTAGAACGAAGTAGAATACATAGTTCACAAGCGTAGTAACCACTTGCATTTTCTGCTCTTGCTCAAGCGGCGTCGATTCCACACAGAGCAGCATACGGTTGGTGAACCGGATGATATCCGGCTCGTGGGGCAGCGTCATCATCATGAGCTGCGTGGAGCAGGGATACCGGCTGAGCACACTCCTTACCGTTACCGCAAGCCCCGTCAATTGCTCCTTCCAGTCCCCCTCGGATTGGAACTCCTCCAGAATGATTTTCGATACCTGGTTGGCCAGACGCTGGTAGAGATTCTGCTTGCTCTTGAAGTACCAGTACAGAGAGGGAGCCTGAATCCCAAGCCGGTCGGCCAATCGTCTCAGGCTGAATTTCTCGATGCCCTCCTCCCCCAGAAGCTCCCACGAGGCTTCAAGAATCTTATCCTCCGATATCTGAGGCTGCTGCTTTTTCATCGGTATCCACCCTTTTATCTAACAGTGTAAGTTTATGCTTTACAGGTTCATAAGTTCATGATATCATCTTACACTGTAAGGTTCAATCTAACACCGTTAGGCAGAAGGCCAAAAATAAATGAAGAAAGTAGTGACCCGCATGGATGCAGAAAACCTCCATTACTTTGAAAAAGCACCGGTCGCAAAAGCCGTAGCTCACTTCGCTGTACCGATGATGCTAGGCTCGTCAATGGGTGTCATCTATTCCATCTTGAATGCCTATTTCCTTGGTACACTGGGCAATACTGCCGTCTTAACCGCACTCGCACTCACCATGCCGTTATTTTCGGTCATTATGGCGCTAGGCAACTTGATTGGCATCGGTAGCGGTGCATTCATCTCCCGTTTGCTGGGAGAGAAAAAATATGATGATGTAAAGCATGTGTCTTCATTCGCTTTTTACAGCAGTTTAGTTCTCGGTCTTATTGTGATGGCCGTCGGCCTCCCGTTGATCGATCCAATCCTCCATGGCCTGGGGGCAACGCCTGACTCCTTCGGATTTACGAAGGACTATGTCACGATTATGCTTATGGGTTCACCATTCGTCGTATTATTCTTCACGCTGGAGATTATCGTACGCTCGGAGGGAGCAGCAATCACGTCGATGATCGGTATGATTCTCAGTGTTGTCGTAAATATTATTCTCGATGCGCTAGTTATCTTCGTCTTCCATTGGGGTGTGATCGGGGTTGCGTCTGCTGCGGTCCTTTCTAACTTGGTTGCGAGCATATTCTACGCCTTCCATATGAGATATAAGAGCCAATTCTTAACCGTCTCCATAAAATGGTTCAAGGCTACCAAGGACATTCTGAGCAATGTATTCAAAATCGGAGTTCCCGTCTTTATTATGAGTATCTTCTTGGGTGCAATGTCGCTCATCTTTAACCGTTTTCTGGTCGAATATGGGGATCAGGCAGTAGCGGCTTACGGAATATCATCGCGTTTATTGCAATTTCCTGAATTTATTCTGATGGGCTTATGCGAGGGAGTCGTGCCGCTCATTGCCTTCTCTTTTACGGCGAATAAATTGCGCATGAAGATTACCATTGGATTCACGATCAAAGTGATTGTGGCGTTAGCCGTCGTGTTCGGCGTCATCGTCTATCTGATTTCCGACCACTTGATTGGTTTATTTACGAATGACCCGCAATTAATTGAAATGGGCAGCTACATTCTGCATGTGACGTTCTTATCCTTGTTCATTACAGGAATGACCACGTTGTTTACGGGGATTTTCCAAGCAACAGCGCAAGGAACCGCCGCGTTTATTATGTCTGTTATTCAAGGAATTACTCTAATTCCTGTGTTGTATATCGCCAATCGAATGAACGGCTTCTACGGGGTGGTCTGGTCGCTCGTCATTGCGGATGCCGTCGCGTTCCTTGTTGGAGCCATCATGCTGTATATTCTGCGGAACAAATTGCAGCCGGAATTGGATAATTTAGTGCAGTAGAATATATATAACACGCAAGAAGGCAGGATAAGAGCACTCCCCCGATCCTGCCTTTTTTAGGTACGTGGACGGGGAATAGGACTCACCCGCACTTGCGATACAGTTCTCAGTAACAGGCCAAACAGTGAGTTCGGGTTCGCCGCAAGTACACGCCTCAAGGAGTACCATCTATAGAGCGAAATTGAACAGATTTGTTGAATCCTTTATCTTTACCCGCAAATACTCTGTCACCAACTCCTGTAGCGGAACAGATAGGTTACTTCTCGACACAGTGGAAAAAGTGCTCAAATCCGCACGGAGCCGGGACGCAACACATGGATAGAACGCAAATCAATCCATCTCAGCTTCGAAGTCATACCTCAGTTTTGAGCTTATGCAGTGTATATTAAACCCTTAACCAGCTATTGACTGCTCCTTCTTCCAAACGGTGCCTCGACGTTCGTGCTCAAAAATGCTCTCCAATTCGGTGGAGATTCGGGAACCCCAATTCCGTTCCGCCAAGTACATCGCAAGATCGATACCCGAGGTCACTCCGCCGCTGGACACCAAATTTCCGTCATCTACGACGCGAGCGCGAACAGGGATGGCCCCCAAAGATGGTAGTGCATCCATTCCGAGATGGTGCGTGACTGCGTGTCTGCCCTGCAGAAGACCCATCATGCCAAGGAGCGTCGAACCGCCGCATACCGTCGCCACGATCATGGCGGGGTTGGCCATCGCTTGCTGCATCAAGGGTTTAAGTGCGGATTCGGAAGCTTGCTTCAGCCACGCGAAGATAGAGCCGGGCCCGTCCCCTTGCATATCTCCCGCGCCTCCCGGTACCACGATAATGCCCGCTTCATTCGGATCCAGTTGCGCCGTAGCTTCAAGCTCCATCCCATACAACCCGCTTTTTACTTTTCTTTTGCCTTCTGCCGATACGAATTGGACGGGAGCTTCTCCTGTGGCCAGCAGTGAAGCACCTCCCAGCACTTCAAACGGTGCGATCACATCCAACATATCGAAACCTTCAAACAATACCACTTGGATTTTCAAGGTCTCCATCTCCTTACTGCGAATATTAGGACCGGACCGTCCGGTCCGTACCCATAACCAATTGTACCCTAGATTTTTTCCCTTCGCCATACACTTTCTGTGTATGTTTTGTGAACCGATGAAAATGGAAAAGCAACATCCTTTATGGATGCCGCTTATCGCTTTGATAAGAACTCCCGCTTCAAATCCATTTACTGAATCATATAGCTTCTCAACAATCTCTCCATGTATTTCATATTTCGTTGAATGGGTTCGTTGCTGCCCGTCAGCCGGCTCGCCATGATGGCTCCTTCCATCGAATCGATCAGGAAGGAAGCCAAGTCGGCGGCATCCGTGCCCGAACGAAACTCCCCATTTCGAATGCCCTGCTCGATGATGGACTGCACGAACCGGACCATGCCGCCGTAGGCAACAGCCACCTTCTGTTGAAGCTCGGGAAATGTTCCGTCGCTCTCCACTGCCGTATTCAGCAACGGACAACCGCCAGGAATCGGAGGGTTGTCTACGGCATCCTGATAAATCGCCGAGATTTTCAGGAGTTTGTCGAAGGTCGTCCTCCCCTCGCGTTCCGCTTGCACGAAGAACTCCTGCAAAATCTGCCCAGCCCTCTCGAAGGCAGCCAGTACAATCGATTCCTTGGTTTCAAACCGTCGATAAATCGCCCCTTTAGGCAAGCTGGTTGCCTGCATAATTTCCTGAATCGATGTTTGAGCGATCCCTCGTGTATTAAACAAATGCAAGGCATGGTCTATGATCTTTTCCCGTATTTCGTCTGGTTTCCTCATGCTTCTTCCTCCTTCATCATGCGATCGGCGGCGGGGGGTTCCTTATATATTGTCACAAATCGCCCAAAGTTGTCTATTGTGTTCGCTGTCGTTTCGTTCATGTGGGTCGCTCATACGGTGACCAAAAATTTCGTATCGGATCCGGGTTTCAACCAATTGCTCGCCGCCAGAGACGCTTTTACGGCCGATCGTCCGCTCTGGACATTCATGCTCCGGGCGCACATCGTTCTGGCTGTCATCGCGCTGATTACGGGGCCGGTCGGCGCCATTCGTGCCATCAGGCAAAAAGCGATCGCCTGGCACAGATGGAATGGACGTATTTATGTCCTTTCGATTCTGCTTAATGTGATTCCGGGGTTGTACATGGCCTGGTTTGTCCCGGGAAGTCTGACGGTGGTAGGTTTCCTCGTGCTGAGCGGCCTCTGGCTGGTAACGACCTGGCTCGGCTACATCCATATTCGCCGAAAGAATGTCACGCAGCATACGCGCTGGATCACACGCAGCTTTTTCCTCACCTATGCGAATCTGATCATTCATCTTCTGCTGATGCTTGGCGAACACGGCCTCCATCTGTCGCACGAAGCTTCGTATGCGCTCGCCGTATGGGGCAGCTTGTCGCTCAATTTAGTGCTGGCCGAAATCGCGCTTCGCAAGAAGTGGCTGACTTGACCGACCTTCGGATCGGACGGTCCCGGTGACGAAACAACGCTATGTGCAACGTACAGAGGAGGTTAAACGCTTATGAGGCTCTTTATCGTGGGCGCAAACGGAGGGGTCGGCAGACAGATGGTCCAGCAAGCGCTTGCGAACGGCCACCAGGTGACGACGTTCGTTCGCAAGCAAGGAGCTTTCTACTAGTCAACTGCATAAGTCATGTAATTCATAAAAGTTTTCCTATCCTTTGCTTGCACTCGTCCCATAACCACGCTGATAAAGTAGGATCGTCAAGCATTCTGTTCCCTTGTGCTTTTTGTTTCCGTACATAATAATCGCCATTAAGTTTCGTACTCGTTTCTGCCAAATAAACTAATGTTTCTGCTCCCTTTTCTGGTGTTGCAAGCAATGGCGAAAAGACTATCTTTAAAATTTTCGCGTAAAAACCCATATATCGACCAAAATCAGAGCTGATGAGTCCAGGGTGAAAGTCCGCAAACTCAATTGAATATCGTCTGTGGTACTCCCTGAACAACATCCCAGTAATAAGTTTGCTTCGAGCATAAATCGCATGAGACCGCAACCCATTCGTCCTTTGCCAATCTCTCTTGTTTATGGACGCTCCTTTATGAGAACGAGAGGAGGTATTCACGACCCGTCCATTTTTTTTCAAATGTGGGGTTAACATCAGGGTCAGTAGAAATGGAGACAATGTATTCACTTGAAAAATAGGTTCATTGCCATCCACGGTTAATCCACTCTCTGTAGGAATTCCTCCTGCATTATTCGCCAATACATCGATTCTTGAAAAATCATTTAGAAGTTGATTGGCTAGACTCCTTACACTGTTTAGATCAGTAAAGTCAGCAGTGTATGGCTTGACGCCTAACTCCTTGGCTATCCTCTCCGTTCGTTGGATTGATCTCCCCACCGGTATAACGTGAGCTCCGCATTCAAATAATTTTCTAGCCGCAGCAGCACCAACGCCTGAACTTGCACCAGTCACAACAATAATTTTTCCTTTTAATAAGGTCATCCGTTCCTCCCACATAGGACAGCACGCTGCTTAATAAACTTTCGATCAGTAACTGAGGTGAGGACAAAATCTGCAACACATGAACGAGAGATCGTCAATTTGGAAGGCGTCTTTAGAGAAGACGAAGCGACATATTTATTTTTATCGGTTTCATCAGTTAAAGATCCAAAATATGCAATAGTCCACTCGAGATTACTTTCGACCACAACTTTTTCCGCTGCGCTCAAATCAGCAAAATCTTTACGAAAAAAGGTATAGCCTAGTAATTTAATGAAAATGTTTGCATAGCTTAATGATTCACCTGCGCCATAGCTCATCAACAGCGATAATCGTTTTATATTATTAACGTTCATAGCTTGCACGACCGAACTCATTGCACGATTTAAAATCTTTCCTCCATTACCCTTTACAACCAATCCGTTTCCTAACGCAGAAATAACCGCATCATGTCCCCTCATAGCATCCTGTAATTTATGTTGCTCTTCCAATATATTGCCGATTACAACCTTTAAATTGGAGTGACTTAGTTCAAGCCCATTCGTTCTTCGTACAAAAGCAGTCACTTCATGTTTATCAGATAGGGCTTGGTTAACAATAAGCCTACCTATGCCTCCGTTTGCACCTACCACTAATAGTTTCACTTGAATCTTCTCCTTCTTATTTAAAAGTTATCGTAGCTTTTATTTGCTTTTGCTACCGCATTAGATTAGAAGAGGCTTACAATCTAAGCCCCATCCACCTAAGAATACTTGTTTATGGAGATACTCGCTTACCCGACAATTTCGAAGAAATCATACCTGTCTTTGCTTTACCTTCTAGGGTATTACCGTTAATTGTCACATCAAAATTAAGGTTTAATTTCATGGGTTTCTTCACTTGTTGCTTCCACTTCAATCTGTTTCCGATAATCTCTGTATCTTCTAAGATAGAAACATCTGTTTCATCATCGTCTGCAGTAGCCGTGCCATGAAGTTTATTGTCTCTCACCTTTAAATCATAGGTCACATGAATTTTACCAATCGCAGTCGAGATTTCAACTTTCCAAATGCCATCAATTTCTGATTGATGCTTGTTGCTCTCACCCATCTGATGGTTGGATTCCACCTCATCCTCGCCTGCATTCGAATGATAATCAACAGGTAAGGCGCCCGAATTCTTCCAAACAGTTCCTCGTTTCTCATACTGGAATAATTTTTCCACTTCATGAGCGATCCTTGGACCAAACTCTCTTTCAACAACATAAATTGCAAGATCTAAGCCAGATGTTACTCCTGCGCCAGTAATTAAATCTCCATCGTCCACAACTCTAGCATGGACAGCATTTGCGCCACTTGCGGATAGTAAATCCATTCCCATATGATGTGTAACAACGTTCCTGCCTTCTAGTACACCTGTCATTGCCATCAGCATAGAACCGCCACATACCGATGTCACTAAAATTTCCGGGTCGTTTATGGCTTTTTTTATAAGTTCTCCCAACTCTGTTTCAGAAGCATTTTTCAATTTCATTGGAATGGAATCGGGATCTCCCTCTATTAACGACCCTGCCGCACCTGGCAATAAAATAATTCCCTTCTTTGAAAGATCTAACTTTCCTTCAACTTCCATAGGGTAATTATTAACCCCACTTCGAATTAAATTGTGGCCATCGACACTTACAAACCGAACGTTAATTTCCTCTTTAGTTAATTGGCTCGCTGTAACAAATACTTCATAGGGGGCAACGACATCTAATAAATCAAACCCATCAAATAAAACGACTTGAATGTTCATTTTTACACCTCTCTTAATAATTTTTTTAATCAAACCGAATCACTAGGACCGGACCGTCCGGTTCGTTTTAATTATAACATGCTAATCATCAAATTTCCTTTAAAAATATGACTGCTTTTCAACATCTACACGGAGTACGATAATAACAGCCTTTTTGTTCTCTTCTCTTCGGTGTACAACAATATCTGGATAAAAAAATCCCCCGAATGGGGGAAATAGCTGAAAAAAAAGGGAGATCAACCGAGTATCATCCATTCCGCAGCGCGCTGCAGCGCCTGCACCCGGTTGCCCACCTCCATCTTTTTATACACATTTTTGATATGGGACTTTACGGTTTCACCTGTAATGTGAAGACGACGGGCAATTTCCTTGTTCGACAAGCCTTGGCTGATCAACTGCATAATCCTTATTTCCTGCAAGGTCAGGTTGTGCGGTTGTTGTTCCGCATCAGGGACGGCACGCAGAGCTTGAAGAAGCTGCTTGACATAAGCCGCAGAAACCGGGCGGGGATGTTTAAGCCCGCTTCCTTGCCGCAGCTTGAGGTAGCCTGCCAGCAGCTCCTCCATGCCGGTCCCTTCATCCATGAAGCTGCGGATGTACCCTTCCGGTTCCGAGAGCTGCAAAGCCATCTCCAATTGAGCGAACGCCGCCTCTATTCGGTCTAACCGCCGAAGTATGACGCTTTGCAGGATAAGCCCCTTGATGCGATCCCGGAGACGCTCCTCCTTGCTTAACAATTGATTCAACCGTTCCAGTAAATACAGCGCGTCTTCCAGCCTCCCGCACGCTGCAAGCACTCTCGCCACAACGAGATGCTCTTGCACCCGATAGAGCGAAACTTCATCCGTATGCGACAAACCGCATCTTTGCAGCCACTCAAGCGCATAGGAATGAGATCCTTGGCGCAGAGACAGACACGCTTGTTCCGCTTCGATATTTCGCATAAATAATTCATAGTCGGGAGAATCGATCTGCGCCTTCAACTGCTCAAGCAGCTCCGAAGCCCGGCCCGGGTTGCCCAGAGCCTGCTGAATCCGCGAAGCGCTGATCACGTTATGAATCATAATCCGCGCAAAGGGCTTAATATCCTGACGCGCTATCGCCCGACTCGCGTACCGATCCGCTTCTTCCAGCCGGTTCCACTCATACAGCAGCTTGCTGTAAGAAGCATACAAAAGACCGACAAAAGGATAGTTTTCTTTGTTTTCCCATACGGCAATCCATTTGGACAGGAAGGCATAACCCGCATGCAGATCGTTGATAAACGCCAAATGATCGTCAAACGAATCATATCCCTGATACCTGTTGCGCCCCATTGTTTGAAAGAAGCTGCCTTCCGGCATATGGCGTTCCGCCAGCTCGAAATATTCAGATGTACGCGCCAGGTCCTTCTGAAGATAGGAGATAATCGAACAGAAAAAGTAAATATTTCCTAGCGCCTTGTTCCATTCGGCGTCGCCCCATTGATCCCGCATCCCTTGAAAACGCACTGTCGCTTGACCCACTCTTCGGAAAGCGGCTTCCCATTCTCCAACGCCCAGCAATACCGATATATAGAACATTTCAATCATCGGCTTGTCCGCAAAGGCATTCTCCGGCAGCTTCGAGACCCATCTATGGAGTGCGACGCTTTTTGATTGCACTAACGTATGAAGATTTTTCTCAATGATCCGCACGGCATCTGGAAACTGTTCTCCTTCTATATAATGCTCTACCGCCTCTACGTCAAATCCGTAGTCCTCCAGCCATACGGCCGCCCGATGATGCGCCTGCATCCACTCTCGCCTGTCTTTCTTGAACAATAACTGCTGCAAAAAGTCGGCAAGCAAATGGTGATACCGATACCAGTTTCTATGCTCATCCAGCGGAATAATAAACAAATTCAGCTTCTCTAATCGTTCCAATTGCTCTTGGCTGTTCGATTGACCTGTTACAGCCTGACATAAGGAGTCGTTCATACGGTTCAGGACGGACGTTTGCAATAAAAAAGCAAGATCAGGCTCCGATTGATAACGAAGCACTTCTCCGAGCAAATAATCGGATATATGACGCTGCTGGCCGCCAAACCGATGAATCGTCTCGGCTATGTTCTCGCTCTGCTTTAGCGAGATTGCCGCTAGCTGCAAGCCGCTGACCCAACCTTCGGTTTGATCAAAAAGCTCTGTCACCTGCTCTTTGGTCAGCAATAAGTCGGCCGTATCGCGAAAAAAGACAATCCCCTCATCCAATTGAAACCGCAGATCGTACACGAGAATCTGGTTGCATTCGCCTTTTGCCAAAAGACTGGACGTAGGTATGGCCAATTCGGTACGGCTTGCGATATAAAGATGAATATAGGACGGCAAGCGTTCAAGCAGATCGTATAAGGAACGGTGAATTTCAGGAAGTTCAATGAAATGATAATCGTCGATAACAATAGCCAATTCGCTGGGTAAACGATGAAGCTCATTCAGCAATGCAGGGATTGTATGCTCCAAATACACGGAAGATTCTTTCTCAAGAGCATGGATCACCGTTTGGCCAAAACCCGGAACCCTCTCCTGAATGGAAGCGGTGATGCAGCTCCAAAACTGAATATAATCATTATCACTCTTATCCAGCGAGAGCCAGGCCGTAAGTGCCCCGCTTTGTCTGACCCATTCGCTTAACGCTGTCGTTTTCCCGTAACCGGCCTGCGCGGAAAGCAGCGTTAGCTTGCTCTCCATCCCTTCATTCAGCTTCCGTATGAGCTGCGGCCGGGATACCAGCGCTTTACGCACATGAGGGACGTGAAGCTTCGTGCTTGGAATCGCCTGGACTCCTTCTGCAGAACTCCGTTCCTGCTTCGCTGGTATCATTCGAGGGAGATGACCTTCTTCCCGCGAAGCGGCATTTCCCGGCTTTCTCAAGGGAGGTACATGTACGGCGATATGCTGTTTTTTGCGGACCTTGGCAAGCGTTTGTGTCATTCGCTTGACGGTTACGGGTTTCATCAGGTAGTCCAATGCGTTCATATCAAAAGCTTGAACCGCATAATGGTCATATCCGGTTACAAAGACCACATCTATGGAAGCGTCAAGCTCAAACAGAAGGCTCGATAACCTCATCCCGTTAATTTCCGGCATGGAAATATCCAGAAATGCGATATCCAGCGGATTGGCCTTCGCATATTCATAAGCTTCCCACGGGTTCAGCGAGGTATGGCAAATTTCAATCCCGCCGATTTCGGATAATACCATTTCCAGACGTTCCACCGCTAATTCTTCATCATCCACGATCATCGCTCGCAGCATCCGCTTCATCCTCCATTCTGCTTGGCCGTGTATGCAGGAATATCGAAAATCACCTTTGTGCCTGTTCCTACCGCACTTTCAATTCGAATGTTTTGTCCATATAGTAGTTTGAGCCGTTGACTTATGTTCCATAACCCGACGCCTTTCTTACCCGCGTTCGAGCACAGAATATCCTCCACCTGTCTTTCACTCATGCCGCAGCCATTGTCCTCAATCACAAAGCTGACTGCGCCGTCCGCTTCAGTCTTCATCGCTATTTTAACAGTTCCCCCGCGCAAATTGGACATCAGACCATGCCTTACGGCATTTTCCACCAGCGGCTGCAAGATCAACGGGGGAATCCGAGTATCCGGATTGGCGGTTACATCGAACTCGACAAACAATCTGGCGCCAAAACGCACCTTTTCGATATTGAGATACGCTTTGACGAGCTCCAGTTCATTTTCTATCGTGGTCAGGGAATCCAGTTGTTTGAAGTCGAAGCTTTTCCGCAAATATTGCGAAAACTCAAGCGTCAATTCCTCAGCCTTACGAGGTTCCTTGATACACAATACAGCAATGGAATTCAGCGTATTGTAGAGGAAATGAGGTTTAATCTGGGAACGCAGAAAGGCGATTTCCGCATCTCTCGCCTCGGCCTGCAATTGCCGGTTTTTTTCCGTTACTTCTTTTATCATTTCTTTGATATATACGAAAAACAGCACAGATGCGACGGAAACGATCGTATATATAACCTGGGCCTGAAAAAAATGGAGCGAAAATCCGTTCATCCAGACCCTTGTTACGCCACCGACCAGGCAATAGCAAAAAGACAGGATCAGCGCCAGGAGCAGTCTTTTGTTTTTCCCCGCCGCGGCAAAAAAGGGTTGGGCGTATAGGATTGCCGTCATGCTAATGAGCAAAGTCAGGATGGTCGAATAAACGCCGGAATCAACTCCAATATAAATCCGGTACAGGATGACTAGCGCGGATAAACTGACACCCGTTCTCCAGCCGCCATACAAGGTCCCAAGCAGCAAGGGAACGATTCGTATATCCATGCGAATACCGGAGGGTATATAGGTAGGGAAGGACATGCACAATAGGATCGACAATCCCCACAACACCGTCTGAATGATCGCTGCGTAATGATGTAATTTGGATTTTTCCGCCAAAAATACTTCGAAGGTGAATATTAACGTTGTTATCAGCGCAAGCTGCAGCAAGAAATCCTTCATGATCTCCAAATTCATAATGACTGTATCACCTTCGTCCAAATTAATGTAAGCCATTCCGAACAAGCCACGGGCTGCTGGACAGTATCTGCGCCTGCGACTTCTTCGTGCTTACAGCCCCACCCTCACGATGCGGCCCTGCCTCCAGCGAAACACTTACCACAATCATACCACGATTATGGAAAACATTGTCGTATTTTGTCACACAAAAGTCCCCCTAGAACCCGTCTCTAGGAGGATGAACATATACGGTTCAGCCTAACGGGTCTATCGGCGAAAAATGCGAAAGGAGCTGCCGCGGCGCGACAAGCTCCTAACCCGATTAATATGACCGCCCCCTAACTTCATCGCTTCAGATGAGTGAATCGTCATTGTTTTAGTACTTCCAAGAATACGCCAAGTACCTTCATAGTCTCATCCAGAGCATTAGGCTGCAAGGACTCGTTGGCAATCCAAAGCGCCGTCTCATTCAAACCACCCGAAATAAAATGGGTCATTGCATCAAGGGGAACCATCCGAAAGTATCCATGGTCGTGCATGATTCCAAGCTGCTCCCTCAATAAACGCATGGAATGGTTTTTATCCATCTCCCTCCATACTTCCCAGCCAAGAATTGCAGGGCCGTCGATTAGCATAATACGCCTATTTCGCTCTTCAACAGCAGCCATAATGAATGCGCGGCAACCTAAGTAGAGCTGCTGCCATACATCTTCACTTGCCGATGCCTCTTGCTCCACCCTTTCGGCAACCTCTCGCTGGACATCTTCAAGTACGATTCGAAACAATTCCTTCTTGCTGCGAAAATGATGATAGACCGCTCCCCGTGTCAGATTCGCCTCATGAACGATCGATTCCAGTGCCGCATCCGCATAACCGTATTCGGTAAAATGGGTTCTGGCGACATCGAGCAGCTTATGAATCGTTTCCGCAGTCGCTGCTTTATTTCTTTTCATAATCGACTAGTTCTCCATTCGCATTACTTTGCATCCCAATTTCCTATAGCTCATCTAACATAGCCAACGCATCTGGATCTCCGGACTTCGCTGACGATCTTAAAGCGTGGCCAACCATGCTCTGGCCATGCTTCCACCCGGCACTCAGCTTGTTAGCCATCCAATTTATTGTGATCTGCTTGTAATCCTTTGTCAGATCATTCAAATGATTCGCTACTGACCTTCTGACATAGTCCGAACCGTCATCCAGCAATGGCTCAAGTAAAGAAAGATTTCGCACGGGATCACCATTCAACACTTCCATTCGCTTTGCCCATGGAAGACGAGGACGAGTCCCTTCACTGACTAAACGACGCACATGAAAATTAGGATCGAAAGCCCAAGTGGATAATGTTTCAAGACATTCCTCCGAATAGCGGAGCAGATATGGGCGGATGGCATATTCCGAGGTATGGCGTTTTGTAATCTCGTACAACGCGTCCATGGAAATCCGGAAATGATTAAGACCATATTGTTCCACGAAATAGGCGATCGGCATCAGGAAGTAACCCTCGGTGAACATCCCCTGCTCACTTTCATTCTCCGGGCCAAGGATTTTTAATAAGATATCCAATTGATCAGGATAATCCAGCGGTAATGCGCTATGCAGCTCCCCGGCGATCAACCGGACCCTTGCTTTCAACTCAAGTGGTTCTGTCTGTTCCGCTACTGCATTTACAAAACTGTCGACTGGGAAACCCGAGTAGTAGGGCTTGATTAGACTGGCTAGCCGTACAGCCAGCTCCCCTCCAAAATAGTTCTTCAAAGGTACATGTGCTCCCATGCAAGTATTCCCTTATTTCCATATCTCTTCGGAATATTGGGTACTAAAATCGTTTGAAGGTGGGATGACAGTAATGATATCGATCAATACCCCGTTGGGATCGGAGGTAATGAAATGCCGCTGTCCAAAATCCTCGCTCCGGATATCGAGCTCCAGTGGTAGCTTGGCTCCCCTAATGAGACGTTCGTATTCAGCATCAACATCGTCCACTTCGAAGTTAAGAATCAGCCCTCTTACTTTTGTCCGGTATGCGTCGGGAATGGTCGGATGGGAGGCGTCAAGAATAGCCAATTCGTACGGTATGTCATTGCCGGGCATTTTCAAGCTGATATACCAGTCCGCCTCAAACATCTTATTGAATCCAAAGTGATCCTTGTAAAATGCTGCCGTGGGAATAACTTGATCTGTTAAAATGACGGGATAACAACTGGATACTTTCATAATAATACCCCTCTCGGTTATGATAGTACCCAATTTAACATACATACTGTATGTATGTAAAGTGGCCTCGGTCTAACTGCTTTGCTAGCCCCGTCTGTTTCACTCTCTGTATGCAAACTGAACCTTTGGTAGCCCTGCAACGATTACAGCGGGATGCCGAGAAGGGATTATTCGATGAACTTCTTGTGTGGAAAATTAATCGATTAGAAGCATAGTGGGCGTAATTCCCGAGTTGTGAGCAGACTTTTTCAGCCGCCGCCTGATAGGATTCCCAAGCCTCCTCCAACAAAAATACGGAATAATGCTGTTCCAGCTTAGCCAATTCGGACCGGAAGCTGCCGGCACCCCACACGGGACGCGTAAAATCTGCTGGCGGGTCAAACTTCACAGCAGCTTTATGATTTTCTGCACCGCGGCGCTCAATATTTTTCCCTTTTACACAAAAACAAGGCTGCTTTGAAATTGACTTCAAAGCAGCCTTGTTTGATTTTCCTTTACTTGCCCTTTTGCGCCAACATTTTCAGCAGCACCGTTACTGACTCTGCTCTTGTCGTTTTATCGCCCGGAGCAAATGCATTCGCGCCTTTACCTTCGATCATACTCAGCTTTTTCATGGCCCCAACTGCACCTTTCGCCCAGTCCGGAATGTCTCTGTCATCCGCAAAGCCTGTTGCCGTTGCAGCTTCAACGGACTGTCCCAGCGCTTTTGCGATCATCACTGCCATCTCCGAACGTGAAATTTCGGCGTCCGGTCGGAAAGTGCTGTCTTCATAGCCTGTAATGATGCCCGCTTGTACCGCTTGCGTGACAGCTTTCTGCGCCCACGCGCCAATCTTCGCCTTATCCGTGAACACCAGCGCCGCTCCCTCTCCTTGCGGTTTGAGTGCATTCATCAGCATCACCGCAAATTCCGCGCGCGTTACGGTTTTATCAGGCTTGAATGTACCGTCTGGGTAGCCGCCAACGATGCCAATGCTGATCGCTTTCTTGATGCTCGCCTCAGCCCAGTGTCCAGCGATGTCGCTAAAGCTAATTGTTGGTTGCGTTCCTGGTGTTGGCACTGTTGGAACTTTATCTTCAGCGAATACCGCATATTTCGTAAAGTGGTTAACTTTTATGGTGATAGTATTTCCTTTTACCTCGCCGCCGACTTCCACCCATATCTTCTTTATTTCGTCGTAGAAAAATACAGAAGGTTTTTGATTGCCCTTTAACCTTTTCGGATCGAAGGTAAAAGTCATTGTGATTTCCTGATTGAAGTTTTCCGGAAAGTTTTTTAGAATTTCGAATACCGGGCTGACCAGAACATCCTTGCTTTTAAGCAGCTTTTGTGTGTCTGCCACTTTTTCTATCGTTATTTTCAATTCTTTTCCAGACGTACCGGCAGGAATTATAATTTTGACATCATCGCCCAGACTAACCTCACCAGATTTACCGATGGGAAGCGTTAGCGTACCGTCTGTCGAGATCACTGTATTGTTTGAGGACGTTAATGATGGAGTGCCGCCATTGCTAGAAGAGCCGCCCGTGTTGTTGGCCGTCCACTTTGCATACAGGGTCGTATCTGCCGTGATCGGAATGGTGAAATTGAACAGTGCCGTCAACCCGCTGTCGCTGTACCACCCGCCGAACGTGTACCCGCTTCTCGTAGGATCAGTTGGTTTTGTCGCCTTACTGTTATAGTTCGCTGGCTGGCTGCCCACCGCTGAACCGCCGTTACTTTTGAAGCTGACAGTATACGTGTTGATCGTCCACGTTGTGTATAGTGTCACGTTGGACGTGCCCATGATGAAAGACGACCCTTCGGTATAGCTCGTTCCGCGTCCATCCGCTTCCGTATTCCAGCCTGCGAACGTATAGCCCGTCTTCACCAAATTCCTGGTGTTCCCATAAACCGAAACGGTAACTCCTTGCGCATATGAGCCACTATCAGTTGGCGCGTTGCCAGATATAGCGCCGTTGCCGTTATACGTCACCGTATACGCAGGAATCTCCGTTACGGTCCTCACCGTTACCGTATACGTTACCTTCGTTGTTCCATCCTGTGCAGTAACAATGACCTTCTTACCCGTTGCCAAAGTAGTCGCTACAGTTGTTCCATCTGCATCATATACTTCAAACGTTGCATTCGCTGCCGGGGTGATCGCTGCCTTGAGCGTAGCTAACGTTGTGCCGTATGGAATGTTCGTGATACTTTCATTCGCTGTTCCGCCTGTGCTTACCGTGCCTATCGTCGAGGTCAGCGTTGCGGCTGTGCTTAAGCCCACCGTTACCGTATACGTTACCTTCGTGGTCCCGTCCTGTGCAGTAACAATGACCTTCTTACCCGTTGCCAAAGTAGTCGCTACAGTTGTTCCATCTGCATCATATACTTCAAACGTTGCATTCGCTGCTGGGGTGATCGCTGCCTTGAGCGTAGCTAACGTTGTGCCGTATGGAATGTTCGTGATACTTTCATTCGCTGTTCCGCCTGTGCTTACCGTGCCTATCGTCGAGGTCAGTGTTGCGGCTGTGCTTACGTTCACTGTTACCGTATAAGTTACCTTCGTGATCCCGTCCTGTGCGGTAACAATGACCTTCTTGCTCGTTGCCAAAGTAGTCGCTACAGTTGTTCCATCTGCATCATATACTTCAAACGTTGCATTCGCTGCCGGGGTGATCGCTGCCTTGAGCGTAGCTAACGTTGTGCCGTATGGAATGTTCGTGATACTTTCATTCGCGGTTCCGCCTGTGCTTACCGTGCCTATCGTCGAGGTCAGTGTTGCGGCTGTGCTCGCTGTGCTCAATGTCTGAACAGGTACCGCATCGCTCTTCGCCGATTCACCGGCCGCATTGAATGCGCTCACCGCAAACGTATAGGAACTGTTCGGTGCCAGCCCGCTCACCGTATAAGTGGCGCCAGTCACAGTGGCAATCGCCGTATTGCCTCCATCCTTGTAGAGGTGATAGCCAGTCGCTCCTGATACGGCATCCCAGGATAGCGTAGTCGATGTAGCTGTCGTGCTGCTGGATTGCAAATTCGCAGGTGCTCCGGGAGAGGTCAGTTGATATACACCGTACAGTCCCGCTGCATATAGCTTGCCGTTTGCCTCCAGGAGAGAATTCAGTTGACTCGGCGAACCACTTACCTGTTCCCATTCGCCGTTGCTGTACGACCATACGTCGTTATTGCCGTTATCCGTCCCGGCATACAGCGTACCGTTCACCTCGAGTAGGGCATTCACAGTACTCGGCGCATTATTACTGCCCGCCACCCTGGTCCATTCGGGTGTAGCCGAGGTCGTATCGTAGATCCATACGTCATCGCCTTCACCGTTAGCAGTTCCCGCATATAGCTTACTGTTCATATTAAGCAAAGTATGCACATTTTTCGGCGTATGGCTGATCGTCATACGGGTCCATTCGGGCGTAGCCACGTTCAAGTCATACGTCCAAACGTCGTTCCCACTGCCCCCTGTTCCCGCATACAACGTACCATTCACATTGACCAAGGCATTTACAAACATTGGTACACTGCCTGCCGTCATCTGCGTCCATTCGGGCGAAGTCGCGGTAGTATCATAAGTCCATATGTCATTGCTGCCGTTATTCGTCCCCGCATACAGCGTACCGCCCACATTGAGCAAGGCATACACATTGCTCGGCGCAAGACTGCTCGTCATCTGCGTCCATACGGGCGTATTCACGGTCGTGTCATAAATCCATACGTCATGGTCAGTGTCATCATTAGAAGTCCCTGCATATAGCTTACCATTGACATCGATCAAGGCATACACATAGCCCGGCGAGCCGCTCATCCGTGTCCATCCACCACTGGCCGTGTACGCCCACACGGCTTTAGTGTCATCATTTGTCCCTGCATACAGCGTGCCATTGACATTCAGCAAAGTGTTCGTATTGCCTGGCAAAACACCCATTTGTGTCCACGCGCCATTCCTGTACGTCCACACGTCTTTGTTTCCGTTTTTCGTCCCTGCATACAACGTCCCGTTGTCATCAAGCATAGCATATATGTTGCCCGGAGATCCGAACATTTGCGTACATGAAGTGCTCGTACATGTCCACATATCATCGGAGGTGGAACCAGTCCCTACATACAACGTGCCGCCCACATTGAGCAAGGTTCGCGCATAACGCGGCGAATTGGAAATAGGCGTCCATGTACTGCCACTGTACGTCCAGACAGTGTGGGTTCCGCCGAAAGTCGCCGCGTACAGTGTGCCGTTGACATCAACTAAAGAAACTACATTTGTTAACGTGTTAGGCCCACTTGGCGTGCTGCTCATCGGCGTCCATGCCCCGTTACTGTACGCCCAAATGCCATTGCTTAACGTCCCTGCATATAGTGTGCCATTTACATGAATTAAGGCTTGCACGTCAGTCGGCGTATTGCTGGTCGTCATCTGTGTCCATGCAGGCGTAGTCGCAGTAGTGTCGTAAGTCCATACATCTTTACTGTTGTTAATGCCACTAGAAGCCCCCGCATATAGCGTGCCGTTTACATCGATTAAGGAATACACATTGCCCGGCGAGCCGCTCATCTGTTTCCAACCGTCACTGGCCGTGTACGTCGACACGCCGTCACCCCAAGAACCCGCATACAACGTGCCGTCCGCATCAACAAGAAAGGTTCGCACACCTGCCGGTGAGCCTTCCATCTGCGTCCAAGTGCCATTCGTGTTCTGCCATACATCATTGTTGAAGTTCCCCGTCCCTGCATACACCGTGCCGCCCACTTTGAACAAAGTTTGCACGTTGGACGGTTGCACAGTTTGTCCCACCACTGGCCAAGTCGACGACGTTGGCGAATTCGCATAGGCAGCCTTGCCTCCCCCCATGAATGGAATGAGCATGAAGGCGAGCAGACATGCCAGAACGATCCTCCCAGGTCGGGAAAACCACATCTTGAGTCCTGATGTAGATAGCTTCATAAATTCGTATACACCTCTTCATTTGTCATTATGATTGCAACCGACGATGTAGCGATACAAGATTACTTGGGCCGACAAATACCGATATTTTCCTGGCCCCGCTTGTCGATTAATGCCACTTTCTCCCCAATTCTATGACTTTCGTCCCAACAAAAAAATCCCCCATTGATGGGGGAGAGACGTTAAAATATTGGGGGATATACACGGTGCCAATATGTATTGTATAATCATGCTTTTCTTGAATTGCGATAACTGGCTCGCTACAGCCATTGGAATTCTTTTCCTTGCTTCAGTGCCTGTTCTCTGCTGTTCACATGAAGTTTTCTAAACATACTTTTCAGATGGCTCTTGACCGTTTCGGCTGTGATTTCAAGCTGCTCGGCGATCTGTTTATTGGATAGCCCCATGTCAATCATCCGAAGTATTTTTAATTCCTGTTTCGTGAGCAGGGCTCCCGAGCTTCCAGTCTCATGCCCAGAATCGGACATCAGCAGAAGCAATTCCCTGGCGTAGCGCAGGCTCGTAGACTTGCGGTTAGCGTTGATCTGCCTTTGCCCGATATATTCACGCAACAGCTCCGCCATCTTGGCCCCTTCATCCACGAAACTGCGGATGTATTTCCCCGGTTCCGCCAATTGGAGTGCCGCCTCCAGCTTCATGACAGCGTTCGTCATATCATCTTTTCGATAAAAAGCCATGCTTTGCAGGATAGCCACCTTAACCTTATCCCAGGTCCGATCAGCCTGATCGGCAAGCCGGTACAATTGTTCCAGCAGTTGCAAAGCTTCATCAATTTCCCCCTGTTCCATAAGCGCACTTGCCAAATACAGATATTCTTTGATTGGACCGGGCGGGATCGTATCGGTATGCTTGATGCCGCATGTTTGCAGCCAACCCTCATCGAAAGCACCGTTCGCAAGTGATAAATTTGCCTTCTCCGCTTCTATTCTCCTCATAAACATTCTTTTATCCACGGAATCGATCTTAGGTTTAACCCCCTCCAGCCATTCAAACGCTTTGGCCGAATCTCCTTTGGCCTGACAGATCCGCACAGCATTGATAGTAGCGCTTAACAGAATAAGGGCATAGGGCTGCATGCACGTTGACTTCAGTACCCTCTCCGCATAAACTTCAGCCTCTTCCAAGCGGTTCCATTCATATAACAGCAAACTGTACGTATTGTAGAAAAAGCCAGCGTAGGGGTAATTGTCTCTATCTTCCCATACTTTGATCCATTTATAAAAGAATCTTTCCGCATCATGCAAATCATCGAAGAAGCTCAATAATGTGTCGAAATACATCGAATAGGAGTTCGCTTCAATCATCTGAATGTAGCTGCCCCCCGGCGTATGCCGATCAAATATCTCAAAATATTCATTCGCTCGTCGAAAGTCTCTTCGGTAAAACGAAACAGCCGCGGACAAAAAATGAACGTTTCCTGCGTAAGGTTTCCATTCCGGGTCTGACAGCTTGTCCTCCATCAGGCGAAGTCTCGCTTGTGCCAGCTCCAGTTCATTGGTCTCCACCATCACTTTGACATACAGAAACTGTATGCGCGGCTTTCCCGTAAAACAGGCTTCCGGCAGAGCACGCAACCATCGATACAGCACCCCTCTCTTCGCATGAAGACTTTGCAGGTGCTTTTCGATCAGGGCACTTGCTTCGTGGTAATGCCCGTCCACAAACAGTTGCTCTACCGCTTCTTCCAGAAATCCGTGCGCCTCCAGCCAATGGGCTGCCTTGACATGCAACGCCTTCGACTGTCCCGCATATCTCTGCCGGAAAAGCCTCCGCAAAAACTCGGAAAACAAATGATGATAGCGATACCATTCCCGCTGATCGTCCAATGAAACAATGAACAAATTGCGCTGTTCCAGCATTTCCAGCAGCTCCTGACAATTCGCTTGTCCGGTAACCGCTTCGCACAACGAGCCGTTGATCCTGTCTACAATCGATGTTTCCAATAGAAAGGACTGAATCTCGCTCGGCTGGAGACTAAAAACCTCCTGAAACAGATAATCGGATATGCTGCGGTGCTCCCCGCTAAAGGCACGGATAAAATCTGAATAATTGCCGCTTCTTTGCAGCGAAATGGCCGCCAGATACAGTCCGCTAATCCATCCCTCCGTGCGGTCGACCAACAGAGCTATCTTTTCCCCCGGCAGCGGCAATCCCATGCAATCCTGAAAGTAACGAATTCCCTCTGCAAGTTGAAAGCGCAGCTCCTGAATCGTGATTTTCACCATTTGGCCTGTTATTTGCAGCCTTGCCGAAGGAAAAGGCATTTCAGCCCGGCTTGTTACATAGAGGTGGATGTGAGCGGGCAAATAGGCTAGAAAATACGCTACCGACGCGTGAATGGCGGCAAGATCAATCACGTGATAATCGTCCCAAACGATGACCAATTCATCCGAGCAGCCGTCGAGCTCGCGAATCACGGCTGAGATGAAGGGTTCAAACGCTCCCGATTTTAAGGATGGCAAATACGGGGTGACCGCTTCCGCAAATTGAGGGTGCTTACTATTGACGGCAGCGATCGTATAGTTCCAAAACTCAATCAGATCATTATCTTGAGGGCCCAAGGAAATCCATACGGCAGGTATGGCGGACTGCTGCAGCCACTGGCTCAAAGCTGTTGTTTTGCCGTACCCCCCGGGGGCCGTTACGGATGTAAGTTTGCTCATTAATCCTTTATTTAATAGCTCGGTGATCGCCGCTCGCTCAACAAGGTCATCGCGCCGCGTTTGCGGGATATGAAGTTTGGTACTCAGAATCATGGATCGGCACCTCGAATTTGGCTGTTAAACTCTATTCTTTATTATATATGATTTCTGATCAAGGGTGGCTAAATAAAGAGATCTGTGTATGATTTGAGTAGGTTGTGTCACGAAGGGATAAAAGCCTGGGAGATAAACTGTTAACGACAATTTATTTCCCAGGCTTTTTTATTTTTGCTGCATGTGGTAATTTTTAAGTCCTTAGCATGAGCCAACTTGTCCAATTGTAGTGGTTCAACATTTCTCCCGCATCCCCTTCTCCACCCGAGTGACCGGCTGTTAAAAACTCGCAGCAACAGGAAACCGGCGACGGATTGCATCCATCGCCGGAAGTTACTGGCTCTTCAATTACGCGTCGGCGCCCAACTGCCCTCGGCCCCCGTCAAACAGCTTATGGTATGGTTCAGCTTAACGAGTCTATCGGCTAAAAATGCAAAAGGAGCTGCCGCGGCGCATAATTGCCAACCTTTCAATGCCCGATCTGCTCCTTTATCACCTGTTCAATCCCCAGCAGAATCAGCTTCCAAGCCGAATTCAAACGCCACATCGGTCCCCATCAGCTCGAAAGCCCGTTCGTACATGCGGAGCTATGTCCATCTTACTGGTTCAATTAATATTTATTCAAAATTTGGTATTCGCCTTTGTCGAAGGTTTCCTCTAAATAATTTTCTCCCCATTCGCACAGTGCAAGCAAGATCGGTGCCATTGACATTCCAAATTCTGTAACCGAATACTCCACTTTTGGCGGGACTTGATTGTATATTTTTCGGATAATGATTCCGTCTTCTTCAAGTTCTCTTAATTGCTGGATCAGCATTTTCTGTGTTATCCCCTGAATCATCCGCTTTAGCTCGCTTGTTCTTCTGGATTCCTTTGTTAAATGATAAACAATGAGTGGTTTCCATTTCCCGCCAATGATACTCATCGCGACTTCAAGAGTACAGTAGTACGTTCTCATTCCTCACCCCCCTTTGTTTGCACAATTATTTCTTTTTGGTAACTATATCACTAAAAAGTCTGTACTTCTATTATTGACATTTTTAATTCATAATAGCAACCACAAGCCAATGAAAGCGGCAAAGTTAGGACATGAATCTCAATCAGGGGGAGTAAGTTATGGAGATGGCAAAATCAACCGGGGTACCTTTGAGCATACAGCAGAAGTTTCTGGTTTTTTCTTTAGTTTTACTGACATTCGTCACGGGTACAAGCGAATTTGTTATTGTCGGATTGCTGTCCAACGTTGCATCCGATTTGGAAATAACAATCTCTGCAGCTGGGGCGCTTGTATCCGGGTTTGCCTTTGCGGTTGCCGTCGGCACGCCTATCGTAACTGTTCTTGTCAGCCGATATCCTGCTTATTCGCTAATGCTGACATGCATGTTAATTTTTATTGCGGGCAATGTAACCAGTGCGCTTTCCTCGGTTTATCCTTTGCTTATGGGGGCAAGGGTGGTTACCGCCGTTGTATGCGGACTGATGCAGACGATAGCTACGACGGTTGCCAGCGAGACATTGCCTGCCGAGAAAAGAAGCACGGTCGTTTCGCTCATATTTGCCGGATTTACTATTGCAAGTGTGCTGGGTGTTCCGCTGGGTACCTGGATCGGGCAAGCAGGCGGCTGGAACATGGCTTTCTGGTTCACAGCTTTTTTAGGTGTGGTTGCCTTGGCGATGCTCTCGATTACACTTCCGAGAAACCTGAAGGGTGCCCAAAACTCATTAAAAAGCCAATTCGATTTATTGACACATCCCCGAATAGTATTGGCTTTTCTCGTCCCAACACTAACCATTGCCGCCACTTATGTCGTGTATACTTATATCACGCCTATATTGGAAAATGTGTTGCTTATCCCCGCCAGATATACAAGCCTTATTTTGCTGATATACGGGGTCGCTTCTATAATCAGTACATTGCTAGCTGGTAATATTGCTATTCGCAACGGATTGAGTAAATTAAGATTTGTTTTTATCATTCAAGCCATTATTCTTGCCTCTCTTTATTTCACATTACATTTTGCCGTTCTCGGATTGATAAATATCTTAATTATTGGTCTTGTCGTTTACTTATTTAACGTAACATTCCAACTGTACTTGATAGATTTGGCCGGGGAATACTCTCCTTCAGCCAAGGTGTTCGCCGCTTCTTTGTTTCCTGTATCTGTTAATTTAGGCATTGCTGCAGGATCTGCAATTGGAGGACTGGTTGCCACCAATATCGGGCTGCTCCATACCGGGTGGATGGGGGGCGTGCTGGCATTAGCTGCATCGATTCTTACTTTTATCAGCTATCGGTTTTATAGGGACAAATGACATTATTGTCGGCCATCTTCCTACATCCCAGTTTTTTCGCCGTCATTTGTGGTACGGCTCAGCCCAACGGGTCTATCGGCGAAAAATCCGCCTAAGTGTGAAGCGCGGCGGCATTGCTGGCCTCAAAAGCAACTTGTGTTTTCCAGTCCACAAGTTCTGCAATTCGTCCCAATCAAAATTTTTGCCACCCGAATATCGGCCTCAAAATATTGCGAATCCAAAAAGCAAATACAGTCATTGCGGTCCATGAGCTGCGCTTATTCTGGATGTATTGATCGTTTATTATATAAGTCCGAGTGGAGGTAGGGCTCTTCAGACCGAACTCTTCCCACTTCGACGGATCATTCGAACCTCCGAGCCTTACAAGCATATTCGCCGACTCGCTATTTATTTTAGCTGGAATTTGCTCGTATGCTTGGGTGATTTGTGCATGGAATTCGTCGATCGGATTGCCGCTGACAAGGCTCTCCAAGTGGATGCCTTCGCGAATGTAAGAAACGTATGCAAGATGGTCAGCCCAGAACACGTCGAGATAATAAAGCCGCACCCGCTGCTCCGAAGGGCTCATCGGCTTCTCGCCTTTCAAAATTCCGAGCCGTTCCTCGTATAGAATTCGCCTCTGATCCTCCACCATATCCGAATAACAGTTCAATTCTTGGCATATGTGGAAGTTTTGTCCCATAATAACACGCTGAATATGCGCGATTTTGCTGCGAAGCATCGGCTCTTCGAGAGCCTCATCCTGCCTGGGAGCGCGAATCGCTTTATTGAGGCCGAACCGAAGCAACAACTCGTCCTCCAAGCTTATGAAAAATACGGAGGCTCCAGGGTCGCCTTGGCGGCCAGAACGCCCGCGCAGTTGGTCGTCGATCCGCACGCTTTCATTCACATGCGTACCAATCACGTACAATCCTCCCAGCATGGCAACAACTTCTGCTTGCGAGGGGACGATGCACGGTATCGGCTTCGTTTAGTGCGATCGCGTCGCGCAAATAATCGAATCCCGCCTCTTTAGCCGTAACATAGGTTATATCCTTGGCGTAAGCTTCCTGTTTCTCAAACAGGCTCATACCCGCTTGAACCGAGTTTACCGTTAACCCTAGGAAACGATAGATCGGGCCCATCCACTCCGCATCTCGATTTGCCAAATAATCGTTAAAAGTCAGCACATGAACGCCTTTGCCGGTAAGCGCATTTAGATAAGCAGGCATAACAGCAGAGAGCGTTTTTCCTTCACCGGTATGCTGCTCGATCACAAATCTCTCGTGCAGAGCGACGGCAGCCATGATCTGGACATCGTAAGGCTGTAATCCAAGCTTTCTCTTCGCTGCCTCGCAGACTAACGTATAAGCATCGACAAGCAGCTCATCCAAAGGCGTACCCGATTTTGCTTCTTTTTGCAGCCGGAGGGATTCCGCTTGAAGCTGCCCATCCTCCCATGTTTCCAAATTCCGTTTCCTGATGAGATCCGCCTTGTCTTGATAGACTTTCAGCTTATTCCGGGTATCGCGGTCTTTGAATTTTTGCATCAACTTAACGGCTAAATTCATCGGCATTTGATCCCTCCTCGGTAGAAATACGCGATTCCATAGCGGCTGATTTTTTTCCTACTCATCCTTTAACCGTCGTTGATATAAAACAACAGACACAATCGTTAATACAACCGTCCATGCCAAAGTAATGAGGAGGGGTTTTAATAAGTCTCCCATCGTAAAGCCTATATTACGTGGAGCTAGCAAATGCACAAGCTGACTGCTTGGTACGTAATCCAGCACTTTGAAGATTGGATAATCATCCACAAGAAACGCTCCCCATGGTGCCCCAGAGAATACGATCGACACAGGAATTATAGATAATGACGCATCAAGCAACGTCTTGGAGAATAAACCGCATATCGTGCCGACTGCTGTGTATAGAATAATCGAAAGAATGATTGCTGCCACAAACGCCCATATACTAGCTGGCTCATAGCCAAATAGATACGTAGCAATAGCCAGAACAACAGCAGACATTACAAAGACTAAAGTGCTTTTACCGATTAAAACATCCATGGTCGTGGCCGGAGTCATCATTAATGATCGTAAAGTGTTACGCTCCTTTTCTTCCGCAATCAAGCATGCTTGTGCGAAACATGTTAGGAACACAAACGAAAGATTAAGAACTGTAGCGAAAGATCCAGGCAAAGACGAGCCGGAGCCGGCAGCTCGAAGAAGAAGTGCAAGGATAATTGGGAAAATCAACATAATAGAGAGCGCATAATTGCGTGAAAACTCTTTGTAATCCTTCACAAATATCGCTCGAGCACGTTTTAATGAGATACTCATAGTAACTCACTTCCTGTCATTTTAATAAAGATATCACCTAGACTTGGCTCTTTCGTTTCTAATCGATCAATGAACCCTCGTTTCATCCAATCAGCTATTTGATTAGCCGTTCCCTCACCTATCGGGAGCTCGTAGGCTTCCCCATTGATTAAGTCAACACAAACCACGTTTTCTCGATGCTGTCTTTTAAGTTCCTTGGGTGAACCGATGGTTTGGATTTGTCCTTGATACAAAATCGCTACACGGTTACACATCAATTCCGCCTCAGCCATATCATGCGTAGTTAAAAAAATCGTTGTCCCTTTCTCATTTAAGTAGCGTAAGCCTTTATAAATATGTGCTGAGTTTACAGGATCTAAAGCCGAAGTAGGTTCATCTAAAAATAATAATTCCGGCTCATGGATAATCGCGCATGCCAACATGACTCGCTGACGCATCCCTTTCGATAAGCGATTGACTTTCTTTTTGCGCTCTCCGTTTAAGTTAACAAACTGCAGTACCTTATCGATCGAAGATTTAGGAAGATCATATAATTGGCGATACAACTCTAGATTTTCCTCAATAGTTAATCTCTCATATAGACCACTGTTATCCGTCAAAATTCCAAAGCGCATCTTCTGTGTAGACTGATGCATCATCTCCGCTGGCTGGTTAAATACATTTGCCTGTCCGCTTGTCGGATTTAACTGCCCCGTTAAAATCTTAATTAATGTCGTTTTTCCCGAACCACTCGGACCTAGGAAACCAAAAATTTCTCCTTTCGGAATGGAAAAGGACACGTCTGATAACGCATCCTTATTTCCAAATCTCTTTCGAATATGTTCTACTTGGATAACATCCACGAGCACCACTTCCTTAACGTTGGTGCCCTAAGCATATAATGATTGCATGCATACAGCCATCAAATACCGCCGAAATGTAGCTGTTATCGCCTGAATGGTACCATGAAATGCTTGATTGGTTCGACATTACACCGGAAATTAAATATTAAGAAGTACTTTTAATTCATGCAATTTTGAACGAGATAACGGAACCACGTCATCTTTACCTGTATGTAATCGCAAGCTGTAGCTATTCTTCGTCCATGTAATAATCTCTCTTACTTTTTGCAGATTAACGATGTAGGATCGATGACACCTAAAAAACCCGAAATTTAACAATCTTTGCTCGAGCTCGGTTAGCGTCAGAGCACAGACATAATTTTCTCCACCCACATGAACAAGGACCGAACCCTCAATACTTTCTATGTAATCTACTTCAGGCGGATCAAATAAAATCACTTTGTCATTTCTTTTCGTATAAATCTTCTGTAAGGTTATATTGGCCCGATCTTGTTCCTGCACTTCCTGTTTATCCTCTTCCGAATCCCGAATATCCAATTGATGAAATCCGAGTTCGTTCAATCGATAGATGGCATCACAGGAAATAATGGCATCCTCTAAATTTGAAGTTAAAATTAATACTTGTTTTTCTTTCAAAAGGTCATCAAGAATCCGTTTAAATTGACGACGATCTTGCTCTTCTAAGTAAAAATAAGGTTCCTCCAGTACAAGTGTAGGCTGATGCGCAAAAAAGACACGCAGTAATGTCACATACATCCTTTTCGATGAGCTTAGATCCTTAATTCTTACCTTCCGTTCTTCCTTTAAAGCAAAATAATCCAGTAACAAAGCGACACGCTCATTCCTCTCCGTTACTTTGATTAGAAAAGTGATTAGCTCTTCCACCGTTAAACGCATATACTCGCTTTGCCCAGCTCGAAATAAATAATATTGGGAACGATTCACTAATTGATTCATTAAAAGCTGCTTTCGCTTCAAGTCCGTTATAATGCCAATCGATTGGCTCGTTGTCATATTTAATTCGATCTTCGGTAGAAATAATTCCCCATTATCATACATTGGTTGAAATTGCATACCGTCCTCCCGGTTAGTGCCGCTGTAGGATATATATAACAATTATAATGTTGGGATAATTTTTTGTCAGTAACGCTTCAAATCACAGATATTCATACGTAAGAAAACAGAGGCGGGACGCTCCGCCTCTGTTTTCTTTGTGTTTCCGTAAGTTTAGTTTTGACGTTTCCATTTCCCACCCTACCCGCTCCAGCTTCTTTAAGCGCCTCTACGCCCTTCCCCCACGAAAAATTTCGCCATTACTTATGGTATGGTTCAGCGTAACGGGTCTTACTTTAATATTGTCCTTTAATTACAAAAAACGAGCCCCGAATCGTTCCCGCTAGTTTAGACTTCTGCCTAGCAAACTTAAACTTCCCTTCTAACTCCTTTGGTACCTCCATCCCCTCCGAAAGCTTAAAACCAACGGCCCGCTTCTTAGGGTCATCAACCGTATACATGACATTGAGCCCAAGACCATCCTCATAAAAGACGTAGGTAAATTGGATATTTTCCACTTGAAAACGCGACGTTTCTAAAGGTTTGGCCGCAAACTCAATATTGCGTTCTTCTTTCAAAATTCGGTTCACATAATCAAGGCTCTCCTGACTTTCGCTAGCGGGTACAACCATAAATTCATGCTTGTATTTATTCATAAAATAACGGGCTTCATTAGCACGCAAACCAGCAAGCGCTTCTGCTACAGGTGAAGACTCTAAACCAACCGTAGATACATTTTTGAAATCAACGATATAGGACATTTCCATCTCTCCTCTTATCTCTTTGTTTCCTAACAACAAGAAGGTAATCGAATGCGATTATTGTTCCAACACCTTTTCAAGCTCGCTGCACCATTTACCCCAGCCATACTTCGCCCCACCCAGTGCTGGTTCATTCGAGATTCCGGTTTGTTCGAGATGAAGGTTAACCTTCCCGTTCCCTAAGTCCTGCAACGTCCAGGTGACCGTATGCTTCTCCCCTCCACTGACCCAAGTATAGGATACCCGGTTGGGTGCATCCACGATCAGCACTTCGCCTTCAATAATTCCATCCCAATATTCGTTTGGCTGGGTGCGGAACTGAAAACGGTATCCGACGACAGGTTGAAAATCGTTCTCCATCGGCTGACCGGTGTGAATGTTGGCAACCCACTTGGCAAGCTTGCTTGAATCGGTTAAGGCGGACCAAAGCTTCTCGATCGATGTCGCGTACTGATAATCCAAGGATAATGTTAAACTCATTCTTCTTCCTCCTCCAATAGTTGGTTCAAGCGCAACATATTCGTACTCCAGAACTTGCTGTAGTAAGCCACCCAATCTTGAATTTCTCTGAGCGGAGAGGCGTTTAGCCTCAATAGCGTTTCTCTGCCGACTTTTCGGTCAAGCACCAATCCGGCCTCTTTAAGGATGGTCAAATGCTTGGATACCGCCGTTCGGCCCATTTGAAACTGTGGCGTTAATTCATGAAGCGGTATCTCGTCCGCCTCTGCTAACAGACGAATCAGTCGGCGTCTAGTTGGATCTGAAATCGCGTCAAATACATCCCGCAACCGGTTGTTCTCGTCCATAACACCCTCTCCCAATTATTATTTTTATAGTAGTATCTATCGGTTGTACGAAGGAATAGCCGATAATTTCATCACCTCCCTCTACAGTTTGCGGCTCTTCGGACGAAGCGCCCACGAGGCGATATTTAGTGCAGCATAAGAAAGCGGAAGGATAAGATGAAACCCGTAATTGGACACCATTTGGTGACACTTTGATTATAGGACACCAATTAGTGTCGTGTCAACAACATTTTTAAATTCCACATGAAATATGTAAAGGCACCCGTTAGGGTGCCTAAAGAGATGATTTTATTAGGGGTTACGTGCAATTTCAACCTCTTTCTTCTGTTTCTGGTTACGTGAATGTTTAAAGCGACAACCATGATATATGCTTTCCCCTGTCTTTTCTACAATTGCGCTGCACCCACCTCAAAATCTACTGTTCAAATTCTTTCGTTTTTCTGCCGGCAGTATGGCCTCGATGACGTCCCAATGCTCGGCGATCTTTCCATTCTCCACGCGGAACAAATCGTAGAAAGCAGTAGGCTGACCGTCGAAGAAACCTTCACTCACCGTAAGCACAAAATCGCCTTGTCCGATTACCAGATGGACATGAGTATATTGAAATTCAATATTTTTCTCCTTCAGCGCCTGCAAAGCAGCATGAAGACCGGAAAGACCGTCGGCAATATGTGGACTATGCTGAATGTAGTGATCGCCATCAAAGTAAGAGGCAAGCAGGTCCGGGTTCTTCCCAAGCAAGATGTTCTCAACATAGCTATTGACCAATACTTTGTTCGCATCCGTCTTGTTGATGTCCCTAATGGTGACCGGTCCGTCAATCATCGTATGATTGCTTGTCGTCTTTTCCGTCATCTCTTGCAGATTATCCCAATGTTCGACGATCAGCCCATTCTCAAAACGGAATATATCAATGCCGATTTTGGGGCCAAAAAAATCATATACGGAATGAAGTGCCACATAATCTCCGTCGACTATAGTACGCTTAATGCTTACCTTTGTACCCATTTCCTTTAAATGATCAAGTGCACCAAGAATGGCTTCACGACCATCGGGTAAGGCCTGGTTGTGCTGAATATATTGATCTGGATTCACATAAGCCATAATCGCTTCGGAGTTGCCGCTCTCTAAACTTTCCAACACGGCGATTGCCTTACGGACAAGCTCATTTTCATTGTTTACCGTCATTCGACTATCCTCCTTTAAGTTTATGGGCATTAGATAAATAATGAACATGGCGTTGTTTATTTATCTATCGCTCATTATAATGGAGGTTAATATAACGCTCAATATTCAATATTTTTCGTTTTGAAGGATAACAGACAGCTCATACAACTTTTGTCGCTTAACGGTTAAAATTTCATGTAGGGGAGAAAGAAAACAGTGAACAAGAAAACGGACCTTAGAATACTGCGCACGAAACAATCGATTCGAAATGCGTTTTATGAGCTTGTTCAGGAAAAAGGATATGAAGCGATAACGATCCAGGATATTGCCGATCAGGCTATGATCAATCGAAACACTTTTTATCTTCACTACCAAAATAAACCTGATTTATTGGATACATGTATGAATGAATTGTTGAGCGAATTAAAGGATACAGTCGTTCTTTGTCCCATCAGCATGAATCCTTTCAGTATTTCTATACTCGAGACAGTCATGCAAACTGTACTGGAACATATTTCGCGCAACACCACCTTTTACTATGCCATGTTAATTGAAGAGAATAGAATCTATCAGTTTCGAGCGAAAATGGAGAATATCATTAAAGATAAATTAAATGAGGGGTGGAATCCTGCTCAGGGAAATTCCCCTTTAGCGATATCCAAGGAATTGCTGCTCGAATACCTCATATCGTCTTTCATGGGGATTGTACTCTGGTGGATTAAAAACGATAACCCCCTTCCTGCAGATGAAGTTTCATCTCAGTTTAGTAGAATCGTTGCCTACGGGCATTTGAAAGCTGCCGGCATCACCGTCGAGGAATAATATATGGTTATGAAATTCAACTTACGCTGCAAAAAACGCAAACCGACCTGTGGGCAGGTGTGTTTCCGGCATCTATCATGCACTGAATGAACAGCAGGAATCCCTACGCAGTTTGCTTGCCCAGTTGAAAAGCGGGGAACAAGCGAAATCCGAAGCCATAGATCTACCGGAATATGTCAAGCTTATCTTCAGGAACATGTACGATCAGGTTGAATTGCTGTTGCAATTTCTCTCGCAATTGAAGCAACTGCTGGAACAGCAGAAGGGGGACGACGCGATTGAATCAAAAAGTTGAGCGCTCACGAATTGCTGCGCTTGCCGTCGTCACCATCGCTATTTCCGTCGATATGCTCGTATATGGACTCATTGTACCGTTCGTGCCGCAATATGCCGCCTCGCTGGGAGTATCGCACACTTTCGTCAACTTACCCGGTCCGTTCGTCAGCTCCTGCTCCTTCTTTACACTTTCGCGGCGCCTGTACATCCATTCTATTCCTTCACAAGGTTCAAGTGCCCGAATCAGAACACTTTCCGGATCACCTATCCCCCCACTCACCACGTTCAAGAGACAGTGGGTATGTATCAAATGAGTGTAAGCTCGTTAATTACCTGTTTAGTCCTCGGTTAATATACTTTCATTTTTCATTAAGTTTCACTCCTTTTTAAATGAATTAATGAAAAGCTTACATGAGAATGCAGAGCAGGAATCAGGATTAGTAAGCGATCGAGAAATGAACTTTTTCCGGGCACAGGACCAATATAAAGTGAAATAAAGATTAGGAGGCCGGCCGCCTATGACAGAGCAAGCTTTGCACCACTGGATACGCCAGATGACAGAGGGAGAACGAGAAAGCGTTTCGAGACCGCACGAACAGCAAAGAAGCCTGGGAAGCCAGCGTCAGAATCCAAGCGAGCTATGAAATTGCCCTCAAACCTTTCTTTTCCATTCCTTTTGCACGAACTAAACCTCCTATTTGCCGTCTGGTGCAAGCTTGCCGCATGAAAACCTTAGTCAGTTTTGACAAATAAAGTGAGAGCGTGCTAGATTCTATTTATACAATTCTTTAATTTGGGTGGGCCTATGAGAAAAAAATTGCAAATTTACATATCGTCTACTTTCTACGATCTTATTGAGGAAAGACATACCGCTGTTGAAGCCGTACTTCAAGCCGGTCATATCCCTGCTGGAATCGAGCAATATTTTAAGGAAAGTCCAATGAAAATTAGGAAGAGATGGATCGACGAGTCCGATATATATATCCTGATTCTCGGAGGATTCTATGGTTTAACGCTTCCTGATGAATCCAAGAGCTATACGCATTGGGAATATGAGTATGCCGGAGAAGCGGGCAAACCTAGATTTGCTTTTGTTGTCACAGATGAAGCATTAAGACAAAAGCCATACGACTTCGCAGCAATTGAATACTATCAGAAGTTTCAAGAGTTTAAGCAATCGGTCATGGAACAAATCCCTACCTATTATGTTGAAGATGTACGGCATATTAAAATGGTACTTCGTGATCAATTGCCGGAGTATGCAGCAAGAGACGATTTGTATGGCTGGGTTTCCGGCAAGGATGTCCCGGACGTTCAAAAGCTGTTGGAAGAGAATGCAAGATTAAAGGCGGAGTTGGAGAAAAAGAAATGAAAGAGGGGCTGGCACAACCAGCCCCTTTCTTCCCCGAATAGTCCCCGCCAGCTTAGACTTCTGCCTGGCAAACTTAAACTTCCCTAACTCCGCAGACCTCCATCCCCTCAGAAAGCTTAAACCCAACGGCTCAGCGTACCATCTATAGAGCGAAATTGAACAGATTTGTTGAATCCTTTATCTTTACCCGCAAATACTCTGTCACCAACTCCTGTAGCGGAGCAGATAGGTTATCGTATGCATGATTAATATCCGCAACGGTTTCCGGGCTGAAATCAAGCTGTGGATCACTGAGCTGTGGTGGCAATTGGTATGAGAAGTCTATCCCAAAGTTTTCCCTAAGCCATTTTAGGTCTTCCTGCGCCAGTGCCAAAAAACCTTTTTTATAGACATGCGAAATATCGAATTTCGGACCGCGTATGACCAGAAGCGGATTTATATCTTCTCTGGTTCTTTGCTCGTTTCGTCGATTATTGAGAATAATCGGGCATCTTTCATTAATAAAGGCCAATAATTCCGCCGCGATTAACGAAATGCTTTCATTGGCCTTCACCATATTAAACGTTTTTATTTCCTCTTTTTCATAACCCAATTTCTCCAAAAAGTATCCGACTGGCCCGCATTCATGCTTTACTGAATCCTCGAACCGATACACCTCTACAGCGTCTCTGCCGAAAACCTGAACCAAATTTCCTATACGCACTTGGAACAAATTTTGTATGATTGCATTCATCTTTTCATCCAGAATCTGCTGAAGCTTTTGCCCTGCTTTTAGCCTTTGCTGCGTAGCGCTCACCAGCCAAGGCACCGGATGTCTTACGGAAATCAACACCTTTATCGAAGCCTTATAGCCGATCGCTTTTTTCAGAAACGTTCGAACGTTCGTTAACTCGCTACGTGAAAGCAGGGAAATGTTTTCGCCGGATATGATGATTTTGCCTTGCTCGGATTCAGCCGCTTCTTTTTCAAATAGTTTCAAAAAATGCTTATTTGTTTTTCTAATTTCACTTTTGCTGCGTCCCTCGACAATATTCTCGAAGTATGCCTGATTGCTTGTAAAAGCGCCGAAAATCGGTATGGAATGATTCGAAGGCCAGCATGTCGGATAAAGAAACCCCCGTTTTTTTAAACGTTCCGCGTTTGCAAATAAGGTTTCTTGGATGCTTGTCGTACCGGTTTTATGCATTCCCGCGTGTATAATAATCTCACGAATGTTGTTCTTTCGCTTGTTGCTTCTGAAAAACAATACTGTTTCCCCCTCTTGCCTATCATAATGCCCTCCGCTCGTCCCAAACTTTGTTTTATTCCCCTCTTGAACACTTATCAGTCCCAGTCGTACGTTTCTCCGATCAATTCAAACAATCGCCGGTTCGGTTCCGCATAGTAATTTCGCAGCCATTCCATCGTATCTTGCGGAATAGGCTGGTCGTATTCGCCTTCATTTAGCAGCACATACTCGCCCGGTTCCCACAACGGCATATCAAGAAAATCCAGCACGTTCCGATAGCTCGCAGCCGGGTTCTGGAACCATGCCTCGCTGCTCATCACAAGAATCTGGTCCTTGGGGAAATACCGGTACCATCTCTCCAACTGCTCCGCGTATAACCCCCGCTTCAAATAAGAATAAATCGAACAATTCTGGCTTAAGAAGCGAGGGTCCCTATCCATTCGACTATACTCCTCTTCTACTCTTGAACGCTCAGCCTGCAGCGCCTCCGGGAACGACATCGGCTCCAGGCCTCGTCTCACCATCATTTGATAATGGGAATAGGCTCGATGGACGGGATTGCGCAGGACGGCGATCAGCTTAACCTTAGGGAGCCACTCGCGCACCCGGCCGGGTGTCTGGGGATGGAATAGATAATAGGGACTCGCCTCCCCTGTGATATGGCCTTCAGGCAGATCAGGCGGGAAGTTCTTCTTGTACCAGTCGAATCCGAGTTGATATTGCTCATCGAAGAAATGAACTTCCTTCACGGCAGCCGATTGAATGCTAGGGTGCTGCACAAGGTCATGGTACAGGGAGGTAGTACCTCCTTTTTGCGTCCCGATAATCAGAAAAGCAGGCTCCGTCGTAGTGTTGTTATAGAGCTTGGTTCGGGCAGATCGTACCCATTCCACTTTGCGTTTGTTGACGAAGTGAACGTGCTGGACAACGCTCTCCATATCCGTACCTGGCGGCGCAATCTCCAAACACCGAACGGCATCCTCGCTTGCCTCTTCTTGCATACCTAATTCCAGATACACGGATGAGCGCAAGATTTTAACAGAAAACTCATTGTAGCCCTTGTCGAGCGATTGATCGAAAAACTTCAAGGCCTGCTCGAAATCCTGCTGTTGCTGGCTCCTGCAGCCCATACGGTAGTAATACTCCGCCAGATAATCATGGGCGGCCTCGCTCTGCTCATAGGCCATAAGCACGTCACGTGTCGGTCCGCTGAGCTTGATACGGCCTTCCTCAAGCCAGATCGCCTGATCACAAATGATTTTCGTCTGTTCTCCCGCATGACTGACAAATAGAATCGTGGTGCCCGCGCTCTTCAACCGCAGGATGGCGTTGATGCATTTCTTCCGAAATTCATGGTCGCCGACCGCCAGCACCTCGTCGATCAGCAAAATGTCAGGTGTCATATGGATGGCTACGGAGAAACCCAGTCTCATATACATGCCAGTCGAGTAGCTCCGCACCAACTGGTCAATGTCTTCTCCAAGCTCGGAGAACGCGATGATGCTGTCCATCTTCTCCTGAATCTCCTTGCGCGTAAACCCAAGAACGGAACCGTTAAAATATATATTTTCTCTTCCGGTAAAGTCGGCATGAAACCCCGCTCCGAGTTCCAACAGCGTCGCTACTTTACCGTCGACTTTAACGGTACCGGAGGTAGGATGCAAGATCCGGCTGATCAGCTTCAGCAGCGTGCTCTTGCCGGAACCGTTCTTGCCGATCAGCGCCAGGCTCGCCCCCTTCGGGAGCTCCAACTCAATATCACGCAACACCCATTTATCCATCGATTCCGCAGGCGTGGGTGCCATCATGAGGTCCTTAATCGTATTTCGCTGTCCGCCTTGCTTGTTGAATTTTTTAGACACCTGATGCAGCTCGATTGCGTTATTCATGCGCCCACTCCTGTCTTTAAACCATTCATACTTCCTCGACCACATGCTTCTGCAATAGCGCAAATACAGCAAGCGCCGCCGCGTTGATGATGACGAGAACGAGCAGCATAGGAAGGATAGCGCCAAAGTCCGGCCATTGGCCGTACAAAAAGATCTCCCGATAAGCCTCGATAATCGTTGTCATCGGGTTATATTCGAACAGCCATCTATATGAACTCGGGATAAGCGATATAGGGAATAATACCGGTGTCAAATAGAAGCCAACCATCATCAGGACATTCAGGATATGCTCCAGGTCCCGAAGATAAACCGTAGCCAGGGCAGCAAGCATCACGGTGGGCAATATAAGCAGCGTCTGCGCGAGCAATACGATCGGGAAACCCGACAAGGTCACCGTAAGCGGAATCCCGCTAAGCCAGAGCGCCGGAATTAAAATGACTAACGTAAGCAAGTAGTTGATCAGATTGCTTCCAATGACCGACAGCGGAATAACCTCTCGCGGGAAATAAACCTTCTTCATCAACTCCGCATGATTGATCATGCTTCTGGCACCGCCAGTAATCGACTGGGAGAAAAAATTCCAGGGCAGCAGCGCCACAAGGATGAACAATGGAAAATGCGGAATGTCCGCCTTCATGATGAACGAGAACACTGCCGTGTATATGCCGAGCATAAGAAGCGGGTTCATAAACGTCCACAGAAACCCGAGCGCCGAGCCCTTGTAGCGCGTCCGTAAATCCTTCAAAACCATATTTCGGAGCATCTCCCGATATTGGTAGATCTCCTTCAGCGGATGAATCGAATCCCACTCGTTGCGAAACCGTACGGCCAGCTTAAAGCTTGCCTTCAACGCAAACAGACCCCCGCGCCAAACGCGGTCGATAAGGAGAGACGCAAGCACGATGAGGACGACGACAATTGGCATATACTCCAAAGGGCTGCTATGGATAATGTCCCACGGACGACGCTCGTAAAGCCACTCCATAATGAACACATGGCTCAAATAAACATGGAACACGGAGGAGCCTAACACGGATAGAAGCCGCGGGCTTCTCGCATCGGCAGCTGTTGTGCGAAGCACAACAACGAAGACCGCCGCAGCGGTAAATAGGACGGGAATTGAAGTATCCTCATAAAAGTACATTTTCACTGAAGGATGTGCAGTCAATAGCCAATTCGTTCCAACCACGATCGCTATATACGATAGGATCCCTGCCCCGTATAGAAGCCAGCTGACTCCCTTATTCAACGCTGCCGTCGACAATACGTAACCGATCAGGAAATACCCGATATAGCCTGGCAAGTTAGGTAAATCAATGACGAAGCCCCAGCTATTCCAATTCCAGTGTGCCAGCGGAAATAAATTGGAGAAGACCAGCCCCGCCGCCCCGATGCAGAATACAGCACTCAAGGAGGCGCGTCTCACCAGCACCCGAAGAAGGGGCGCAATCAAATACAGAATACCAATTATATAAACGTACCCGAGATGGTAATGAAGCGTTCCTTTCATGAACCCTTCGGCAAATCGTCCCCAATCGAATGAATCCGGCTCCTTGCGAATATCCCACACATAATAAATCATGCTCCATAGGACGAAAAGTGGCGCAATGCTCCTGAACCCTTTTAAATAGAATGTCAACGCCGATTCACTTCGACCCGGAGTAAGCAGAAGCATCCCATTGATCATGATGAATACGGGGACGCTCCATCGGAAGGCGGCGTTTATGACATGGGCCATCCACCAGAAGCGAATGTCGCCAACCTCGCTCCTAATGTCGATGACTGAAGCGGTTAAGTGGATGAGCACCACGCCGATCATCGCCGCGACCCCAAGAACGTCCGCATAGATCCATCTTGCTCTTGTCATATCATTTTTCCCCTAATATAAAATATCCGCTTCGCTTGCGAGTTAACGGTTCATTAGACGTTTCAACAGCTTCTTCCCTTGCCTGATCACGTTGCCGGCAATCTGCTCCACGCTGATGTATCTTTTGAAGTATTCATTGCTGAGCGCAAAGGGGTTGTCCACCCGGTAGGGGATTTCCGGCGTATCCCGATAGATGAAGCGGGCATCGCGTTCGATCCGCTCGTCGCTTGTATAATAATCGTACGACCACTTGGCGCGGCCCAGATGTGCCTGATCGGCCTGCTCCAGCTCCCGAACGTACTCGTCGCGCAACGCGTATACCACATTGCTGCGATCGGGTACATACTTGTTAATCATCCCTTCGTTTGCGCCTGAATCGAAACCGGAATAGTGGAAAAAACGCAAAGGCTGGCCGTTTACCCAAGGGCCATCGTCCGCTGTTAGCTTGCGTTTGGATAGATTCCACGGGGCGACGTTGTAACCAGGGTGCTTCAGAATATGGACATCGAAGTAGCAGGGCGCCAGATCGATCCACTTCTGATCGGTGAAGATGCCTCTCGGGATATCGTCATAACAGAACATCGCCAGCCGGCTTGCCCACCAATCGGCGAAGCGCATAGCCTCTTCGGATCTGGAGAGCGCAAGGAAGCCAAGATTGAATACGCCATGCTGCAGAGCGCTTAATTCATTGTCCATCACCGCATCCATGATGTCCTCAGGATGGCAAAGATGCGGCGTCAGTACGATCGGATGGTGGTTCATTGCCTCCACCAACTCTGTCAGTTCACCATAGACCTTAATATCCGGATCCAGATAGACGAAGTGGTCTTCTGCAGCATAGTCCCGGAACAGATATCGGAAGAGCTGTCCCTTGACCGCCGTTGAGGCTTCAACGATTGAATGCTTAAAGATAAACTTGTCGAATTGCTCGAAACCGAGGTCCTTCGCAAGAACAACATCATCGAAATGCTCACAGCTTCGCGCTGCAGGATGGATATCCCGTTCCAGCAAGCATACGATGAATTGCGCATTCGGATTGGTTTCCTTCAGTGACTTCGCCAGCACCATCGCTTTCGGCAAGTAATTGGCGCAAATGGATGTAGTAACGATCATGGACGAGCCTCTCTTTCACCAGCAGGCAGATGGTTGCATTCCAACATGTAACGCGCTCGATCCCCAGACACATAGGCTCTTACGTGCTCGGAATCGAACAAAAATGCTTTAAGCTCATGCTCGCCGCTCAACACCTTGCCGAGCTCCGGATGTGCATCAATAGTCGCAGCGATATTGCCGCTCAGAGGCGAGGTAAGGACAGGAACGCCTGCCGCAATTGACTCTTGGAGCGTGTAGGAGTAACTCTCAGGAACAATCGACCATAGCAGTACGAGGTCGATGTCCTCCGCAATCAGCAGATTGGATGCTCCCATTCTCCCTTCTCGAAGGAAAGAATAGCGATGTGCCGCCACTTGATCCGCATACCTCTCTTGAGAGCCTATATGATGAAATTCATAAAGGCGGCCGAGTGCTTCATCTTTATACAGGCGCTCCCATATCTGCCATCCTTTATTGTCCATTTTATACCCTAGGTAAGCGAGTCTGATTCTCCGATGTTCAGGCTTCGCCTTGTAGACGATCATTTGCTTGTCGAAGATCAGATGTCCCCTGACCAGCATTTTATCTGCAAAATCCGGATAGACGGCAGTCGCTGCCTCCTTGGTAAAATTGGAAGGAACTACAATTCGATCGACTTGAAGAAGCACGGGCCGAAGGGCTTTACGCCACTCTTCAAGCATTATGCCGTGCGTACAGCTCTGACAGATGGCAGCGTCTGCCCCCGAGGCGGCCACGACATCGGCAATGCAGGAATGTTTTCCTTTCACTTCCTTGATGCTCTGGCTAATCCTGGGCTGGTAAATCATGTGATAGCTGGAACAGACCGCGAAGAAATCATGCATGAAAAACGTATGGGGAAGAAGTCCCGTCTCTTCCACGTTCCTCAGCAGCGTCGTATAATCACGGATCTGCCAGTTCAACAGATGATGGGTATAAATTTCGCTAAGACGCTTATGAATACGGGAGAGCCAGTCCGTAATCTCTTTAACCGAATAGAAACCTCTGAATTGATCGCTCACGATCACTCCATAGTATGTATCTTCCTTTGTATTCAACAAGGAATAGCTTTGGCCTGGATAGATCTGAATGATTCCTACGTTATTTTGAGCCAGGTATGAGGCTTGCTCATTAATGTATTTCTCGGTACCGCCCATAGATTCCAAATAGTTCGTGTGGGAGAAGATCAGCGCATATTGCTTATAAGGGAGCCTACCGGCCAAGCCGGTGCGACGAGAATATCGGTTCTTTCGAATCGTATATCCCTTCAGCAAACCCTTGGCCCATCCTTTGAGCAGCTTTTTGGCTCTGCGCTCAATCTCTCTCGCAATTCGGAGCGGCAAAGTTACCTTCCAGGACAACGATCCCGAATATAAGGCCACTTCCCTCCGGTATTTATCAATCTCCAAATTCTTCTGCCGAATGAATAAGGCTTGATCGTTCTTCGCCTGCTGATCTCTTCTCTCGATCTCGGCGTTTAGACGGATCGCTTCGGCTCGCTCCTCTTGCAGCTCCCGGCTTAGAGCGGCGAGCTTCTCCTCGCGCCTCCTGCTTTCCTCGCATAGAAGCTCCAGCGTATCAATCTGCTGCTCGATCTGCGCTGCGGCCAATTCGAGCGTTTTCTCCTTCTCGGCATTCGCGGTCAGCAGCCGTTCAATTCGAAGGCTGGCATCACGAAGCGCGGCGGACAGCGCAACTTCCGCAGGTTGCTGAAGCTGGAGCTCCTGAACGACCTCAGCTTCTATTCCGAACGAACAGCTTAGCTCCAGGCGCAAGGATATTGTCCCGCCATATGGAGGCAAATCCCGAATCAGCAGCTGCGGATTGTTGCCCGTAACGATACCGGAGACGCAATTCTCTCCTTCATTGGCCCGTGTGAAGGCAAGAAAGTGTACGTACTCTTTGGCATGATTGCGAAGAAGATCAGCCTCTTGTCCTTCGTGGATAAGGGAAATCTCGAATAACTTGACATATGCAGGCTCTGCAAAAAAGTCGATCCGCAATACCGACCCCAGCGATTCACGAAACTCGACAGTATGAAAACTTTTCCGCCCTGTCGCGTTAACCGAAATGTAGGTCGATTTATCTTCCTTGAACTGCCCGTCGGCACCAGCCCAATAGATCCGGACTCGATAGGATTTTTCGTGGCTCAAGAGCCGACCGGTTTGTACCAGCTGGTCGTAAGCATTTCGTACACTTTCGCGCAGTTCATCTTTATGCAGCTCATGAGGATCTCTCTCGACGATCAATCCCGTTTGATACGTTTGTCGTACCATAACTGGGATGGATCGATCCTCCCATACATCCTGTATGGAATAGCTGCTATGACGCAAGGCTGGCTTCGACAACCCGCTGACTCTCGCTTGGTCCATAGCGGTGTAGGGAACGTTTAGAAAATCGCTGATTCTCCGGCAGGTCTCGACAGGCTGTTCGATCAATTTGTCGTAGTCAATTACGACTCGCCGCTCATGGCTCGTGTAATAGAGGCAGGAGAGGACGTACACATTCCATATTGCGAAAGACTTGTCATGAAGGAATTGATCTCTCTTATACAGAGAAGCGGCTACGTTCAACGGGTTGCGCAGGCTAAGAATATAGCGAGTGTCTATATTCAGTTCTTCGAACACGGATTGCCACAATGGGAGCAGCAAGGACGTTCGAGGGTCCTTGAATCCCCACAACGGAGAATGAGTGAAGTCTCTGGAGACAATATGAATCAATCTCTCCCGACTTGCCCTCCCCGCTTCAGTCAACCACCAATTTTCAGGCAACGGCCTCGTGGTGTCCCATGATGAAGAGAAATGGTTCAGCAGCTCATCATGAACAGCTACGATCTCGGCGTGTTCCCAGAAGCCTTCGGGATTGTCCTCCCTGGGAGAAACCATCTGATGTTCATCTCCCAAATAAACGCCCAGTGATCTGATAGTGTGAGCCAACAACGATGTTCCGCTTCGATGCATTCCTATGACGATTACTGCCACTGGTCTAGCTGACATTGCTGCACCTCTTCTAGATGTATACCTGATTATGAACCATGCATGGCGATACGCACCCAAACCGCAACCATACCACGTGAATGTATCGAAAACCAATGTTCAATTATAATCAAGAATTAGCCAAATTGCTTACAATTATTAATATCTTGTTTCGACATTATTCCTTAATCTCCTCTAACCCGTGACTTATTCATGTCGAAAAATAGGATAATTACGTGACTTTTGTCGTAAGAAATGGAGACCAATTGTAACCTTGATTGGCTTGAGGAATGGTTCATGGGTAAAGCTGCACGTGTTGCATTTACCATTGGGATCAAATTCCCATCCCCTTTACCGATAATGATTCCCGCCACACGTGAAGAAATGGCTATCATGTTGTCCCGTATCGTGAACCTTAACGGCGAGGCGAAAGACATAACGAAATGCAATTTCAGTGATCTGAATGGTGCTTACGCAACCAACAAGATCAAAGCTGGAGAAGCTCTGCTTCGCCATTTCACAATATCACTGCTAGATTAAACAAACCCTTAAACAATCGTTCATGGACTGTGTAAATGCAAAAAGAGGTATCCCTCGGTCATCTTTGATGACTTTGGGGATACTCTCTTCTTGGTGTAAGACGTATCAATTCATAGGCGTATTCGCATTGTTTCATATTTGCAGAATCACGCTTGGCTAGTTAAGTGAACTCGCAACGGCTCTCTTCGGCCACACCAATGACCAGTTCCTAATTTTTGAGTAGCAGCTGCTATTCATAGAGCTCTAAACCGGCAACTTTCTAGTCACCGTAAAAATTCGCCCTATTTATGATACGGCTCAGCTTAACGGGTCTATCGGCGAAAAATGCAAAAGTGAGCTGTCGTAACAGCTCACTTCGGGTTAGGAATAAGGTTGAGCAGCAAGAGCTTTTTCTGACCCTGCACATCTGGTTGAGCTGAGATCTTGAACACTAAAAACGATAGCACGAGTTAGAAACCCATGAGTACAGCACTTAAAACATGAAGATAGTGAAATATTTGGCCCATGATGAAGCTCCTTCATCTGATATTTGATGTACGTACGGCTAGAAATATTTTTATCATCACTAGCTTGCAGACTAAATCAAATGATTCATACTGACGACCACAGACAACAGGCAAAGTACGATAGCCGGTATTGCCTTTGGAAAAGGATCCTTAGCAATAACGAGAAGAATAAAGGTTGCGACAAACATTGTAGCCGCTAGTAAAAATCCTGCAATAACAGCCGCTATTGGAAACCAAATGCCTACAAATAAACCGATTGCGGACGTGATCTCAATAAACCCTGTTAAAAAATTAAAGATGGGAGGCATGCCGAAACGGTTGAACTCATCTGCCATTTTACCGGAAATAATTTTACTCCCAGTAAACATAAAAAATAAGCCGACAATAACTTGCAAAATGATAATAACCAAGATAATTCCTCATTTCTCGTAGTATTTTACATGCTATAGCATACATCTCACAATTCCTTAACACTCGCATACAGTTTTTCAAGTATAGTTTTCAATTCCTGAATTTCATCGTCACTTAAGTACCTTGTCACGTGCTTGTGTGCTTCGATGACAATCGGCAGGAGTTCTGATTTAAGTTTTATTCCTTTATTGCTCAGGTATAAGTTATGAGATCGTTTATCTGTATCATTTACAATCCGTTTGACGATCCCCTTCTTCTCGAGCGAGTGGATCATTCGAACAACCGTGCTCTGATCTCGGTCGATTGCTTCTGCAAGCTCTTTTTGAGTTGTTGGTCTATCTCCATCTAGAACACTGATAATACCCCATTGCTCTGGCGTCATCTCATAGGGCTTTAATTGCTTTGTAAAGTAATTGGTCATTTTAACATCCGTACGATGAATCAAAAACCCCGTTATATTGTACAATTCCATAATTTTCACCCATTTATAAAAGTATATGCCATAGCATATAAATTATCTGATATTACTCAATAAGTCAAGTTGGTCCATTTGACCATTCCTAAATTTTAGAAAGGAGCAACTGCCGCGGCATTCGCTCCTAACTTACAAAAGCACTTTATCTGATGCCTTACAAAGCATTTAAGCTTGAGAGCCGTTTGCGGGTAGGTCACTTACATCCCTATTCTTTTGAGCTACAACGTACAATTCGCCTAAAATGTGCTCGATATGATATGAATCTTCACGAAGCTCTGAAGCGATAAATTTTTCAACCTCACTGGACTCGACTCCGTATATCACTTCAATTTCCTTAGAAAACAAAAGATGGCTTTCCTCCATCAATTTCGCGAGAGGTCGTACCTTTGTAGGTTTAACTCGATGATTTATGATTTGTTCAAGCGCGTCCACGTAGGTATCCAATGTCCGCGCTCCGACAATCTTGATCCCTTTACCTTCTTCATCGACCATAATGATGGTTGGGAATCCTCTTACACCGAGTCTAGCTACTAAATCAAAGTCTTGTTCTAGCAAATCTTGTGCCTCTTCGAGTTCCGATTCTACAAAAACCTGTTTTCCATCTAGCCCAATTTGGTTGACGATTTCAATGAGTACCTGCTCTTCAGCAATATTCTGATTAAAAGCAAAAACAGCCTCTCTTGCTTTCCGCAAAAATCCATTCTCTTTCCCTTTATGCTTGTTCTGAATGGCTTTATATACTCTGGATGGCGGATAAGAAGAGCTTATTGGATTCGTACGCCACAATGTTCCGTCGATTGGCATACGTGAGTGTTGGCCCACTTCCTTCCAATGGTGTTCAACATCAGAAGGTTTTTGAATCCCGTTTGAAGAATCCCCGAACCCATGCCAGCTAGCCAATAATCCCCCCATAATAATACTTACATTGAAATACTGGCCATACTGCTGAGTGAATCGATTTAATACGGGTTCGAGTGCCCAACAATGAGAACAGATCGGATCTGTTACGTAATACAACGTTATTTTTTTAATTTGCTGATCCAGATCGAATTTTTGGATTGGATCTTCATCGACAACACCACAGACACCCGTTTCAAGATCACACATCATATTTTGATTGTTCATAATTTGCATCACTTTCAGAAGTTTATTTTTACCGATGGATGGCTTCACTTGCTTAACGGTTTGATCTATCCATCGGACTCAAGACAGACTACATGTTATCGCAATGTTTTAAGCGCACTGGACCAGGAAACAACTTGATCTAACATAGTTTCAATTGTGCCCTTGTGATGTGGGCCAGGTTTAAAGGTTCTCATTTCTTCAAAATCAGTGAACAGGTTAAGAGCAGGTTGCGTAGCTACTGTTGCGACTTGTGGTACAGACAAGATCAGGCGAAGCTGCTGAGCTGCGGTGGTTCCTCCAGCTGAACCGTAGCTGACAATACCGGCAGCTTTATTGCGAAACTCCTGACTCAGATAATCGATTGCATTCTTCAAGGCAGAAGTGATGCCACGATTGTATTCTGGAGTAACGAAGATCTTTGATCAGCAATTGTCTTGACCCACTCAGCAACTTGCAAACTTACTCTACCTTGCCTTGTACTTCCTGTAATAATTCCAATTTTCGTCACGTCCAACAACTCCCCTAAAAAAATTTTTTATAAGAGACATTTGTTAATGTCCTGTACATGGTATTATTATAATACTTAGATAAATTTGAACAAGTACGATCATTTTTCTTACTAAGTATCAAAAAAATACTATTAGGAGAATCATCATGAAATACGATTTTAAACTTGATCAGCTGTGCCCAGCTACCTTCGCCTTTTCGGTGATCGGAGGAAAATGGAATTTACCGATATTGGCGATTTTGAGCGAAAATGACTGCATCAGATACAACGAATTAAAAAGACGTCTTCATGGTATCACAGGAACGACGTTAACCAACTGTCTAAAAGATCTCTGTGATTACGGGATCATTCATAGGGAACAATACAACGAGGTTCCTCCCCGTGTCGAATACTCACTCACTACTTCTGGGAAAGAGCTAGTACCTTTAATTGAATCTGTTGTTGCCTGGGGACAGAAGAATATTATAGTTACGGAGTAGGATACCGATTTCGTTTACGAATAGCTGACCGCAATTTGTATTGCGCGTGGGAACAGCTATTCATCACATATGTTCCCAATATCGAAGACAAACCGTTTTTCTTCAGACGGTCCTACCACAAGTTTTTCGCTGGGAGCGCAAGCAGAACTGATCAAAAAAGGGTCCCTTGCTAACGTTGTATCCGTGCTTGAAAAAATAGCCCCCACCTAGCAGTCAGATGGGAGCGAGTGTATGATGGATGGAGGTTACGTGAGATGGCAAGAGTCTGGTAGTGACGATGACAACGGCCTATTAGGCTCCAATGCTTGCGTCACCTTCAGATCTGCAAGCTGATTACGCTGTAAATAGTCGCGCTTGCCGCTGCTCCCCGTGGGGGATTCGCAAACCACCAATTTTTGCGCCCGATTGCAAATAGCCTGATCGACTGTTCACTACGATTGTTATCGATCTCTAGCCGCCCGTCCTTCAGGAACGCGGTCAGCGTATCCTTGCATAGTAAGCGTCCAGCACCGGCTGGTTAACGTCTGAAACCTTGAAGTTATGTTGTTAAAGTACGGTAATTTTCAATGATCCCCTTCGCTTCAAGTACCTTCCCTGAATTCTCATCAGAAGGCTTATACCCTTTTTTCAATAAGTCAGTGATATACAGTTTGTTATAAATAAAGCAAAAGACCAAACTGGAAACACCAAAAGTGCAACATGCTACAATGAATTGAATAATCGCCCATTTCCAGTCACCTCTAAAAATTGCCGGAAAAAACGAAAAAAAGAATGTAGTCCATGAAAATCCGACTTTACATTCTTTCACATTACCGTCCTGATTGCGTAAATTAATCATCATACCTATAACGCACCCTCTCTAAGTCACATTTAAGATTCATGCATCATCATAAATCCATTGTCCACTTGTTTCTATACCTACAAAGGGGTATTTTTTGTTAATCTTCTCTTCCCGTGAGATGAAGCAAGCCATCGGCGGATTCAGCTGTCATTTCTGGACTAAGTCTATGCCAAAGCTGAAAATTGACCCACAAAGATGACGACTTTATTGGAACTGTGCAGGTACTGCAGAACTTAATTTCTTTGTTAAATGTTGCGGAGAGTAAAAGACGGTCCTACCACAAGTTTTTCGCTGGGAGCGCAAGCAGAACTGATCAAAAAAGGGTCAGCTCAACGGGTCTATCGGCGAAAAATCCGCCGCGGCTTGGTTTTTATATGATACCGATATCCTCTTCGAATAACCTTCAAGAATCTTCTTATGTGTGTTTAGAATTTATCCTCATTTTCCATCACTACTGACAGTCTTCGATTTAAGCTACTCCATCTATCAATCCTTGCCTGTACATAATTTCAATGACTAGTGCCAATTGAGCTTGTTCTTTCTCTTCATAAGAAAATAGTATTGGGTGTTGGTCTATTGGAACATACTTAAAAATCTCTTTCAATAAGGATTGAAGTTCTTTAGATAATTCTTGATATCCCTCATCTTGCTTCAGAACGTTATTCCCAATTTCTTCTGTTCTCATAGCAATAAAATCACGCAAATAAGTTCTAAGACTCTTTATCAACTCAACACTTCCCTTCAAAAGTGACATCAAAGTGAATGCTTGATATTAATCATTGTAAGGTGACGTCACTCAGATGTCAATGTGAGCGTATATCCATCCCATTCATATTGGTATAATATTGACATCACTTTGAAGGGGTATTGGTTTCTATGGCCACAAATAAACGGGTCTTTACCTTGCGATTAGAAGAAGAAAATTTTGAGAAAATCAAAATTATTGCGGATAAAAACAAACGTTCCATTGCCATGCAAATTGAATATCTCATCGAGCAACACATCGATGAATTTGAACGTGAGAATGGGATTATTCAAATTGAAAAGTAATATCAACCTCATTGAATCCTAAACTATAGTTTTTACATCGGTTCGACGAACTTCGGAAACACTTGCACCCAAGCTCCACGCTAGAACAGCTAGATTATAACCCCCAATATAAAAAAGGACACCCTGTTTTCTTATGGGTGCCTTCGAGCAATAGTATTTTCTTACCTTCTGGACATAAAAGACCGATATTCAAGCCGATACGACGAGAGCATCCAGCCTTACGTTCAAGTTGTGACCCCACATAGCATTTGCAAGCGTCTCCGACACTACCGGGTCAATCAGAACAACGTTCTTAAGAAAGAAGAAATTGGCTTCCGCAGCGCACCTCTCATCAATGACTACGGATTGAACTCCTTTGACCATAAAGCTGTCGGGGCTCACACCTCGATCTAGCCGCTGCAGAACCAATGCCTTGCCGGCGTATTCCGAAAGCTGATAGTCAAAGCAGGGCAGGCGTCGTTCCGCATGCACGAGACAGTACGTTTTCTCAGTATTTCTGCCGCTAAAGTAGCGTGTATCTGCCGGAATCGTCTGCAAATCACTCTGATAAAGCTTCAGCAATGTTGCCAATTCTTCCGATGCAAAAAAGGCTCCAGAGGTCGTTAAGAAGAAGTCCGCCTCCAACTTCCGAACTGCTTTATCCATCGTCACCGAAACGACTCGGCCTTCCACATTGAAAGGTGTTCCTACTTGGTAGTAAGTCTCCATCGAAGGAGTAAATACCACGTCGCCATCGACATAGCCGCTGTCTGGATATTCATGGCGAAGCAGAAGATATTTCATCACTTTGATCTCCCCTCTGTACCGGCATAAACTCCGGTCCCGCTTCCGATAAGTAAAGACAAGACAATCCTGTGATCGAGACAACTAACTTCTTGTTTAGCACTAGGCGTCCTCCTTTTAAAAAGTTTAGAATTAGAAAAAGAAATTCAAATTATTCCTTAATAGATTATTAAGTTAAATTGAATAGGTAGCAATAAGTCCATATGTCCATTTTAGGCTTATCGACTCCAATCTGAAATGAGATCGACGTACCTGACATCGAGCACTCTCTCTAAAACCGTTGCCGTCACTTATGATACGTTTCACCGCGCTGTCTGTAACGGCAAGTTACTTTTGAGCATCAAGAATAAACATCGATGCGTCTTGTCCCATGAATATTTTACTTCCGTAATAAAAAGTTTTGGATTGAATATTCTTATACCCAATTTTCGTCATCATGTCGGATAGCTCATCTTGATGAAATCCGTTATGAACGATATCTGACACGATATTTTCATTTTTATTAAAATCTACGATGAGCAAATGTCCTCCTTCATTGAGAACATCAAATAATCTTGATAAAACGAATTCATAATCATCAATATGAAGTAGAACCTGAGCCATAAAAATATAGTTGACACGTAAATCCGATAAGCCTTCCTTTTCAAAATCAAAGCATAATGTATTTGCATTCCGAATATTGAAATCCGAAATTTTTTGCTTGATTTGATTAATCATGTTTGGTGATGTATCCAGAAAAAGCATGGAATGAAAGTCGTTTAACAAGTTCATGCCGACAAGACCGGTTCCGCACCCAAAATCGATAGCATTCTTACTTTTAGCGTCAACTAAATATTCACGAATGGCATCTGATGATACCTTGGCGATTTGGATTCTTTCAGGAGTGTCGTAAATATTAGCGATCATTTCAAACTTATCCGTATTTCCCATGTTCACCTCTCCAATCTGTCTTAATAAAAAGGTTGAGCACAATAAGACTTGCCGTTACTTATGATACGGTTCAGTTTAACGTGTCTATCGGCGACAAATCCGCCGCGGCGCATAATTGCCAACCTTTTAATACCCTATCCAAGGGCTAAACTTTTTCCATATCGAATACGTTATTTATCATTTGCAACACCATAGCCCGATACGCTTTAACAAGCAACAAGACTGGTCTACAAAAAAAACGTAAGGGTACAAATCCCGCTCCGATCATTGCAGATGGGTAGCATAAAGCAATTATTCCCCAAGAACTTCGGGTCAAGGTACAAGCTCGATACGAGACTGTTTCTAAGGTGCCTAACAGAGTCTTTCAAGGCAGCTTCCCCCAATTGTATCATTACATTTAAATAGCCAATCAAATCCACCCTCTTGTAGAACGGATTTGATTGGCTATTTTTTATTAGCTTCACCCTAGGTAAACCGTGCACCAAGGGCATCGGCGCTCGTGTTTAGAATCCGATACCGCGAGGCTCATTGTCAAGTCGAATACGTTGTTTACATGTCTTCGCTGTACAACCCCTTGTCAATCAAGAGGTTTCTAAATACAAGTTTAGATAATTAACGAATGTTGGCGGGGCCCAATTAAGGGTACAAAGTGGTTATTTTAAATTCTTTACTTCATCTAGAACTTGCTTCTTAATATTATTCTTTGCTTGATTTCTTTTAGTATCTTTAGCATCAGTAATATCATCATTTTTGTCCGTATTATCAATGTTATGCTTTCCTAAGTTATTGTTTAAAATTGTGTATTGTCCTTGGCTATTTTTTTTCAAGAATAACAAATACTTTGAACCATCTTTCACTTCTTGATATCCATCTAGTGTAACCTTTTGTTTTCCAAGAGCGGTTTGGTAGTAACCATACGGCTCGAGAACTGAGATTGTAGAACCAGTTGTGAGTGATCCTGATAAAACTTTTTCAATATTAAAATCTGTTATTGTGTAAGTATACTCCAATTCACCATCGGAGAATTTTTTCACGACATTCCTATCAGGTGTTCCTTTTACGATCGCCTTAGCTATTACCACAGCATCTGAATCTTTTTGGAGTTCCTGAGAAGTATTGTATTCTTTAATATAGCTAGCATCCATTGAAACAGTTCCGATTACTGAATTATATTTTACATACCATGTGGCGGAAACTGCCACAATAACTGCAAGGCAACTTGTAAGAACAAGGCTTTTTTTATTGAAAAAATTTATTTTCATAAGTCTCATCTCTCCTTAAATTATTTAATTTCCCCACTTTGCTCGGATACTAGACACATCATATGAAGTTGGGCTATAAATGTTGCTGCCACTACCTATCTCTAAAGTGCTACTCATAACAGAGTTAGTTGTGTCACTATCGGAATGACCCTGTGCAAGTGCATGACCAAATTCGTGGCAAGCTACGGCAACTACCTCATTATACGTTAAATTATGGCTAGTAATGTTATCTTGAGCAAGGGTGACTGTTGAATAAATCCAGCTTTCATTCTCAGTTGCTAATGCAATACCGGCCCAAATGCTTTTGTAATGTCGTGCATAACCACCGACGTTTGGGTCGGCCGGGTATTGTCCAACGTAGGCCTTATCTGGATTTCCAGAAGTATTATTTACATAAGTTATTTTCACTTTCGAACTTGTTGAACTCCATTGATTCTTTCCAGAATCTAAATGTGTCTGGTAGCCATACGAAGATACTGATGAATCATAGTAAACATTAAAAGTTCCGCTGGACCTACCACCTGTATAAGACTTCCCGAATGCTGTTGCCGGAAGTGTAAAGGCCAGGGTTAATCCTAATAAAGTCGTAATAGTAGCAATATACTTCCCTTTTTTTACTTTCATAATATACTCCTCCATATATAATTTTTTCAACACATGGATTATTCTACCATGCCATAAAGTCTATGTACATACAAAATTAGGTAGGGCTTTTCAAGTTCCAAGAGATACCGAAGTTGGTGCAAATGTATCGTTTTTAGAAGACAATGGAGTAGTATTGGGGCTTGTGGTATTCAGTGGTAAATTTTCAAGGGGGACACACTAGTGATGGTAATTTTGCGAAATATTCTTCAGTAAAACTTAATGTTGGATATTTTAATGGCAGTATATTGAATTGATCTGCTAATTTCAAACAGCCCTCACCTTTTTATTAAGATGAGGGCCTGTATTTGTTACGCGGATTTACAACGTTAAGGGAAAATGGATATAAAAACAGCCGATTTTCACCACACTAATGGTGTGTAATCTAGAGTTAATGAAATCGTGTCAAATTATGTTGTGAATTTTTGGAAAAAAATTATTTACATTTTTATCCTACTATGGTTCAATGTACTTGTTAAGTATTTTATTATAAGGATGGGTTGTGGTAAATTGAGTAATTAAATACATTAAGACCAGAGTAACCAGCCACATATTCTCTACCTGTGACTGGAGAATTAAATATAGATAAGACTTTCATTTTCTAGTCTCACCTATAACATTAAATATCTAATGATAATTAGTGAATTTTGGGAGGGTTTGTATGAAAAAGATTCTTATTTGTTTATTTGTTTTATTGCTTGCTCTACCAGTATCAAGTGCCTTTGCTAAAATATACGTCTATGACGTAACTGCAGATAGTTTGAGTGTACGTACTGGCCCTAGTCCATACTATACCAAAATAGCATCCATTTATAAGGGGGCAGATGTAGTCGAGACTTGCCAGTACAGTTCCAATGGTAGTTGTAAAGTAGATACTACTTATAATGGTGTTTCATTTAGAATGGAAAAAGTGTATTATCCAGATTCAAGTGTAGGGTCATATTCTAGTCTTGTGACTGGTTGGATAGTTAGAAAAGAAGGTAGTGTTGAGTACTTAAGAGTAATCAATGTTGCTAAAGTAAGCAAAACTGGTGGAACACCAAGCGATTATGGTGGTTATAACCCTAGCCTTGTTGATCCTTCTTCAACAATAGTCCCAAATGGATCTGATGTCTATTCGATAAACCAGGATGTGATATTTGCAGAAGATACTAATCCTAATGCATGGGTAGTGCGTGGTTGGGGTTATTATGGTCTTCCTCAAGTACACATGAATGGTTGGCATTTGAATGCATATGCTTATTAATAAAGGAGGACACTAAATTGAACAAAAAATATATAATTGTTTCAAGTATAGCTTCGGTTTGCGTATTAGGCGCAATTTATATCGGATTTTTTGGTGGAAATACACAAGTTGAAGCAAGTGCTAATGAGATTGCTTCTAAAGCACTTGATACATTAAAGGTAAGCGGTGTTGAACACATTAAAACAACTTCAAAATCTAGTAAAACGGATCATTACAGAGATGTTAAAGGATTGAGAGAAGTTTCGATCGAATATGGGGCTGATGGTTCTTTAATAAAGAAAACCATTGTGGACAAGGCTGGGGAAAGGGTAACAGTTGTTGGCCCTAAGATTGATGGAAAACAGGAAGCATATACTTGGACATTACCAAAGGATATTGCTGAAGAAAATAAGGAATTATTAAAGGCCTCTTTGTTGGATGAAATAAAAAAAGAACTCGATCAACAATCATGGACTTTTGATGAAAGTGTAAAAACTAAAGAACAGGCAATTGTTAAAAAGCAAGTAAATAAGGACACGAATGAAACTAATATAGTGAAAGTCTATACAGATTCTAAAAATTCATTCCCAAAAAAGAAAGAATCATATCAAGTAGTTGATGGAAGTGAGAAATTGGTTAGTACAGAAGAATATAGTATTGAGAGTGACAATGACGAGGTTTTTGACACATCAAAAATCTCACCGAAAGTAATTCCAGCACCAGTTGCACCTGAAACAACTAAAAAGGGTAATTAAACTTTATCCAACATTAAAACATTTTTCACATATAAAGCCCGGTTTTTCCTTCGTTAAGGATCATTCGGGCTTATATTTTTTCGTTATACCTTCCTAATTATCATTAAAACAATAATAACTATACTTTCACTTGCGTGGATCGCGGCGGTGCCATAAAGTCAGGCAAGCTGGATATCTTCATGGATAGCATTTTGAGGGTTGATGAATCTGTGGTACAGTTGCTTGACGTTCAGGGGTCACCTCGCGAAACGGAAAAAATCGTACGTTAAGAGTTGGTCCGTCTGCTCAGTATGGATAAAGGTAATGCTCACCTTAACCAATAGGGTGAGCTTTCTTTTTATGGGAACAAGCACATAGAAAGCAACTCATCATTCACACTCCCCGTATGAAGCAATGGCTGTTAAAGTTCAGACACCTCTAATCTGTATTAGTATCGTAATATTACGTTTATACAGCTTAACGATACGGGGTGAACATGATGAGAAGAAAACAAGAACGACTCAAAGACGGAACGAGTAAATTCACGCCCAGCAAGGTAGCGGCACTGGCGAAATGGAATAACCACTTCTGGACAAGATGATTGATGACGGTACACCTGCAAAGGAATTGGTGGAGTGGTGTAGCAAGAATGGTTTCTCAATCAGCCTACCCACCATGTACACTTATATGAAGCAGCGTAGAGAAGCGGTGGTCAATGACCTCACGATGGAGCTGCTGAACCCGAAGAACGATGCGGATTCATTGAGAAAGGCTCTGGAGGATGCATCCCGGAAGGGCGGCGAGCAGACCAAGGACAACCGTGCTGAAGATCGGGCGAAGGCCAAGCAGATCATGATGGAAGCTATGGAGCAGGTCAGCACAAAGCAGATCAAGCACGACCTGGAGCTGTTGGACGAAGTGATTCAAAAAGGCTTCAAGACACTGAACATGATGGAAGTGATCAGTCCAGTCACAGCCATCAGAGCTATCGAGATGAAGCACAAGCTTTTCAATGGCGGTACAGGTGGTCACACGCTCTACGGCCTAGAGGAGATCAAGGTACATGAGGCAGCAAGAGAGAAAGCTATCATCGCATGCTTATTGGAGTTTATCCCGGAGGAACAGCGCGAGGCAGCTGTGAGGCTTATGGACGATGTGACACGAGCTTATTATGAGTCGATTGGCTTGGGTGAGGCATATGCGCAGATGGAAGCGAAGGAGGCACTGGAAGATCATGCATGATGAAAGGAGAACGCCTGTGATAGACGTCCTCCCTTGATTTGGCTTGCTGGAGCGTGTATGAGGGCATGCTTCCTCGAATTTATTTATATGGCTCTCAAGTTAGCTCAGGCCATCCTTGAAATACGAACACACGCTTGGTAAACTATTAACAAACATACGTTCGAATTCAGTTTCATATCAACGTCGTTGTAATTGCAAAAATACATCTCTTCGTGGAAGCCGAATTTCGCCTTATACAGAACCGTGCAGCCGATGCCGTCAAGATCGGTTTCCCGTCCAAAGTCAAAAGCTCCCTGTTCAAGTACCGATTTGAGGTTTTCTTTATGCGTATTCAATATGGGTCAACCCCTTCGATATGATACGCCTTATGTCGCGGGGCTAATTCATTTTGTGACGCAAAAAAGCGCCGGGGGGTTAGCCCGACGCCTACGATTATAATTTTTCAATCAATTCTTCTGCTTCCCTTAGTTCGTCACTATCAAAGTGCTCTTTATATTTCCTATAATTTCATTGCTTCCTGTCTACTATTCGCCGCATTTGTTTCGTATATGGTCAGGTATTCTTGCGCATCCCGTAGCTGGTATTTAACTGATTTTGTTTGTGGTGCGTTCCTAAAGCCGTTCACAAGGTTTTCTTTATCTTCTGCTTGGCTTCTGTTTATTTCATAATTCCGCACATGGTCGCGAATATCATCAACAATCTGTGAAGCGATAGACATTTAATCTTCCCCTTTCAATATGTATACGGTAATGTTACCACAATTTGGGTGGTAGATATGAAAATTTCGCCGTCACTTCTGGCATTATTCCCCCAATCAACCTAATCGCCCGATCACCTGCTTCAGCAGAGCACAAGCATTGGTTGGTGCGGATAGGTCATTAGCCGGAGTCGCTTCCATCGACATATGACAAAAGGGCTTTTCCTTTGTCCGGAAAAGCCCTCTATTAAGTCAAAAAATTACGCTTATTTTTTGAGTGATACTCAATCTTTGTTTGACTTATTTAAACCTAGAAACTTTACAAAAGAAGGTATACAAACCCCTTCCAGTGCACAAAGGAATAATGGAAAATCACCATGCAACCTTCTAAACTCGCGGTTTATAATTATACCAACTATTTCGCCAAATTCAATCATACGATTCGTCCGTTCGGCAAGATATGGCATGAGCTCTTCATGGTTTCTTTCTCCTCCTGAGGTATAATCGGCAAGAGTACCATTGCTATCAAATGGCCCTAGTTTGTATCCCCTGTCATCAGAAAGCAATGAAATTTGTTTTCCATTATGGATTATAAAGTCTCGAATCTCTCTCACTAAATGAAACTCCGATTTAATGTTCTTCAGTAGACTGATTAAATCTTCGGGGAAGTAGCTTTCTGCCCTTGGATTCGTTTCAGCGTACGTTATTAAATCATTAAGCGAATCAAAGGGGATTTGTCCTATCCGTCCTTCTTCAACTGCAAGCCTCAATACCTTGGACATGAAGTCATATATAGAGCGGAGATTTGTGAAGTATTTTTCTATCAGTTCCATAACGTACAAGAAATCTTTATGAGGTAATTCCCCAAGGTTTTCAAAGGTGAACTGAATCATATCATTAAGAATTGCTAATCCATGAATATCGTGTACCATTGCTGTTCTTGCCTCTTTTACCAGGCCTTGATAATTTGGACGTAACCTGTATACATCCCCTTGTAGAGGGCTAAGTATACAATCCAAGACACTTACAAGAAACAACCCCAGCACACTATCATCAGCTTCTAGATCTTCTGCACTCCAACCAATACTAGTACCCTTATTTACTATAAGCATTTTCAACACCCCTTAGGTTCATACTCACTCAAATTTTTCGCCGTCACTTATGGTACGGTTATCCGTGCTGTCTGTAACGGCATGATTTAGAGCTACAACCAAAAAAACTAGATCATCATTTAAAGAATCTAGTTTTTTATTTCTTTTATATTTAAAAGCGAATAGAATATCTTTTCTTCACTCGTTGCTGGGTTTATTTCAATGGTTTCCTCAATCTCAGCAAGAACATTATATGCGGGAACTTTAAAGAAAACGCCTCTGGCCACATGATCTAACAGATCATCAGATAAAGTGCCTTTGTAAGTCTCCCCTTCAATTGATACAAATTCAAAACTGGAACGCTTCTTACTGACACCTATTAAGCGAAGCTCCCCCATCAACTCCAATTTTTGAACAGCATCCTCCCCCTCTAAATTCATAATGCATATAGCAGAACGAATATCTTGAACTGACAAACTTGCTATCCTTTTCTCTCTGAATGGTGATCCCCACTCTGCTTTGAACGAAATATTCGCTTGCTCAAGCGCCTGTAGAAAAAAACGATACCTTGCAATAGCTCTACTTTGCAGCTTCTTTAGTATAGCCAGCAGGTCTTCTTTCTTAGCACCCGCTTCTATTAAGTCCATTAATATATTCAATGCATCATGTACTGAGGTAGGAATTAAACCACTATGCTTTGCCTCCAACCTTATCCCTACAGAAGCTGCAAAATTACCGGCATAGTACATGGTAACTTCTTCTTTTGTAGATGCTGGGATTCTTCCTCTTGTTGCAGCATCCTTATGAGCCAATGTCTCTAATACTCCTTGAGAGCGGAGTAATATCAGACCTAGGTCATTCGCCGGAAGCGTTTGAGAGTGATGGCCATCATTTAAGTAAAGTAAAAAGACATCCCTGAAGGTTTGTTCGGCATCTCTGGCTGCATCCAACTCTAGGACAGGTAAACGCCTTTCTGGAAGACTCAATACAACGTCCTTTGCTGGTAAATCATTCTCACCCAACTCATGACAATAACGTATTACTGCTGTACCTTTTGATTCATCAAACGGGGTTGTAATCTCCCAAATCCACCCCTGCTCTGCTAATAATAAAGAATCTCTCAATGAAATTTTTCCAGTTCGTACAAACTCAACTCGTAAATCAGTTGAGGGTATAAGAAACCATTTTTCACTGAATTCATCATCATCCACAAGGTGAACAACATATTTCAAGTTCGTCTTATCAGCACATAAAAAAATGTACGGTCTATCATAAAACAAAAAATATTCAATAACATTCATAACTCCAATAGGTGTAATGAAGGATTCCATATGGCTCCCCCCTTGTTAGATTACGCTAAAATGGTTTGTAACGTCTTTATCTTTAAAAATCCAATATGTTAAGTGCGATGTTCTTTCCTCTACTGGTGTATTTCTAACCCTTCCATACTCTGGATTAGTTTTTCCGACGGCTATTCTTTTCTTTGGAAGGTTATTGCGTTGAAAGTAGATAGAACCCGCCAGCACTTCATTCTGTTGGACAGCATCGTCATATAATTCAAAGATAGATAACCCGCATGCCTGGCATAAGTCGCCCCTTATTTTACGTCCTTGCTGAGATAAGGAGATAAAATCGCTTTCCAAAGGGGGATTATTGTCAACCAAACGAAAAACTTCTGCTGACTTCTCTTCAGCATTAATTGGATAGCCTTCAGGGAAATGTTCCGGCCACATTAACAGTATCCTCCAGATGGGTAAAATATTAAACATGAAACATTTCAATATTTTACCATGGGAAACATTATAAATATAGTATATTGGTACTATTTTATAATATGTCAGTATTTTGTAACTAATTCTAAAATCAAACTACCAAGTAGACATAGTGACGTATAAACGAATAGCCGTAATAAACTAACAGCAGATCAGCTAATTCTTCAAAACTCCAAAAAAACCTTCGACAGAAACGGCATTAACAGCTTCGAAAGTACAAACGTTTGGGTTATGCCGCAATACCTTCCCAAGAAGTCAAAGTAAGCTGGCTTTTGAAATCTAGCTCACATCAAGGAGTAACAAATTCGTTTAGGAGGAACACAGATGCGAACCATCAACACACGGCAGGACGCCTATGACCTTCGCCGGGAGGTGTTAATGGTCACCGACTTGTGGTGACATTCATCACGCTGATTAAAAACAACATTTTTCGCCGTCATTTATGATACGGCTCCCCCCGATTTATCCGCATGGCGCGATAAATCTGCTCCACCAGCACCAGCCGCATCAGCTGGTGCGGGAGCGTCATGCGGCCGAAGGATAGCCGCATGTCCGCCCGGCGGATCACCTCGTCCGAGAGGCCGAGGGAGCCGCCGATGACGAAGGCCACCTGGCTGCGCCCGTAGGTGGCTAGCTTATCGAGCGAGCTTGCCAGCTGCTCGCTCGTCCACATCTCGCCGTCGATGGCCAGCGCCACGACGTACACATCCGGGCCGAGCTTGGCCAGCAGCCGCTCGCCCTCTTTCACCCGCACCTGCTGTTCCTCAGCAGGGCTCATATTCTCCGGTGCCTTCTCGTCAGGCACCTCCACCAGCTGCACCTTGGCATAAGGGCCAAGGCGCTTCACGTATTCCGCGATCCCGTCCGTGAGATAGCGTTCTTTCAACTTCCCTACGGCAAGTACTTGTATATGCATGGCCGTTCCTCCCTCGTATAGTATTTCATAATCGTGGTTTTGAATGGATTTCCAGTTCCCTCAGGAACCGGGGCCGCCTTCCCGCGCCAATCATGGAAAAAAGGAGGGCTTTCGCCCTCCTCATACAACCAGAAACCGCGCTTTTTCCTTGCAATGCTCGCAATGCTCCGGGGCCTCCCACTTGGCGAATTGCGTTTTCTGCAGGTCGACGATGTCCGGCGCTTCTTCATACTCATCCACGAATTGATCGATCGCGATTTCCAAATGATCTTTACAAACTACATACATGCAAGTACCTCTTTCATCCTCGAAATCTGTCGGGCGGAGCTGCCTTTCGTCGCATTTCTGCCAACGATGGCTTCTGCGTGGGACTCCGTCATTCTGATTGTTTTAGTCTTCCACTCTCTTTATCGGACAAACTTCTTATTTCGTGCAGTTGCTGTCGAACCGGCCCGCAAGGAAACCGCGCGCAGCCCCCAGCGCTCGGTGTTGTGCTGCATGACAGCAGTCAGTCGACCACAGGAGCCTGCAGCAATCGCGCAGAAATTTCGACTGCTTTTACCCATCACGGACAGCGCCCGCTCCCTGCTATTTGTCGCCCGCTTCAGCCAGCGTGAGGGTCACGTTCTGCTTCTTGCCGCCGCGGTAAAAGGTGACGTTGATTTTATCGCCAATGTGTTTCTCGCCATATAAATATTTGCGCAGTGTGATCGTGCTGTCAATTTTGCGGTCGTCCAGCTGCACAATGACATCCTGCGCTTTGAGCCCGGCATCCTTCGCAGGTCCGGACACTTCGAAGACGATAACTCCAGTTTTCACCTCTGCCGGCAGCTTTAATACATCCGTTCCGCTAAAAGACTGCAGCTCCTGTGTGGAAACCCCCAGCAGCGGACGCTTCACCTTATGCTCGGTAATCAAGCTGTCCAGCACCGGCTTCGCCGCGTTGATCGGAATCGCGAAGCCGAGCCCTTCCACACCCATATCCGCGATCTTCATGCTGTTGATGCCGATCACTTTGCCTTCCATATTCACGAGCGGGCCGCCGCTGTTCCCCTGGTTGATCGCCGCATCCGTCTGGATGACATCCATCTCCCAATCGTAATCGCCTTCACGCGAAAGCGATACCGGAATCGTCCGTTTGGGGGAAGAAATAATGCCCTGCGTCACCGTCGGCGAGAAACCGAGCCCTAACGGATTGCCGACGGCAATCGCCGTTTCTCCCGCCTGCAGTTTATCAGAGTCACCGAATTCGGCAATGACTTTGATATCCTTTCCATCCGCTTCCAGAACAGCCAAATCGGTGATTCGATCTTTGCCGACCAGCGTCGCTTTACGGTGCTCTCCCTGAGAGTTGACGATTTCGAACTGCGTGCCGTTATCTACGACGTGATGATTCGTTACAATGCGAACCTTGTCGCCGTTCCGTCCAAAAATAACCCCCGAGCCGATCCCTACACCGCTTTCCGTACTACCCTTGTCTTCCTTCTTCATGCTGATTACGCTGACGACAGCCGGTTTCACCTTTTCCATCGCCGCAACCGCCGGTTCGGTCTTAACCGCCTGAGGTTGAGTTTCTACCTGCGCAGCCGCAGGGACGGCCACAGCCGGACTCGCCTGTTCGCCTCTAGTAAAGCCTCCAAGCCACAGCACCACAAGCATCAACAGCGCACCGCCCAGCCCGGCCAAGAGAACGATATTCAGCTTTCGATCCGTCAACCCGGCAAAAACATTCGACCCCCTGGGCCTTGAGATGCGCTCCCTTTTGGTTTTGGTCGAAAAAAAATCATCATCAAACAAACTCATTACCGGATCCCTCCCCGCTGACGGCGATGCTCTTTTTTACAAAAAACAGGAATGTTTCGATCAAATGCTGCCTACAATATTAGTAAATCAAATCTTTCAATCAAATGCTAGGGAAAAAAGTAGCTGAAAAAGGAGAATGCCCCATGAACCGAATTCATTCCCATTTAGATGAAATCAATTGGATCGGCAAGCTGGCTGATCTCAAGGAAAGCCATTACCACCAATCGCTCGTGCTCTCCTCCCTTATTCAGGTGTTGATCGACAAAGGCATCATTACCGCGCAGGAACTGCAGCAAAAAACCATAGAGCTCGACGCCGCGCTCGCGCCTACTCCGAATCCAGGGACTCCCATTTCGTAGGCCGGTCAAAATATGTATCCATCAGCCGCAGCTGCGACTCCGGAGCCCGCTCTTGTAATATGTTATTCACCGTCAGCCTGGCTAAATCCATTAAGTTATGATCGCGGCTGAGGTGCGCCATGTATACGGATTTGGTTTTGCCCGACATGACGTCACAGAGCGCTTCCCCTGCGGCTTCGTTGGATAAATGCCCTTTGTCGCCAAGAATCCGCCGCTTGATGCTCCATGGATAGTGGCCCATGCGCAGCATTTCCACGTCATGATTCGTTTCCAGCACCATCGCGTCCGAATCCGTAATCTTTTCCTTCACCTTGGAGCTCATGTAGCCCAAATCCGTGACCACGCTCAGCTTCTGCTCGCCCTCATGGAAGCAGTAGCCCACCGGCTCGGCCGCATCGTGGGAAATACCGAACGATTCCACTTTCAGCGTCCCAAAGTCCAGCATGGCGCCCGTCTCCATAACCCGCTTGTTGTTTTCCGCGATTTCGCCGATTTGGCGGTCCAGCTCTTCCCAAGTTTTCTCGTTGGCATAGATAGGCAGGTCGTATTTGCGGGCCAGCGCGCCCAAGCCTTTGATATGATCCGAATGCTCGTGGGTTACGAGAATCGCATCGATTGCGCCCGCGGCCAAATCGCGTTCTTTCATCAGCTGCTCCATCTTCTTGGCGCTGAACCCTACGTCGATCAGCAGCTTGGTTTCCCCGTTATCCACCACCGTCGCATTGCCCGTCGAACCGCTCGACAGCACCGTAAACCTTACTCCCATGATTCTGCTCCTCTATATTACCTCTTTGTTAAAATTATTCCCCGGACTTATCCCCGGCTTGCTTGCTATCCTTGCCGCCGGACGCGTCCTGCGGGCCGAACGGCATCGTTTCCGCGCCTTTTTGCGGAGGCTCTACGGCGCCGTTAAACGCCTGCAAGTAATAAATATCGCCATTATCGATCGTCACCCGCCAATGCGGGAACATCGGCTGAGTCTGCGAATTGTAGGGCTGGCTGTGGTAGCCGAGCCGGACTTCCGTAATGATCGAGCCTTCGCTCAAATAGTTCTCGACCAGGCTGCGCACGGCCTGCAGCGCCGAGATCAGCTTCTGCTCTTTTTGTTCTACCCCTGATTCTACTTCAACGTACGCTTGTTGGTAACTGGTAATTTCTCCATTTTCTTCGTTCAGCTTCACATTCACGTCGAACATCGGCAGCTGCCCGTAGGTCTGATTGAAGCTGTACACGCCGTTCTTGCTCGTGACCGAATCGAGCTGGTACATCTCAAAATGCGGAATCCCTAAGCTCGCCTGAACTTCCTTGGTGATTCCTTTGCCGAGGATGTTGGCTCTGGTCAAAGGCGTTTTGACCGGCTTTTTCTCGTTCGGCTTCATATTCTCATCGAATTTCACCGTGATGACCCTGATCTGCGGAACGTCTGTCGGAAGATTTTCCGTCAGGCGAATATTTTTGCTGCGCAGCACCCGGTTCAGCTCTTCCACCGTTCCCGAGGCGTCGGAGGCCGTCTCAATCTGCTTGTAAATATTGGTTGCCCACAGCTGGAAGCCGAGAATCATATTCAGCGTCAAAAAAGTGAGTATCAATATGGTTTTGGCCCGGCTCCATTCCATGGCTCCACCTGCCTTCCCTTGTCGTCGCCGTTCTTTCTATTCGATAAAATCGTACGTCCCGTCACGCAGCTCAAGCACCCAAACCGGCGAAATCGTGAGCGTCTTTTCCAAAACCGTCGGCCGATAGGCCGGGAAAATAGAGACGATGCTCGTCCGGCGTTGATAATACTGAAGCTTGGCCTCCAAAGCGTCTCCCGCGATCAGCTCCGCATCCCGGCGCTGAGCCGTTTTCAGATCGGGCACAATCATCGATCGTTCGAAGCCGGATACGACCCCTTTTTGCACCTGAAGTTTCATCAGGCCGAAGCCTTCCTGCTTGCTTGTAATGATGGGAAAAGCCTCGTAATACTCTCGAAACAGAAACGTCTGGTTGTCAAAAGGCTGCAGCTGCGGCGTGCGGGCCACGACATATTTGCCGTCCCAGCCGATATGCTGGTTGACGAATTTGATGCCGGAGAGCAACTCTTCGCGCACCGTGCTTTTGCTTTCCACCGGAGCTATCGGGTCCGAATACGTAATCCAGCGCTTATCGCGGTTGATTTGGAAGCCCCGCTTGCTGTCCGTGTAAATCTCCGAGCCGTCCCGCTCCTTGAGGTTCCGCGAAATGCCCGGGTCGACGAAGAAGCTTTGCTTCAGCTGTTCCGCGGTCAGCAGGCTGTAATTCATCGTGTAGCTCGGCACCCGCAAAGATTTGACCGGGAGATAATAATCGCCGTTGGTCGTTTTGTACAAGTTCGTCTGATCGCCGTAAGCCGTGAAATTTTCGATATCCTTGCTCGTAAAATCGGCACTGACCACCTCGTATCCCACACTCGGGGAATCGGTGAAGAAAAAAGCCCGCACTTCCTCGTTAGCGCCTTTGGAAAAAATCCAAATCTTCGTGATCAAATCATTCTCGGCGGGTACTTCGCCCTCTATGCGAAGCATCGTTTGCAGCACACTGAAGGGCATGCCGTCTCTAAAACGGATCTCGACGCCCTGCTGCTTGGAACGCACGTCCTCCCAATTGATGTTCGCCAAGTACATCGTTGTTTTGCGGAATCCGTTGAATCTCCGCTGCTTGATATTGTCCAGCAGCTTCGTATAGTAATAGCTGTTCGGAAATAGCACTGAATGCTGCTGATTGCCCATGTGAACGATAATTTGGTCCGGAAACAGCATATCCTGAAGCTCCGCCTGCTTGCCGAGCGTCTCCGTTTGCACGTAATCGCTCTGCTGAATCGGCTCGATCTTCGGCGGATTGTAAGAGGCAAGCAGAAAGCTTTGATACAAGCTAAGCCCGATCAGCACGACGAGCACGATCGACTTTGCCCTTTCCATCATACCGCTTCACCCTCCTCCGGCTGAATCGGCAGTGTGAACACGACTTTGGTTCCTTGTCCAAGCTCCGATTCGAGATTGATCGTTCCTCCGTGCGCTTTGATTATTTCCCGGGCAATCGACAGCCCTAATCCGGTGCCGCCCATATTGCGCGACCTCGCTTTATCCACGCGGTAAAACCGCTCGAAAATGCGGGCCAGATCCTTTTTCGGAATGCCGATCCCGGTATCCTGAATCGTAATTTCCAGCACGTCTTTACTCGCCCGCCTTGCGCTTAAGCGAATCGCGCCTTCATCTCCCGTATATTTGATCGCGTTCGACATCAGATTGTCGAGCACCTGGTCAATCTTGTCGCGGTCCAGCAGCAGGCCGGTAACATCCGGCTCCACCTGAATAGCGATGCGGATTTTGCGCTGGCGCAGTTGAAAGGAGAACCGGTCGGCGACCTCGTCCAGCATCTCCGACACCATCGTCGGCTCTTTGCTCATCATCGATTGCTTGGAATCTAGCCTGGATAAATGCAGCAAATCCGTCACCAGCCGGATCATCCGCTCCGTTTCGCTGCGGGTTACGCTAATAAAACGCGAAGCCAGCTGAGGCTCTTCGATCGCTCCGTCATCCAGCGCTTCCAGGTAGCTCTTGATCGTCGTCAGCGGCGTGCGCAGCTCGTGCGAGACGTTCGCGACGAACTCTCGTCTGGCCTGCTCCAGCTTCTCCTGGTCGGTGACATCCTGCAGCACGGCGATGATTCCGTTCAGCTTCTCGCCCCTGCGGTGAATAGGAGTAAACGTAATCCGTACAGACAACTGCTCCTCATCGTCCGGAAGCTCGATATTGAGCAGCGTCGTATTCACTTCGCCCCGGATAAATGCATTGATCGTATCCATCGGGATGTGTAAAATATCGGAAATCTCCTTGCCGAGAGTCGCTTCTTCCTCTACCTGCAAAATCTGCTTCGCCCTGCGGTTCAGGACGATGATCCGGCCCAGATCGTCCGTCGCGATGACGCCGTCATTCATATTGGTCAAAATGGACGCCAGCTTCTCCTTCTCCTCTTCATTGAGGGATAGCGCTTCCTTGAGCCGGTCCATCATGAAATTGAACGTATGCCCCAGTTGGCCGATTTCATCATGGCCATGCACGAGAACCTGCTGATCGAAATTGCCTTCCGCGACAGCCGTAGCCTGCCTCGTAATCTCCTTGATCGGATTCGTGATCGTACTAGACAGTATAACCCCGAGAAAAGCCGTTAGGCCCAGCGCGATGAAAGTTCCCGAAATGAGGATGCGGTTGATCGAGCTGATCGTCTTGTATACCTCTTCCATCGAAGCGATAATATACACCGCGCCCAGAACCCGCACCCCGCTGCCCACGGGCTTGGCAATGACGACCTTGCGGACGCCGTCCTCATCGGTAAAAATCCGCTGGTTGTCCTTGATCCCTTGAAGCGCCCTTATCACCTCAGGCTGCGTGTTCTTTTGCTTCAAATGGCTCGGCACCGTCGTACCGACGACTTGACCGTTGGCGTCAATAATTTGAATCTCCGCATTGCTGATCGTGAACAGATTGCTTACGAATTCGTTCAAATCCGTGTACGTTTTTTTGCCTTCCGCATCCTTGCTTTCCTGATCCCCTGACAAATAAGGCCCCACAAAGCCGGACAACAGAGTGACCTGACTATTGCGGGAGGCCAGAAAATCATTTTTGAAATACGTCTCCACCGTCTTGTAAAAATACACGCCGATCAGCTGCATCGCAATAAGAATCAGCAGGACGTAAATAATAATCAGCTTCATTTGAATCGATTGAAAGAAGCGGATGCCTTTCATGCTCAGAAGCCACCGGCTTTCGGACTCCGCATCATATATCCAAGCCCTCTGCGGGTCATAATGTACTCCGGCCTGCTTGGGTCCGTCTCCAGCTTCTCGCGCAAACGTCTGATCGTCACATCGACGGTCCGCACATCGCCGAAATATTCAAAGCCCCAGACCGCCTGCAGCAAATGCTCGCGCGTCATCACTTTGCCCGAATTTTTCGCCAAATATTGAATAAGCTCAAACTCCCGGTGCGTCAAATCCAGGGGAGCCCCATCCTTATAGACCATATACATGTCGTTGTCGATAAAAAGCCCGTGAATCTTCATCCCGTTGCGCTGCGTATCCAGTTCCGGAGGAGCCGCTTGCGCTTTCGTCTGCCGCCGCAGATGCGCCTTCACCCGGGCCAGCAGCTCGCGCGTGCCGAAAGGCTTCGTCACATAATCGTCCGCCCCCATCTCCAGGCCAAGCACTTTATCGAGCTCGGTATCCTTGGCCGTCAGCATAATGATAGGCGTATTCAGCCTTGTGCGGACCTCCCGGCATACATCCATGCCGTCTTTCACCGGCAGCATCAGATCGAGCAAAATAAGATCGGGCTTTTCCGAAAATGCCAGCTCCACGGCGCTCCCGCCATCATAAGCGCAGATGACCTGATAGCCCTCTTTTTCCAAATTGAATTTTAAAATATCTGCAATCGGTTGTTCGTCATCTACAACGAGAATTTTGCCAAACAAACGTACCACCGCCTACTCTTGAAAATCAGCCCAAGCCCATGTCTTGCCTGCTTTCATTCATTTTACCATATCTTCATGCAAAAAGAGACAAGGCCTCCGTTTCAATCGGTTTGACCTCGTCTCTTGATCTATTAGCGATTCAAATATTTCAATGGATTTTGCAGCTCGCCGCTTTTGTGAATTTCGAAATGCAAATGCACGCCTGTAGAATCGCCTGTGCTGCCCATGATGCCAATCTTGTCGCCCTTCTCCACAATCGTTCCTTCCGTGGTGGTAACCTTGCTCATGTGCCCGTATAACGTCTCGTAGCCATTCAAATGATTAATGATGACATAATTGCCGTAATCCGATTTATAGCCGGTTTCAACGACCTTTCCGTTATCCGCAGCCATAATGCTCTTGTTGCCGGTAATGTCGATTCCTTTATGTAATTTGCCCCAGCGCATGCCGAACGTGCTTGAGATGCTTGGCGACAAGACAGGCCACGCGAACTTGCCGGACCCTTCGCCTTGAATAACTTTCGTCCCCTTGCGCACTTTGGCCGTCACAGGCTTGTCGATGATTTCTTCGTCAACCAGCTTCTCTTCCCGCAGCTTGCCGTCCACCTTCGTGACCTGAATCGTCACTTTCTTCAGCCCGTTTTTGCCGGGCGAGATCGGCACCGTCACTTCGGCGCGCATCGAATCGTCCTTGACGTATTCCGTATCGTATTGAATTTCCTGGTTCTGCACGATTTTCTCCGTCGTTTTTACCGACAGCGTAGGCTGCAGCACCGTCAGATCCAGCTTGTCGCCGATCTTGATTTTATCGTCGTGAATCCATGGATTCTTCTCATAAATGAATTGCTTCGTAATGCCGAATTTTTTGGCGATGCACCCGACGCAATCGCCTTCGACGACCGTGTACTGCGTAGGCTGCATATCGCCAGTTTGCAGTTTTTTGACGACATCGTCCGGGTTCGCCAGGTCTTTCGGATCGATCGAAATTTCCGCGAGCTGGACATTTTGAATAAATTCAACCTTCTCAAGCTCCGAAGGCGCCGTTGTGATATCCTCGCCCGCACTGGCGGACAACACGGCCACTTTCGCGGAATCTTTGGCTTTCGGGGCAAAAGGCGCTTTTACCCGCTCCAAAATTTGATCGGCCGTCTGCTGGTCCTTCACAATCGCGACCGTCTTGTCATCCACCTTCAGCTCGACGCCCGTCGGCTGCGGGATCAAAAGCTCGTTCAATTTGGCGATAACGCCGGCATCATCCGTTTTTTCCCTGAAAGCACTTTCAGGCTCCGGGACGATCCCACTCGTATCTAACACAACGTGTACGTTCGGAAAATTTTGCTGTACTTCCTCAGGTCTGTTCTTCTTATAATCATCAATAAGCTTGCTGTTGCTTACTACTCCTATTTCTTCGCCGTCCAGCTTAACATGGTAAACCTCGACCATGCCCGCCTGTACGTATTGATGTCCCACAATTGTGATTGCCCCTGCCAAAGCAATGGTGCCCGCTCCAAGAACAAAAGGCCATTTATGCCGCTTCATTACCGCCAGCGTCGTAGTTGTCGTCGTCGTGTCTTCCTGCTGTCTGTCTGATTCATTTCCGGTCAAGCTCTCTCGCTTAGCCTTGAATCTCTCGATGAGATCCTTGACAAAGCGCATACCCCTGAAACCTGTCATGATCTTCTCCCTTTAGACGGTTTTGCATCCGCAGATACATAAATTAACTTTGATTAGACATAATATCCAATGAAGATGTGCTTTCCTTTTGTTAAATTTACCACACTTTATCCGCCTATTTCAACACGTACCTCGACATCCGTCCCGTAGATGCGTGTCGAGACGTGCAAACGGCCGGGAAATCATGCCGCAAAGGCTCGTTTTATGCGCTGTTCGGGGGCCTGGTTAGCCGTGTGACCATACCGCAAAAACTTCACTCAGAGCGTGCTCCAAGCTGCGCTTTGGCGCATTGCGGTTGCAAGTTTGAGCCGCTTGCGGCGAACATTATTTCCCGGAAAATGAAATAAACCTTGATCATAGTCGTTCAATGATGAACGACTGCGTTCGGAGGCAGGTGTATTCACTGATCAGAATGGTGTTAGCGCTCTGCAAAGGGCAAAAAAATTGTTGTCGTTTGGGCAATATTTCCAACCGGATGATCGAAAGCAATGGGCTTGTTTCCGATTACTCCTGCAAATCTATGCATTTACAACTGGAATTCAGGCTCTAACCCACCATGACCAATAACTCCTGTACTATCGCAGGCTTTTACCTGAAACGTGCCATTTTCATCGAAAACCATGCATAAGGATATTGAGAAAGTCCAGACACTTTGTTCGTGCGACCGGAGAGGCGCTAACTTGGGCGCGCAACCTTTCACGAAGCGGCCTTGGCAAGCCGCACCGCACGCAGGGTGTTGCGCTGCATGACGACGAGCATAGCCGCTCTTCTCCACCCTACGTCTCTCCCTCTCCTGCACGGGTTGCGGAGCTGAGGTGGGGGCACGATGTGGCTTGGCAGGGAGAAAACCTGCAAAAGTGCAGGCTTTTTTCGCAAAAGTGGTTCATTTCGGCGAAAAGCCTGCGATTGTGCAGGAATTTTCGATGAAATTGAACTTGAATCCATGTTCACGGCAAAAAGCCTGCACTTTTGCAGGAATTTTGCGTCTCCCGCGTATCGACCGAGCAAAAACTGTACTTTTGCAGGTTTTCTTCGCGCAACCAGACAGATTGTATGGCCCACTCTGGCATCGTGGGTTTCTGGGCAGCCTGGAAAGTGCAGGCTTTTTCATGAATCTAGTTGGTTTTGGCGAAAGGTCTGCGATTGTGCAGGAACTTTTGATGAACATGAGTCTGAGCCGATGAATTCGAGAACGCAGCAGACCTTAATTATTTTCATTCTATGGAGTGACGTCCTCGGCGTAGTGGAGTTTTTGCAGGGAATGTTCCGTTGCCGGCGTATCAACGAGCAAGAAGCTACGCTTTGGCAGTTGCTAGACAAAAAAAGCTTTCCACACGGAAAGCGCTCAGGAGGGTCCATTATGGAAAAAAATTTAACCGCTACATTTCACAGCGTGGAAAGCCTCGAACATGCGGTTGACGAACTCAGACGCCAGGATGTGCTGCATCTGAACTTCGACCATGGCCACGCGCTCAAGGTCGAGTATCAGGCGAACTCTTTGGTACAGAGTCTGGAAGCTTACCCGTCCCCGCACGTTTATACCCTGGAAGTGAGCGTCGAAAAATCCCGCTACCGCCAAGCCGAAGACACCATCGTCAAGCACGGCGGCATGCTGTACGGAGCCCCTAGTACTTATTGATAATCGCCATAAGCTGCTTGTACTCGTCGTCGTTCAAATAAGTTTTGAGCATCCGGTCGATCTCCTTCATCTCCTCAGCCGTGATGCCTTCCTCCAGCATGCCGGACAATCGCTGAACCTCGGGCTGCGGGAGCTTGGCGATGACGAGGGAGAACAGCTTCATTTTGTCTTCGCCGGACATCTGTTCCTTTTTCTTGGCGAACTCTTCCGTGGACAGGACGAGGTCCTTTTTAAGCGAGTCCGACTCGCTTTGCCCACGGCCCATGACCGCTACGGAGTCGTCCTTGGCGCTCGAGCCGCCCTGTACGCCCTTCCCGCTTGCGGCGGCATCCGGCTGACCAGTTCCAGGCGTCGCGCCGCCGCCGGCGGACGGGCTCGGACCAGGCTGCGGAAGGGAGACGCTCCCCCCGTCCTTCGGCTTCCCCAAATTCAGGTCTCCCGCCAATTTGGAGGCGAAGTCCGATAGCGACACCTTTTTGCCCAAAGCGGGGATTTGCAACTGCCGGAATACTTCCTCTACATACAAGTTCACTATATACCACGTCGTAAAAATCGATATCGATGAAATCAGCACCGTGCCGATCACCAGTTTGCTAAGCCATTTCAACATTTTCATGCCGTTGCTTCACCTCTGCCGCGTTTTCATTACCTCCTTTCAGTATTGACGGTTTCCGTTCCATTAAGTCCCATTCAAAAAAGAAATCCTCCAAGCCGAAAAAACGGCCGGGAGGATTTTGCTTGCGTTTTTAGGAGTAAATCGGGCGAACCAGATTCGTTTGCTCACGGTTACGGCCAACCGAGAAAATCGCGATCGGAATGCCGGTCAACTGGGACACGCGCTCTACGTAATGTCTTGCATTTTCAGGCAGGTCGCTTAGCGAACGGGCATTCGAAACATCTTCCGTCCAGCCCGGAAGCTCCTCGTACACAGCCTCGCACTCCGAAATCGCCTTGAGGCTCGACGGATAATGCTCGATCAACTGGCCGCGGTACATGTAGCCTGTGCAAATCTTGACCGTTTCCAGCCCTGTCAGCACGTCGATCGAGTTCAAGGACAAGCCCGTGATGCCGCTCACGCGTCTTGCGTGGCGCACGACAACGCTGTCGAACCAGCCGACGCGGCGCGGACGGCCTGTGACCGTTCCGTACTCAAAGCCTTTTTCACGAATCCAGTCCCCGATCTCGTTGTTCAATTCCGTCGGAAACGGACCGTCGCCGACACGGGTCGTATACGCTTTGGCAACGCCGATAATGTTGTGAATCTTCGTCGGGCCTACGCCCGAGCCGATGCAGACGCCGCCTGCCGTCGGATTGGACGAAGTCACGTACGGGTAAGTGCCCTGGTCGATATCCAGCATAACGCCTTGCGCGCCTTCGAACAGCACTCGGCGGCCTTGATCGATATATTCGTTCAATACGACCGAAGTATCCGTCACATATTTGCGAATAAATTCGGCGTATTCCAAGTATTCTTTAAGAATCGGTTCCACATCCAGACCTTTGGAGCCGTACACCTGCTCGATGAGCACGTTCTTCTCGGCCACAATGCGGCGAAGCTTCGTCTCGAACTCCTCCGCGTCCATCAGGTCGGCGATGCGGATGCCGTTGCGGGCTGCTTTATCCATATAGCAAGGACCGATCCCTTTGCGGGTCGTTCCGATTTTACTGTCGCCTTTGCGGTCTTCTTCCAAACCGTCCAGAACAATATGATACGGCATAATGACATGCGCGCGGTCACTGATTTTGAGATTTGTCGTAGTAAAGCCGTTATCGTGAATATAATTGATTTCTTCAATAAGCGCGGCGGGATTAATAACCATTCCGTTGCCGATCACACAAGCTTTATTTTGGTAAAAAATACCGGAAGGAATCATGGTCAGCTTATACTTCTTGCCGCCGATCAGGATCGTATGGCCTGCGTTGTTACCGCCTTGATAACGGGCAACAACCTCTGCCGACTCCGCCAAAAAATCCGTGATCTTCCCTTTACCTTCATCTCCCCATTGTGTACCGACAACAACAACCGTTGACATATGCACTTACCTCCGTACGGTGACAAGTCACCCATAATGAGCCGCTAAGGCTTTTTGTGCCCCGCAGGAAAGTTGGACTTCATTAAAGCGCTAAAGCGCCATTGCAACTTTCCGCCTGGCGATGCAGCATTCTCCCACGCAAGACCGCGACTTCGTCCGATCCGCGCAGACAACGCGGGCTGCCTCTTCGAGGAACCTGTCTCCCGGCATGTCAATAACCCCACACAACGAAGTGGGACCTTGAACATTCCTGATGTGTATGGGGGGAACCCCGAAAAGTCGGAAAAGACCTCCAGCCAATGCCTGCCCGATTTCCGCAGATTGACGATAAAGGTTTTTTCAACGTCTTAAGTGTAGCAGTCCCCCTAAGCAAAGTCAATGAAAAACGAACAATTACACAGGGCCCTGTATAATTGTTCGGATATTTGCAAAATCTATGAAGTTAACCTCTATGCTGCGGCAAAAATAATTAATGTCCGGCCGCCACCTCTTGATGAGTCCGATCCATATTTACGAATTTATTAAATTGCTTGAGAAACGCCAGCTCCACCGTTCCGACAGGACCGTTACGCTGCTTGGCGATGATGATTTCGATGATGTTTTTCTTCTCGGATTCCTTGTCATAGTAATCGTCCCGGTACAGGAACGCTACGATATCGGCGTCCTGCTCGATGGAGCCCGATTCCCGAAGGTCGGACATCATCGGGCGCTTGTCCTGCCGCTGCTCGACGCCCCGGCTGAGCTGCGAGAGCGCGATGACCGGCACGTTCAGCTCACGCGCGATCTGCTTTAGCGTACGGGAGATCTCGGAAACTTCCTGCTGACGGTTGTCGCCCTTGCCGCGGCCGGCAATGAGCTGCAGGTAGTCGATCAGGATCATCCCGAGCCCCTTCTCCTGCTGCAGGCGGCGGCACTTCGCGCGGATATCGGCGACGGTGATCGACGGCGTATCGTCGATGAAAATGTTCGCTTCCGACAGCGAACCGATCGCCATCGTCAGCTTCTCCCAGTCGTCGCCTTCGAGAAAGCCCGTGCGCATGCGGTTCGCGTCGACGTTGGCCTCCGCGCAGATCATCCGCTGCACGAGCTGGGCCGCGCCCATCTCCAGCGAGAAGATGGCGACGGTTTCCTTCGCCCGGACGCCGACGTTCTGCGCGACGTTCAGCGCGAACGCGGTTTTACCGACCGAAGGCCGGGCGGCCAGGATAATGAGGTCCGAGCGCTGGAAGCCGGACGTCATTTTGTCCAGATCCACGAAGCCCGAAGGGATTCCCGTGGATCCGCCCTTGTTCGAGTAGAGATGCTCGACTCGCTCGAACACTTCCATGAGCACGTCGCGAATCGAGACGAAGCCGCTGGAAGTGCGGCGCTGCGAGATCTCGAGGATGCGCGCCTCCGCCTCGCTGAGCAGGGCCCCCACGTCCTCCGAATTGGCGTAGCCGTTCGAGACGATCTGGGTGGCCGCGCGGATGAGGCGGCGAAGCATCGACTTCTCCTCGACGATGGCCGCGTAGTAGTCGACGTTCGCCGCCGTCGGCACCGCATTCGCGAGCTCGGAGAGGTACGTCACGCCGCCGACTTCTTCGAGCTGCTGCTTGTCCTGCAGCCGCGCAGTCAGCGTGATCAGGTCGACGGGCTCCTGATCCTCGGCGATCTCGACGATCGCCTCAAAAATCCGCTGATGCGCGCCGCGGTAGAAATCGTCGCTCGTTACCCGCTCCATGGCGGTAATCAGCGCATCGCCGTTAAGCAAAATAGCGCCGAGCACGGCCTGCTCGGCTTCTATATTTTGTGGAGGCACACGATCCATAAACATATTTTCCCCGCCCATGCTCATGGCACTCACATCTCCTTATGGTTTAACGCTCTCAGGTGCTGCTTGACCGCTTACTGCTCTTCCGTTACCTGTACGCTCAGCGTAGCGGTTACTTCGCTGTGCAGCTTTACGGGAACTTTCGTAACGCCCAGTGTCCGAATCGGATCGTCAAGCACGATTTTGCGCTTGTCGATGGCGATTTTATGCTTTTCGAGCGCCTCTGCGATTTGCTTGCTTGTAATCGCGCCGAACAGGCGTCCGCCCTCGCCGGCTTTCGCCTTGATTTGCACCGTCATTTCGTCCAGCTTCGCGCCAAGCTCCTGCGCGTCCGCTTTTTCCTGATCCTTGCGGCGCTGCTCCGCTTTTTTCTGATTGTCCAGCTGCTTGACCGCGCCTTGCGTAGCCGGCGCCGCCAATCCTTGGGCAATCAAGAAGTTATTTGCGTATCCTTCCGAAACTTCCTTGATCTCACCTTTTTTTCCTTGACCTTTCACGTCTTTCAACAATACGACCTTCATTCGAAAAGTCCCTCCTCTTCTTCCATATCATGAAGTACTTGCTTGAGCCGTTTCGTCGCTTCCTCCAAGGTGCACTCGATCTGGGTCGCGGCATTCGTCAAATGCCCGCCCCCGCCGAGCCGCTCCATCACGACCTGGACGTTCATCTGGCCCAGCGACCGCGCGCTGATGCCGATGAGACCGTCCGGCCGCTCGCTGATAACGAAGGAAGCCATAATATTCGTCATATTCAACAATGTATCAGCAACCTGCGCAATCATCAACTGAGAATATTTACGTTTGGGCTCGGCGATCGCCAAAGCGATATGCTCGTAAATAATTTCCGTATGCTTGATGATCTCCGCTTTATCGATGTACGAATCGAGGTCTTCCTTGAGCAGCTGTTGAATCAGGCCGGAATCGGCTCCATTCCGGCGCAAATACGAAGCCGCCTCGAACGTTCTCGCCCCGGTGCGCAGGCTGAAGCTTTTCGTATCGACGACGATCCCCGCCAGCAGTACGGTAGCCTCAAGCACTTCCATCGTCAGTTTGTCGTGAATGTATTGCAGCAGCTCCGTCACCAGCTCGCAGGTGGAGGAAGCGTACGGCTCCATATACACGAGCGTCGCATCTTGAATGAACTCCTCGCTGCGGCGGTGGTGATCGACGACCACGACCCTGTGGGTCAGCTGCAGCAGCTTCGGCTCGGCAACCATCGATGCCTTGTGCGTGTCCACCACTACGGCCAGCGTGCGATGCGTCGTGATCTGCATCGCCTGCTCCGGCGTAATGAACCAGCGGTTCAGACGCTCGTCCGCGGAGATCGTTTCCATCAGCCGTTGGATCGACGGATTGTTGCCTTCCAGCACGATATAGCCTTCCTTGCCGATAACCTGAACCGCCTTGAGCACCCCTACGGCCGCGCCGATCGAATCCATGTCGGGAAAGCGGTGCCCCATAATAATCACTTTATCGCTTTCTTTCATCAAATCGCGAAGCGCATGGGAAATGACCCTAGCCCGCACGCGGGTCCGCTTCTCGACGGCGTTCGTCCGGCCACCGTAGAAGGACAGGCGCTGTCCCATTTTGACCGTAACCTGATCTCCGCCGCGGCCGAGCGACATGTCCAGGCTCATCTGCGCCATTTGGCCGAGTTCGATCAAGTGCTCCGCGCCGGAGGCAATCCCCATGCTCAGCGTAAGCGGCAGCTTGTTCTCGATAGTCAAATCCCGAACATCGTCCAAAATCTCAAAACGCGTCTGCTCCAGATTGCGCAGCCCTCTTTGATCCATAAGAATCAGAAAACGGTCGGAGGCGGTACGACGCAGATACAGGCTGCTTTTTTGCGCCCATTCCGTAATTTCGCCGGTGACCTTGGCAAGCATGATGCTTCGCGTCTGGTCGTCCATGCCTTGCGTCGCTTCATCCAGATTGTCCAGCATGACGATCCCGATGGCGATTTTCTCGTCCTCGTATTTTTTGACAAGGTTGGCATGTTCGGTAATTTCGCGCCAAAAGAGCAGCCGCTCCTCCGGACGAATCAGCACTTGATAAACGTTCTTCCCTACCGTCAGTTCGATCCTGTCGCTTTTGTCCTTCCTGTTCTTCAAATCCGGGAACAGCTCGAATATCGACTCTCCGATAACGGATTCCTGGTCCAGCATTTTCGCCACAAAAGAATTGTGCCATTCGATGCGCTTGTCTTCATTATATAAAATGACGCCTATCGGAAGGCCGCCCATGACTTCGTTGCCGGCTTTCTTCACCCGGTACGTAATCGTTCCGACATAAGCGTTCAAGTCTCTGCGAAACGCCGTTTCCGCTTGCAGCGTAAAGTAAGCCAGCACGCCGCAGACGATGAACGAAACGACGCCCAGCATCCACTGATACGCAAATACGATCGTAGTCAGCACCAGCAGCAGAACGAAAATCCATACGATGTGAAGACCATGCCACCGCTTTAAAAGGAATTTCGGCATTCGTCCTATCTCCTAATCCTATAAATTTTTCTTAAACTGTTCTCGGATTGGAAACGCAACATCAAATACCCCTAATAAGCTATATACAAATAAAAGCGGAGACATGAAACAAACCAGCACAATGACCGCGATCGGCGTGAAAAACCTCCATTTTTTTACGTGCGCGATGAAAAATAAAAAACCCAGCGCCTGCAGGGCGAACGCCAGCACGAGAAGCGGCAGCAAATTCATCAGCAACGTGGCGATAAGCGAGTTCGAAGTCGGACTCACGAACAAATCCATCACAAAAGCAAGCAGGTAGATCCATACGAACGATCTCGGCAGCATTCTCTCCCGCAGCGGGCGCAGCCCCGGAATCGCCTCTCCCGTTTTGTTCAGCAGCAGCCGGCTCAAACCGTGCGTCAAAAATGCATAAAACAAAGCAAACAAAATCAAATCAAGCGGGATCACCTGAACCATCAGATTGACGTACCAATCCTGGTCTTTGGGGAGCATTCCCCGGAAAGCCGGCGGCATGGTAGTCACATATTCGGCCATCATTTGCTTGAACTTGGCAATGGGATTCATCCCGAAGGCGTAAGTGATGACCAGGCTCAAAAGCCCTTCGGCCAGCAGCGTGACCGTCCCCGCCGTCAGCACCGTTCGCGCCGCCGCTTTGCGCTTGTACAAGCTGCCCATGACTAGGACCGGCGGCAGGAAGAACAGGGATACCGATATGAGAAACAGCCCATGCCAGCCGGATAGCAAATACACGACGAGCAAACTTGCCGCATACGCGAGAACGAACTGCCTGGTGCTTAATTTCACGTACAGCATCACGACGGGAATCATAAGAAAACTAATCGTAAAAATAATAAAAGGAGTCATTAATGACAACAGGAACAGGACTGTTACCGCACTCCATAGCAGACCCTGCCAACTTCGCTTTCCCAACCGGGATCACCTCTTACGTAAATGTTCTTCCAAGGATGAGATGTCCCCATACCAATCTTCAAGCTGGTGACCCTCTTGCCGATGCTTTTACATTTTTTCTATGATGTACTCCATTATATCACAAATTGCGGCAAGTACAGAAAATCCCCCGGACCATCCGGTCACAGCGGGTCGGAGCTCTCTCCCCTCGGAACATTCTTCTCCTTCATATCCTACCACATTCGCCCCCGGCTGATGAATTTCTAACTAAAAAGCGGACTATGAGCCGCAGTCAACGACGGAAAAGCCCGGTCGATGACCGGGCAAACGATTCGCATCAATGGCGGTTTTGTCAAAACCGCGCGGAGAACATTCGCAGGCTTCTTTTATCTGGCTACCGCCTTGAAATAGCGATAAATTTTATTTAATTTCTCAGCATGCTTTCCTTTCGGACTTTCCATACTTCCAAACTCGAAAAACTTCACGTTCTTCATACCCACGTATTGAAACAGAGCCTTCTTCATTAATACTTTGTGAGCGTTATTTAACCAGAACAACGGATAATGGGCGGGCCCTTGCATCGTGGAAATGCACACGACCGACTTCCCTTTCAAAAGCCCCTCCGGCAAAAGCCCGCCCTTCTCTTTGTAGGCGAAGCCCGAAGCGAACATTTGATCGATGTACCCGAGCAGCATCGCGGGAGGCCGCCCCCACCAGATCGGATACACAAATACAATTTTGTCGGCCCAAATGATTTGTTCCCGGTACTTGGCCAGATTGGGGTCGGCGTGCATATCCCTTCTGCGTTTGTGCTCGTTGAAAACAAGCACCGGGTTAAATCCCTCCTCATATAAATCCAGCACTTTTACTTCTTCTATATTAGGATTCTCGCTGCTCCCCTGAATGACTTTTTGCAAAAATGCATAGTTCAGGCTTTGATGATTAGGATGCGTATAAATAACGAGCGTTTTCATCGAACCACCTCTTTAGTTATCATTTGATAAGTAAATCGTAGCATACTTGTTTTTTAGTTGTCAAATGATAATTGTTTTTTGATAATTATTTTGTTATCGTGTCAAGTAAGAGGTGATCCCTGTGGACCAAAAAGCTTTTTTTCATAAATTCGTAGCTTTTACGACAGCCGTTCATCAAGTGACATATGAGATGACAAAAGATGTTAAATCCGACGCCATTACCCCCGTTCAGTATAGTATTCTCGAATATATAGCGGTCAGCCAGCCCGTTACGCTCAGTCAAATCAGCGATTGCATGCAAATGTCCATGCCGAATACGAGCCGCGAGCTGAAAAAATTGAGCGAAAAGCATCTGTGCGAAAAATTTGCCGATGCCGAAGACCGGCGCAAGCAATATATCCGCCTTTCCGAAGAAGGCGAGGCCCTGATGGGCCAAGCTTTTCAACGGATAGAAGCCCGTTTTTGGCAGCGGATTAAGGATTATTCCGAAGAAGAGCTGAACGAAATCGAGCGTGCTCTGGATGTGCTGCATGCCAAAGTGTTTCATAGCAAGTAATCACTGCGCCGCATGAAGAGACCGGGCTTTACGGCTGAAGAAAGGACTGCAACCGCCATGATCGCCCGTAGGCATTGTGACATCGGCGATTGGCGCGCCGTTCTTTATTTATTTGTCCCGCCGGCAAGGGGGTGCCAGGAAGTGAAAAAAGCTGTCATCCTCCTCCTGGCTTGCCTGGCGATGCTCGGTCTGGCCCTGATCTCCATCAGCGTCGGAGCTGTCCCCGTACCATTGCGCGATGTGGGAAGCGGCCTGCTGGACAGCTCCAGCCCGTCCTATTTCATCGTTCACGAGATTCGACTGCCCAGGGTGATCGTCGGCATTTTGGCAGGCTTCGGACTCGCCGTGGCCGGGGCCATCCTGCAAAGCCTGATCCGCAATCCGCTGGCCAGCCCCGATGTTATCGGCATTACGAAGGGAGCCGGATTCGCTGCGGCGGCCGTCATCTTCCTGTTCCCGAAGTCGCCCGTGTACGTGCTTCCGCTTGCCGCGTTTGCCGGGGCTGTCGCCACCTTCTTCGCGCTGCTGGCATTGAGCCGCAGGCTGTCGCTGTCGGCGTCCGCCCTTGCCCTGACGGCGTTGCCATCGGCGCTCTGTTTCAGGCGGGCACGCAATATTTGATCGTGACGAATCCGACCAACGTCAACATGGCGCTGCTGTGGCTGTCGGGCAGCTTGTGGAGCCGCGGGTGGGGTCAGGTGCAGTACCTTCTGCCGGCTGCGGCGGTACTGCTTGCTCTTGCTTGGGGAAACTTCGCCAAGCTGAACGTGTTCCAACTCGGCGACGAGATCGGCGCCTCTCTCGGCTTGCGAATAGTGCGCGAGCGCTTTGGGCTGATCTTGCTCGCGGTGACGCTGGCCGGCGTCTCCGTGTCGGCGGTCGGAGCCATCGGGTTCGTCGGCCTCCTCGCTCCGCATATGGCACGGAGCCTCGTCGGAAGCCGCAATCAATGGCTCCTTCCGCTCGCCGCGGCGATCGGGGCGGATCTCATGCTGCTGGGCGATTGTCTCGGCCGGATAATCATCATCCCGCAGGAAGTTCCCGTAGGCATCATGACCGCGATCATCGGCACCCCTTACTTCATCTACCTGCTGCGCAGGGAACGAAAGCGGCGCACGGCATAAAAGCCGCACCGCGCTCCGGGATATCAGCGCATGGTGCGGCTTAGCGATATGGACACGGGCGGCGTCCGGGCCCGACACTTTGATTTGCAGTCAATCGCGACCAAAAAAACGCGCTATTCTTTGCAAAAGCAGGCTGCGGAACGTTCTCCGAAGCCTGCCCAGAAACCCACGCACCAGACTTAGTCGCACAATCTGCCTGGTTGCTCGAAAAAACCTGCAAAAATACATCTTTTTGCTCGTTAATGTGCTAGCAACGAAAAATTCCTGCAATTGTACAGGCTTTTCGCCACGAACATGAGCTCAGGTTCATTATCATCAAAAATTCCTGCACTATCGCAGGCTTTTCATCAAAATGAACCATTTCCAGGGAAAAAACCTGCACTTTCGCAGGTTTTCCCCTATTAGTCTGCCTTGCGCCCCCGCTTCAGCTCCCCAACCCGTGCAAAGGAGGTGCGGTTGGGGTGCGCCCTCTCCAGTTCCTCTACCCGTTGCTCTATCAACAATCTGATTCTGCAAGTTTTCTATACGTTTATAGAGATGCGCTTCTCCAATATATGTAATCGCTTCTCCGATGTCCTGTTCCAACGTCTGGGAATTCTTCCAGCGGCTCGTTTAGGAACTAAGTCTTACATCGATTTTGACAACTGTCATATCCCCCACCTCCGAAAAGATCGTGTTTTCAAAACGAAAACCTCTACAGTTCCATACGATCGCCTTTGGTTAAAGGTGTGGATATAACAATAAATTCGTTATCCACATGTGAATCATTTCGGATTTGATGCGGCGTTCCGGCGTTAATCGCGCAATTGTTCAACTGCAGGAGCAAGCTGAAGTACGTGACCTATCGCTGCGGCAACCGATCTGGAACAACCCCCGATTGTTCCAAGAATCAAATTATTACGAATCAAATTCATAAAATCTCTCTCTTGAATAGGTTAAAGGTTCTCTTTTCATTGGACTTATCCAAAACCGCAAAAACAATATGATCAAATAATGTCCCATAACCTTCATCGACCAGTACATGCTTAAACATTCCGGCAACATCGCTAGGGTTATTTTTAAAAACGCCGCATCCGAAAGCTCCTAGGATTAGTGCTTTCTCTCTATGGTTGGCCGCCACAGAAAGGATATACCGTATTCTCTCCAGCATGATGGGTTCGATCATTTTCACTTGCTGCGGTTCCCGCTCCCGCACAACTCCAGCATTAACTGCCGGTGCTGTAATCATAGAAACAAGATAAGGGCTACTCAGCAGTTTTCCATCGTCGTTTCGGAATACGGGAACATTAGGGGAATAAACCATATAATCCGAATAGAGACACGTTTTCAGATTCCGGTTATAGCTGTACATCTCATCCATTTGTGAGATGCAGGGGTACAATGCGGAGGATCGCGCCAGACTTTCTTCCTGAGCTTGACTACCTCCGAGGAACCCCCCGCCAGGGTTCTTCGCGGAAGCAAAATTAAGACACAACGTGTTTTGCATTCCTTCCATCTGCACGAGTCTCTTCGCGGCGGCTAAAGTGGATTCATCCGTCACTTCGATCTTTGGAAGTGCTCTCCGTTCATGTTCTATTCTTAATGCCGCCCCTTGCCTAATTTCCTGCAATCCGTCAGGCGAATATAGCTTCGAGTTTCGAATGGCTGCCTCTACTTCTTGTTTGATTGAGATTTTGTTCTCATCTGCGTCAAGATAGAAGCCTTTATCTAATATGTCTAACGTTGCTTTGGCGATTTGCGATCTAATTTCTCTATTATTGTCTGTCCGGTATAATTTTTCCATGTTCAATCCACCCTCACTTAGTTAATTGTTCTCCCAACTAGGGTTAAAGCGATAAAGCTTTGAGGGACGATGCCTGTCATCCTTACAACCTGTTATCTCCAATGTGTTATTATCTTTTTGTTAATATCTAATCGTTATTATATATCATTCAATTTCCCTGTCAATACGTGGAAACGAAAAAAGCCCGATTTCTCGAGCTTTTAAGAGAGCTATTTATCTTGCTGCATTCCACGCCCGGTTTAGTCAACCCTTATAGGAACTTCTGGAGATGAAACCAGAAACCTCTACAGTTCCATACGATCGCCTTTGGTTGAAGGTGTGGATATCACAATAAATTCGTTATCCACATGTGAATCATTTCGGATTTGATGCGGCGTACCGGGGTTTATCGTGCAGCCGTCATGCTTCTGCAGCTTTATCTCCTGCCCATCTATCCACATCACCGCTTCGCCACTGAGCATGAAAAAGAATTGTTTAGCCTTGTGATGCACATGCTTCTTTTCGCTTGTTCCTGCCGGCATCCGCTCCTGAATAATGGTGCGTTCCGCACCCTGCTCCAGGAACCATCCATCGCAAGCTTCTCCCCAGATGTAGTGGTCCGCATTGGCTTTGTTTACTTTCATTCCAATCGCTCCCTTTTATCAAATTAAAACTCCGACTATACCGTGACCGTCTTCCATCGTCTGCAGAGTATAAAAGTCAAGGCGCCTTGTCGATCACCGGATTGAACGACCATTTATAAAACGTAATGCTATCTATGCTGATAGCCAGACATTGTACCTGCTTTAGATTGGTATCCTGATTGGTTCCTGTCCTTTCCCTTCCTTGTTCGATCGAGTTGCTTTTTCGACCTTTGTTGGATGTATCATATTATTTGATCGCTCCTTGCATAACTCCCTTGATGATATACCGTTGTCCGAACAAATAAGCAATCAGAATGGGCAAGATAGTGAGCAGGACTGCGGGAATCAGAAGTTCCCAGTTGTTCATGTAAGTTCCGTTAAAGACCTTCATTTTGACTGGCATCGTAAAATGCTCTTCATCCGTTAAAATGAGAGACGGCAGCAAATAATCATTCCAGATCCATAAAACATTCAATATGGCAATGGTCATGGAAGTCGGAGCGAGCATGGGCAGGACGACTTTGAAGAACGTTTTTCTGCGGGAGCAGCCGTCGATGAATGAAGCTTCTTCCAATTCGAGGGGAATCGACTTCATAAATCCATGATAAATGAATACCGATAACGCGCTACCAAATCCGATGTACAAAATGATCAATAAGGTTGTCGGCGCCATTTGGATCAGCTTCAATTTGGCCCCATAGATATACATCAGCGGAATCATGATGGATTGGAACGGAATGATCATAGAAGCAACCATTATCGCAAACAAAGTTTGATTGAATTTAGAAGCATTTCTCACCATGTAATAAGCCGCCATCGCTGAAAATATTAATATAAAAATAACGCTTGCTGCTGTAATCCATAAAGTGTTTTTAAATGAGACCAGGAAATTCATTTTCTCGATGACTTCGCCAAAATGAGCAAAATTCAAGCTATTCGGTAAGGAAAAAGGATTTTCCAGAATCTCTCCATTATTTTTGAACGAATTCACGATAACGAGAAAAAAGGGGAAAACAAAGGCTACAAACGCTATGATCAGAAATAAATAAGTCAAGGTTATGGAAGTGATTCTGCGAGTGTTCATTATGCCTCAACCTCCATTTTCTTGCTGAAATAAACCTGCAACCCTGTCACAACGGTTACAACAACAAAGAGAATAATCGCTTCCGCTTGTCCAACTCCGTAATTAGTTTCCATAAACGCTTTTTGCACGACCTGCATGGAAACCATCATCGTGCTGTTGAAAGGCCCGCCTTCCGTTAAAGAGAAGTTGATATCGTAAACCATAAAGGCGCTTTTCAATGTCAGGAATACAGTAACAACGAAGGAAGGGACCATCATCGGCAAAGTCATTTTCACTAATCGCTGCCAAGCATTAGCGCCATCTATCGTGGACGCTTCAATAATATCTTTCGGTACGCTGATTAACCCTGCAATAAAAATTATCATCATGTATCCGGCCGATTGCCAGATGGTTACAATAACCAATGCCCAGAAAGCCAAATGTTCATCGCCTAGCCAGCCTGAATGCAATAACCCGATACCCCATTTTTCCCCAATAATAGGTAACGACTGAACAAAGATGAATTTCCAGATGTACCCTAATACCAACCCTCCGATCAGGTTCGGCGTGAAGATCGAAGTTCTAAAGAAATTTTGGCCTCTTACTCCGGAAGTAACCAGATAGGCAAGAGCAAACCCAGCCACATTGACAAAAACGATCGTTGCCGCTACGAACTTAAGAGTGAGCCACAGCGATGCCCAGAACCGGGAATCTTTGAAGGCTAATACGTAATTATCGATTCCGGAAAACTGCATAGGACTTACCGGAGTCGCCATGTGCATCAAGGTGAGGTAAAATCCATAAGCGAATGGAATCAATAACGCAATGGAAAACGCAATCATCGTGGGGCCTGTGAAAAATATCTGGTTGCCGAATCGTTTGATTGCACTTTTTTCTTTCATCATAAGCTCTCTTCACATCCCAAAATGTAATTAACGATCAAATGGGTGAGCGTGATCCTCACCCATTTGATCAACATTCAAGTGTTCGATTATTTCTTGCTTGTGTAGTAGTTTTGAATAAACTTAACAAGATCTGCGCGGCTTTCTTTTTTGACGATATACTTTTGAACTTCCGGTCCAATAAGTTTGGAGTAGTCATCCCCGTTGATATAGTTGTTGGTGAACGACAATGTTTTGCCTTGTCTGATTGCATCCGCAATTGCCGAGCCAAGCGGATTGGTCACCTTATTCGGGTTGTTCTTGAAGGCGGAAATAATCTGAGATTTGTTTACCACGAAGTCTTGCCCTGCTTTATCGTATACGATCCAGTTCAGAAACTTTTTGGCCGCTTCCTGCTGGGCCGGAGTCGCTTTTTTATTGATGACCAGGCTTTGAGTCGGGCCGGCTTGGATTTTATTGTTTAACGGATTGTCAGGATTGTTGTCGACTGGAACCGGCAGGAATCCAAAAGAATCTCCGGCAGTTGCCTTCAACGAATCGAATGCCCAGTTTCCATTGAACAGGATGGCTGCCTCGCCTTTCCCTACCGATAAATGCGAGTCATCATAGACCTTGTCCAAAGGGCGATCTCCGTATTTGTTGTACTCTTTCGATATCAATAAATCCATCGTGTCGTAATAACCGTTCCAAACCGCATTGCTTGCCAGATCCAGCTTCCCCTCTTTCAATTGTGCTACGACGGAGTTCGGATCGGCTGCCTGGTTCAGGAATTGGGAGCTGTAGTGATTACCGACAGACCAGGCTTCCGTTTGATAAGCTACCGGGTATTTGACCCCGGAAGCTTTAATCTTATCCAACAGGTCCTTCAATTTGTCCCGCGTGTTGATGGAGAACGGATCGAAAGAACCGCCTACTGCTTTCTCAACAACTTTCTTGTTATAGACGAGACCGAATCCTTCGATAGCGAACGGAAAGCCAACCACTTTTCCACTTTCGTCTTTAATTCCATAGCTTGTTTCCCCGCTCCATTTCTCGTTCGTCAGATCGATGCCAAAGTCCTTGTGTTTGCCCAGTAATTGGTCAGGCCCCATCATAGCGATCGTTACGACTTCGCCTGACGTCGTCAGTTTATCCAACACACTGAGCGAGTCACCTACTGCTTGCGAGTAAGCTTTGACAGTTATGTTCGGATTCGCTGCCATGAAGTCTTTCGCCGCTTGCTCCCATTGAGAAGCGATTTCACCCTTGCCGTTCGTCATGATGACCGTCACTTTTTCTTCTTTTGAATCGGATGTGGTATTGTTCTTCGTCGCGGCCGGTGAATCAGTTGCAGAATGATTGGTTTTTGTTCCTCCGCAAGCCGCAAGCGTGACAGCAAGTAATACCGCAAGACTAGACACTAACGTTTTTCTCAATCTAAACCCCTCCAAGTTGTTTGTTGTACTTGACTAATTCTGGCGCCAGCAACGGCGTGTAAATGCTTTCACTTTGAGTTGAGAGCGCTCACATCCCCTGCTTCTTCATTATAGGAGGGGACCTAATTTCAGAAAACGTCGTGGATTGATCGGAAAAATAGTCGTAACTTGATAAAAAAACTCTGACCGAATGCTACGGTCAGAGCACTTTTGATTATTTCCTCATCGCCTTCACCCAGGATTTTTGAAATTCTTGCAACAATTGATCCTTAGTCAGCTGCTTGCCGACATAAGCTTGCATGGCAACTCCGAATTCATCCTGAGTGCCGGCCGGATACTTAAACCAATTCCATGTTAACGTTCTATTTTTACCCATATAAGTAAGAATATCATCCGCCAGTGGTCCTAAGTTATTGGAAGGGATATTTTCGAATGCCGGGATAAATTTAAGCTTGGCAAAGTAATATTTTCCGGTATCGGATGAGACCATCCAGTTTAAAAATCTTTTAGCCGCTTCTTTCTTTTCGTTGGAACTTTGCTTGTTAATGACCCAATAATTCGGAACAGAAATTGCAAGAACGTCATTACCCGGATCATCATTAATCGGGATGGGAAGGATGCCGACATTCATCTCGGGCGTGATTTGATCCAATATCGGTTGAATCCAGTTCCCCTGTTGGATCATCGCAGCTTTCCCCTGTGCGAATTCAGTTATTTGCGTATTGTAGTCGATTGTCAGTGGTTTATCGTCTCCATATTTAATAGTTAAGTCCAACAGTTTTATTAAATCGAGGAATACCGGATTCCCCTCAATACTTTGCGAACTCTGATACAGCGATTGAATAAAAGCATCAGGATCTTTCTGATGAGCGAATGCAATATTAAGCAGGTGAACACCCAATACCCATCTCTCCGCATAAGCATTAGCAAACGGCTTGATCCCGGCTGAATTTAGTTTTTTTACCGTTTCCGTTAATTCGGACAGGGTCTTCGGCAATCTCTCGATCCCTGCTTTTGCAAATAAACCCTTGTTGTATATGAACCCGTATCCTTCGATGTTAAAGGGCATGCCGAAAATTTTACCATCTATCGTTATTGGCATCAATGTGCCTGCCTTAGCACTCTGAACCCAGGGTTGGTCGGATAAATCCTCCAAATATGCTCTATAAAGCCTTGCCTCGCTATAACCTCCGTTAGCAAAAATGTCAGGGCCTTTGCCGGCTGCAAAACTGGCTCGCAGGTCAGCTCGATCATCCGACCCTCCTCCAACCGTTCGCAATTTCATTCGAACATGCGGATTTTCCTTCATGAATTCTTTTACCATTTGCTCCAACTGAGAGGATATTTCCACTTTGGGGTTCAATATCTCGAGTTCAATGTCTTTATCTCTCCCGGATGTTTGTAATTTGCTTCCTTCAATATCTTCATAGGGATCTTTCCTACTAATGCAAGAAGTAAGCATAATGGATAGCAAGGTTACCAACAATAACATTACAACATGCCCCTTTCGGATCATGCCTTATATCCTCCCTTCCGATACTCCATCGGAGTTACTCCTACCATGCGCTTAAATAGTTTCGAGAAGTATTTTTGATCTTGATAACCCAGCTTGGTAGAAATGGAGAACATGTTCTCATCCGTCTCGCAAAGCCATTTTTTCGCCTGTTCCACTCTTAAATGGATCAGATAATCAGAAAGAGTCATTCCCCTTTCTTGCTTGAACCGACGGGAAATGTGCTCGCGGCTAAGAAAAAAGCGCCGGGCCAGAACGTCAAGTCCTACTTCCTCGGTGAAATGATTGTTCACATAAGCGATCATATCCTGCATTCTTCTGCTGTCGTCAGATTCGCTTAGCTGATGTATCGTTCTAAAATCATTGAACTGAAAAGCTCTTTTTGCCTCTTCAAACGAATAGGCCAAGTCCTCCAGCTGACTAAACCCATATCCGCTGGCAAGACGTACAGGAATGTCAAAGAGATTCGTTATTAATTTTTCGATTTCTTGGAGTTTTCCTCTTGTGCTAATCATTACGCTGATATGGCGATCAGACGGAACGGAGAAGACGTTGCCCCACCCGCGTTCCATCAAATTATCCGATAGAAGCTTAATGTAACGGTCCGGGTGATGGGCCTGGTAAAAATACAATAAGGTCAAATCATAAGCTTCCGCTTGTGGAATGCTGGCCTCAAGTTCGTCCCGGTCAAAAGGCTGGCCTTCGCATGCAGAGGTAAAATTACGGTTTAAGCGTTCTCTTTTTACCTCATCGTAGATCCCTGACGCTTTGTCACCCCGTATCTCACTTTCGTTTTTCCAAGCCTGGATCGCACCCGCCAGAACAGTGTTGAGTGCTTCGGGTTCAACCGGTTTCATTAGATAATCGTATGTGCCATAATGGATCGCTTTCCGCATGTAAACATAGTCATCATGACCAGTGAGAATAATGACTTTCCCCAAATATTCGATTTCAGTCAACCATTCCAACAACTTGATGCCGTCAACCTTCGGCATTTTAATGTCGGTAATTAAAATCTCTGGCGGCAGTTGAGCGATTAATGCTTTTGCTTCTTCTCCGTTAGCAGCTTCGCTTATATCCCTAATACCGAGCTCTTCCCATCTCCCGAAATAGCGAATAATGTCCCGAACGTTAGCTTCATCATCCACGAGCAAGATGTTCAATTTCTTCTTCCTCCTTGGTTTTTCGGGGAATGACCAAACGTACTTTAAAGCCGCGGGCGCCCTCCGAATATATTTCGAGACCTGCATCAAATCCGTAATTGAGAACTAGCCGTTCATGTATGTTTTTCAAACCGATATGATCATGGGAAGATCGGCTTTCATAGTCCGAATGAACAATTTTGCATCTAAGCGCTTCCAGCCCATCCACTGATAAGCCGGGACCATCGTTCTCGACCTCAATGACCATTTGATCTCCGTCCGCTCTGCCGCGGATGCCGAGTGTTGTTTCGTGCCAACCTTCCTCAAAGCAATGCTTAAAATAGTTTTCCACCAATGGCTGCAGGATCATAGCAGGAACCGAAACATCCATGACCGACTCCTCTATATCGATGTTGCAATTAAACGTTGTACGGAAGCGTTCCTTCTGAAGATTTAAATACGCATTTACATAATCAACTTCACTGCGTATGGTTGCCCAATTATCCGGACGGATCGTGTATCTCATCATTTTTGACAAAGAGGTGATAAGCTTGTACACTTCCGGAGAGCCGGAACGAACAGCAACCGCTCCAACGGACTGCAAGGCATTATTCAAAAAATGAGGATTGATTTGGGATTTGAGCGCACGAAATTGATTCGTTCTATTCTCAAGTTCCAAGCGATATTCCCGTTCGATATGAAGATTGATTCGGCTCATCATATCCTTAATATGCTTCTCCAGATGTCCGATCTCATCTTCTCTCGTATCATCAAATTGAATATGCAGATGCTCGCCTTCTATTTTCCGTACTTTGCGGCTAAGCAGCGTTATCGGACGTGTCACCTTGTACGAAATGATATTGATCATGAGTAAGCCGAGAATGACGACGCCAATACCCACAACAATGTTGATATAGGCGGTTTTTCGAACTCCGCTGAACAAATAGTCGCTGGTCGAAGTCTTGACCAAGCTCCATCCATCCAATATCCCCGAGAGCTTTTCCGAGAATTGAATGTCGCCTGTCTTTTTACCATCTTCTAAATTCTGAATAGAAGCAAGCGGTTTCCCTATCCACTCAGAGTTGGAGGAGTAAACAACATTACCTTCCGCATCCGTAAGCATTATGGACTCATTTCCTTCTCGAATAAAGCGATTGCAAATTCGGGAAATCTGTTCCAAATCGATATCCACCGTGACCAGACCAAGGAAGCGATTATCCAACACATCCACGATCTTATGATGAAAGGTAAGCACCATGGTTTTGTCCGATTGCGGTATATTGGGGACTCGATTATAATTTTCGATTTGATGAGGCCGTTCAATCAAATAAGTGTTCTTCGAATTTAAAAGTGCTTGAATGAAAGGCTTTTCGATGATCTCCGGCATCTGCTTACGAACGCTTACCATGGCATCGTATACCGTAAAGGAATCTCCACCCTTGGCGATATACACGCGCACCTGACGGATTTCTTTGCGCATCAGGTAGAACGTCTTCATGCCCTTGTCAATTTCAAACTGATTGGAATAAATCGAATCCTCGAAACCTCTTTCAAACACTCGGAACAAATCGGGATTCCTATATAAAATTAAAGGTAGATCGACCATATCTTGAACATAATTCATCAAATCTTCGCTCGTTTTTTGCAATTGCACCCTGCTGTTATTCAATTCCAACTTTTCGACATTCGCTTTGGTTTGCCAATAAATTAGAATGACTGAAATAAAGTAGGGGACAATGATAAATGCCACAAGCAATAATAATAGGCGGCTGTGTATACTCTTCATTTTCATTATGCCCCCTCCTTCTCTTGTTATTGTAAATGATTGCGAGGGGAAATGTTATTGTCGATTGATTCCAAAGCCAAGAAAGCACCTCGTGACCGAGATGCTACTCAACACCAATGTTCCATTCAATCTCATAATTATAAAAGAGTATGACCCTCAAGAAAAACGTCTCTAATTGATAGAAAAAAGGTCGTAAATTGATCATACGGGGATAAGCAGATAGAGGATGTGAATCTATTGGAAGTATATCTCTATAAAGAGATTTGGCGATGCCTAAGAGAGAAGAATTTGGCATGGCAATCGATTTTCTTGATGAGATCGCCTTAAATCATATTGCCCTTATCTTTGCAGCTATGTCCGCTGGCTAGTGGTTTAACACGTTATCTTCCAAGACAGTAAACTTATCTCCGTACTCTTTAATAATATGCTGTTCTCCCCAAGCGCATAAAGAATCCAATATCGGTTTCAAGCCCCACCCGTATTCGCTGAGCTCATATTCCACTTTTGGAGGGACCTGATTGTAGCTAATTCGATTCACGATACCGTCCTCCTCCAGTTCTCTCAATTGCTGTGTCAGCATTTTTTGAGTGATCGCGGGCATAAGTCGTTTCAAATCGCTCGTCCTTTTTTTTCCGTGAGTTAAATGGCATAGAATAACGCATTTCCATTTTCCGCCAATCACTTCCAGTGTTGCTTCTACTGATATGTTGAATTTTTTATTTGTCACTGATTTTTGCCTCCAATTGTTCTACAGGTACTTGTAGGTACCTATATTACTTTAAAGTACGTACTATTCATTTTCATCCTAATCATTGATAATAACATTTACCGGCCGGATTTTACAATACCAGTAGGAGTGGAAGGAATGGTACTAGAGGAAAAGCGGAGCACCTTGGCACTGTTGGCGTTAGCCGTTAGCGCTTTTGCGATTGGTACAACCGAGTTTATCAGTGTAGGGCTGCTGCCTCTTATTGCTGAGGACCTGAACATATCTATTACAACAAGCGGGTTAACCGTTACTTTATATGCTTTGGGAGTAACTTTTGGGGCACCCGTTTTAACGTCTTTGACCGCCGGCGTCCCGCGCAAATCATTGCTGTTGTGGATTATGGTTGTTTTCATCGCCGGCAATGCCCTTGCCGCGGCTGCGAATGGAATCGTTGTACTGCTGGCTGCGCGCGTTATCTCGGCGTTGGCGCACGGTGTATTCATGTCGATTGGTTCCACCATCGCAGCCGATCTCGTGCCGGAAGACCGCAGAGCCAGCGCTATATCTACTATGTTCTCCGGTCTTACAGTTGCGACGGTTACCGGAGTGCCTTTGGGGACCTTGATCGGCCAGCAAATGGGTTGGCGGGCTGCTTTTATCGCCATTGCTGCAGTCGGCATCCTGGCTTTCATAGCCAACATGGTTCTTATTTCTGCCAATTTGCGCAAAGGCACGCAAACGCCGCTTCGCGACCAGCTCAAACTTGTCACTAACGGACGATTGCTGCTCGCTTTCTCCATTACTGCTCTCGGTTATGGTGGTACGTTTGTCGTCTTTACTTATTTATCCCCTCTACTTCACGACGTATCCGGTTTTAGCGAAAAAACGGCGGCCATCATCCTTTTTCTGTACGGAATAGCCATTGCCATCGGCAATGTAATCGGAGGCAAGGCTGCCAACAGCAAGCCTGTAACTGCTTTGTTTTATATGTTTGTTATACAGTCCGTTGTGCTTTTCCTGTTGGCGTTTACTGCGCCGTTCAAAATTGCCGGTTTAATCACCATTTTCATGATGGGCATGTTCGCATTTATGAATGTACCCGGTCTGCAAATATACGTGGTATTGCTGGCGGAACGGTTTGCGCCGAAGGCGAAAGATGTGGCCTCTGCCGTCAATATTGCCGCTTTCAACGCGGGTATTGCAATCGGGGCCTTCTTGGGCGGTGAAGTTACGGATACGATGGGACTGATTCACACAACGTGGGTAGGAGCATTGATGGTTTTGGGAGCCGTATTCCTTACAGGCTGGGCCAGAGTTTTGGAAAAGAAAAGCATGAGCGAAACACCCGGACAATCAATCGAAAGCGGCTCAATGAAATCATGTTAAGAACAGGAGGCTTCCTTATTATGGCGAAACATTTAGAGGATACAGTAACGTTATACAACGGTGTAAAAATGCCCTGGCTCGGCCTTGGCGTGTTTAAAGTCGACGAAGGGCCCGCACTGGTACAAGCCGTAACTTCCGCCGTCAAGCATGGTTATCGCAGTATCGATACCGCCGCCATTTACGAGAATGAAAGAAGCGTCGGGGAAGGAATCCGCGCAGCCTTACAAGAGACAAATATCCCCAGAGATAGCCTCTTCGTAACTTCAAAAGTATGGAACGCCGATTTGGGGTACGAATCGACCTTGGCAGCTTATGAAGCAAGTTTGGAGAAGCTTGGTTTGGCTTATCTCGACCTATTCCTTATTCATTGGCCTGTAAAAGGCAAATATAAAGAAGCATGGGGAGCCTTGGAGGACCTGTATCGGAAAGGACGCGTCAGAGCCATAGGTGTAAGCAATTTTCAAATCCATCACCTTGAAGACCTGATGAGCGGCGCCGAAATTAAACCGGCGGTGAACCAGGTTGAGTATCACCCTCTTTTGACTCAAAAGGAGCTGCTCCGCTACAGCAAGGAGCAAGGTATTCAGTTGGAGGCTTGGTCTCCACTGATGCAAGGCGGGCTGTTAAACAATCCGGTGCTAATGGAGATCGCCGCAAAGTATGAAAAATCGGTTGCTCAAATCATTTTGCGTTGGGACTTGCAGCATGGTGTTATAACCATACCGAAATCTACAAAAGAGCATCGTATTATCGAAAATTCCGCTGTTTTCGATTTCGAGTTAGCCCAGGCAGATATGGACCGCATCGATGGATTGAATCAAAATGCACGGGTGGGTCCGGACCCGGACAACTTTGATTTTTAGTCAACCGACCAAAAGGCGCTATTCCTTGAACAAAAAACAGGCTGCGGAGAACGTTCTCCACAGCCTGCCTCATTGTACAAAAAAACAGCCGGTTTCCCGGCTGTTTTTGTCGTAAGCTTATTCCGTTGTGTAAGGAAGCAAAGCGATTGTACGAGCACGTTTGATCGCGATCGTCAAAGCGCGTTGATACTTCGCGGAAGTACCGGTTACACGGCGAGGAAGAATTTTTCCACGCTCGGAGATGAACTTTTTGAGAGTCTCGATATCTTTATAGTCAATGTGCTTGATTTTGTTAACTGTGAAGTAACAAACTTTACGGCGTTTGCCTTTACCGCCTTTGCCGCGAGGAGCAAATTTGCGATCGCCGCGGTCTTCACCGCCATCGTTTCTTTTGAAACTCATTCGTCTTCAGTCCTTTCTACTTTAGAATGGCAAATCATCATCGGAAATGTCGATCGGCTTTCCGTCATCGATAAAAGGATCCTGCTGTTCGCGCGACCCACCGTACCGGTTGCTGCCACCACCGCCGCCGCCACTAAAGCCTGCATTCGGACCTGCTGCACCCTCTTCACGATTGCCGCCGCCAGCGTTGCTGGATTCCAGAAACCGCACGTTATCGGCAACAACCTCGGTTACGTACACTTTCTTGCCCTCGTTGTTGTCGTAGTTGCGAATCTGAATACGGCCCTCCACTGCTGCAAGGCGTCCTTTACGCAAATAATTCGCGCACGTCTCGGCCAACTGCCTCCACGTCACGATATTGATAAAGTCGGCTTCCCGCTCTCTCGTCTGCGAATTCGTGAAAGGGCGGTCTACAGCCAGTGTAAATTGGGTAACGGCTACTCCGGCTGGAGTATAGCGAAGCTCCGGATCTCTGGTCAACCTGCCGATTAGAATGACACGATTCAACATGGTCAATCCCCCCTGACGAAAATACTGGCATAAACTTAGGCTACGTCGTTAACGATTAAGTGACGAATAATTTCGTCCGTAATCTTAAATACGCGATCGAGTTCCGCTACAACTGCAGGTTCTGCGTTGAAATGTACAAGCACGTAGTGCCCGTCACGGAACTTGTTGATCTCATACGCAAGACGGCGTTTACCCATCAGGTCATGCTTGGTAATTTCGCCACCACCGTTGGTGATGATGCCTTGGAACTTCTCTACAGTAGCTTGAACTTGTTCTTGTTCAATGTCTGTACGAATGATGTACATCACTTCATATTTGCGCATGTATGTCACCTCCTTTTGGACTAAGCGGCTCCAAATCCGGCTGTAAAAGCTCATTGGAGCAAGGAGCGAGAATTCTTATTCAAAACTCGCACCTAAATACTATAGCAAATTCGCCAACTTATTACAAGCTTTTCATTCAGGATGAAGCTGGCAGTTCAGAATGCACATGATTTTACCTCCCAAGGGTAATCTAAGTGCGAGTGACATATGAAAAGAGAGGTGAGCACAATGGGTGAATGGACACATTACAACCCGGGAGACCATGCGCCAAACGACGGGCAATACATCGAAATTGGCGAAAATGCTTTTCACATGGGCGTGAATAATCCGAAAATCGTTACCTTAAAAAAAGGCGATCCTTTTCCCGAGACAAGCAATCACAACCGAAAATGGAAACGCAAAGATATGAAGCAATAAACTCGCGATAAGCAAGGAGAATAGCGCCATGAGATTCTATACCTGGCTTTTTACTTTCATCGGTGCCGCCTTATGTCTGGTTCATTATTTGTTCCATGACTACGATAGCGTCTACATGATTTTTTATGCCTTGAGCATACCGGCGTGGTTCGCCCCTGTCGTTTCGAATATTTATGACATATCCGTGGCCGGAATGCTCTTGATCTACGCGCTTACGATCGTCTCATGGGGAGTTATAGGCTACGTCATCGACCGCCTTGCCACCGGCTACCGCCGTAAAAGCAAATATTAACGAAAACGCCACTACCTTGCAGCGACAGCAGGATGGTGGCGTTTCATTTTACTTCTTATATACTTTTTTCTCGGATATTTTGCCGTCGCTGCCGTAAATGACCTGAGCGTAATGACCTGGCTCGTCCGTTATGGCGAACTCATACGTTTTCTTGTCGTTCTCCTCTTTGACAAGTTTGCCGCCGGAGCCCGCCGTTTTAGCCAAATCATCATAGATGCTGGTTAAGCTGATAGCGTCAAACTGTTTTCTCGTAATGCCCGGTGGCGGCGCCTCGTTCTGGCCGCCGGCAGCCGTGCCCCCGCCGGCGCTTGGAGTTGCTGTCGCTGTGCCGCCTGTGGCAGCGGGAGCGCTCGCGGAAGGCTGGCCGGTCGGCGTAACGCCTGGGCTGGGCGTGCCTCCCCCTCCCTTTTTCGAACATCCTGATGCCGCAAGCAGCACCGCTAATGCGACGAATAGTACTATCCTCATATTCCCAATCCTCCTTAAACCGATCATGCCCCTATTTTGCTTATCTGCGGCCCATTTTATTCCAAGTGGATAATAACAGAAGCCTGCCGAAACCACCCCACGCCTTATAGAGTCGCCTATCAGATTTCGGGTCACATTTTCTGCTCTGTTTCACGTGGAACCTATGTATGTCTTTCTTACGACCTTATCGGGCTGCGGATTGCACCGCGGAAATATTGGGATTATCGCCAGGTACCGTCATATCTATCAAATTGGGAATTATACCCAATTATTATTTGTCGAATTTTGTAGGAATGTACATATTTTTTATCGAATTTATTTGGCGAATAAAAACTCGGAGAGGAAGATAATTAATGAAATTTACAATCGGTAAAAAAATGTTTAGCGGGTTTTTACTGGTTCTTATCCTGATGTGTATTATTGGTACCATAAGTATTGTCAATATGACAACTATGGGAAACAAAGCGAAATACGTTCAAACAGGCTGGATGCCATCAGTTAAGACCATTGCCGACATGCAAGCTAATTTGATAAATATTGATCGTCTGTCAGTGCGGCTGGTAGTGGAAACAGACGGTAAGAAAATGGAACAAATTCAAGAGCAAATCAACCAGTCAATGAATAACTTAAAGAAAGACGAAGAAAGTTATACCTCGGGTGGTATGATATCAGGGCCGGAAGAACAAGCCTTCTATGACAGCTACCTAAAAAATAAAAATATGTACTTTGCCGATCTCCCTGAACTCTGGAAACTCGGAAGAGCTAACGATAACGAAAAAGCAAGCGCTCTTGCTCTAAAGATGGCTGACAGCTATCAACAAATGCTGAATGCTTTAAAACAAGATATTGACTTTAATGCGAACGGGTCAGACAAATCGATGAACGAAACTGTACAAGCTTATACAACAGGAAAACAGACCATCCTGATTGTAAGCATAATCGCGATCATTTTGGGAATGACTATCGCATATGTTTTTGGCAGAATGATTTCCAGACCTATACTGGCCATTGTGAGGGATGCCAAACGCATAGCGGAAGGCGATTTGACTACAGACGAGATTCGAGTGAAAAATCGGGACGAAATTGGCGATTTGGCTGCCGCTTTTAATCAGATGGTAGGAAATCTGCGTACCTTGATTCACCAAGTCAGCTTTAAAGCGGAAGAGGTGTCCGCTGCCGCCGAGGAATTGTCCGCCAACTCCGAACAAATCGGCAAAGCTTTCGAGCAGGTTGCTTTCTCGGTAAAAGAAGTGGCTGCCGGTTCCGAAAAACAGGCGCGGAGTGTGGATGAAAGCGCCATATCAGTTAAACAGATGTCTATCGGGGCGCAGCAAATTGCAATTAACTCAGAAAATGTAACAACTGTTACAACTCGAGCTTTTCAACTGACAGTAGAAGGCGATCAGGCAATCCAAACAGCCGTCCATCAGATGGGCTTGATTAACCGTACAGTCAATGGACTTTCAAATGTCGTGAAGGGGCTAGGGACACGTTCGCAAGAGATTGAACAAATCGTTGGAGTAATCAAAGGCATCGCGACACAAATCAATTTGCTCGCTTTGAACGCTGCGATTGAGGCCGCAAGAGCCGGAGAGCATGGACGTGGATTTGCTGTTGTCGCAAGTGAAGTGCGTAAACTGGCTGAGCAATCCTCTCATTCTACGGAGCATATCGTTCAGTTAGTGGCCGCCATCCAAGAAGAAATCATTCAAACAACTGAGTCCATGGAAGTAAGTACGCAAGAAGTGGCGACTGGAATTAACGTAGTAAACGAGGCTGGAAAATCATTTGAGCAAATTCAAAGCTCCACGGGCGAAGTTTCCATACAGATTCAGGAGGTTTCGGCGGCTTCTCAGCAAATGTCCGCCAGTACGGAACAAATGGTGCATTCTATAGACTTCATATCAGGCATAACGAAAACTTCGTCATCCGAAATGCAAAACATATCCGCAGTTATGCAAGAACAATTAGCTTCCGTGGAAGAAATCAGCGCATCTGCATCCTCGCTCTCTCAAATGTCGGAAGAATTACATACGCTCATTGGTAAATTCAAGCTGAAAACGGCTTAACGATTAGTTGACCCCATGATTTGGAAGTCGCTCGAATTATTCCAACGTCAAGGGGTCGCACTCAAGGTGCTGAAAAGGAATAGATTGACGTAATAATCTCAGGCTGTCGAGAAATTCTCGACAGCCTGTTTCCTTATATCAGCGTCCCTGACACCAAGGGCAATTGTATGGACATAAGGCCCGAAATTAGCGCCTTATGATCGTTGATGGCTAGTTATGTCGATCAAGCTCTAAAACGGCCTAATTCCCGGGCTAGAGCCGTTCATTGCTTCCTAAAATCCCCCTCCCTCCTCCGTCAACAAAAAAACCTTCTACGCATGATTTGCGTAGAAGGTTTAACGAAGGTGTAAACTTTCATACACCTAGCTTTTTACAGTACGGAAAGAGTGGGATTCGAACCCACGCACGCCTCGCGACGCCTAGCTGATTTCGAGTCAGCCCCCTTGGGCCTCTTGGGTACCTTTCCACAAAAGCGAGAACAGGATTTATTGTAACAAAAAAATCACGCTCTCGCAAGTACTTTTTTCAAATCAAATTTCACAAATTTATCAGCTGCTTGAATCGTCCTTCGTCTCGCCTTCCGCCGCAGATCGCAGCACCTTTTTCAGCTTGCTTTCGAACTTCGTTCTTGGCACCAGGACGCTGTGCTTGCAGCCTACGCATTTAATGCGGATATCCATCCCCATGCGGATAATCTCCATCTCATTCGTGCCGCACGGATGCGGCTTTTTCATCTGCACGATGTCTCCGAGCTGATATTGCTTTTTTTCCATAGTTATTCCGCCGCCTTCTCCGATCTTAAATACGTAACCATCTTCGGATACGGGATCTCGATTCCATTGGCATCCAGCTGCTTTTTGATTTCCGCATTCATCAATCGGGCTACTACCGGATGCGTATTCGGCCTGCATTCGGCAATGATACGCAATTTCAATTCCGTATTAGCGATCATTTGTACGCCCAGCACTTCCGGTTCTTTCACAATATCTTCCGATTGTTGATGGATCTTTTGGACCGTTTCTTTCAAAATCTCAACTGCCCTGTCGATATCCGATTCATAGGAAATGGCCACATCGACGACAGCTAACGAATTGTACATGGAAAAGTTCGTGACTTGCTTAATATTCCCGTTCGGAATGATATGAACCTCGCCGGTCCAGCTTTTGAGCCGGGTGACTCTGATGCCGATCTCCTCTACAGTTCCTTTGAACTGGTCGATCTGGATAACATCCCCCACCCCGAATTGATCTTCAAAAATAATAAAAAATCCCGTTATAACATCCTTCACCAAACTTTGCGCGCCGAACCCGATAGCAAGACCCAGGACGCCGGCCCCGGCCAGCAAAGGCCCCAAATTCACTCCTACTTGCCCTAGTATCAAGAGCAAAGCTATGAAATTAATCGTATAGGAAATTAAATTGTGTATGAGCTTGCCGATTGTGGTCGTCCTTCTGAGGTCAAATTTCAGCGGAGATTTCTCCCGCGCCTTCATCATATGCGAGATCGCTTTATCCGCGATTTTGACGACGATTCTCGCTGCGATGTAGATCAGCACAATTTTGACAACGATCCAAAATGCATTCTCGATCCATTCGGGTTTGCTGACCATATCCCTCAACCATTGAATGAATCCTGACGTTAAGGTCATTTATTGCCCCTCCCAGCTTCATTCCATGGTAACATATTTATCGTTCTTTTTAAAATAAATCCCCCGTATTTCTACCTTTTCCGAAACTATGATTTCTTTGACTCGCGGCAAAGATTCGCCCGGAAATTCAATAGATAACGCACAACCTGCCGTTACCTCCTTCGGCGTCGGCCGTATATCTATCTCTATCTCGGCATACTCTAGCAGCATCTCCGCCCTGAGCGCTTGCTGCGTAGAATCAAAGGCAAGCAGCATAACCGATGCATCCAAGGATATTCCCCCTTTACCTACGTATAAATTAGACTATCTCTCCATATACTAGTAAAAATAAGTCCAAGACTTGGAGGGATCCTATGAAGTTTCAATTTGGCTTTGAAGGTTCAAAAGATAAAGCGCTAGAACCTATAAAAATCCAGCATACCGACGCCGATACCCCTGCCCTTCTTTCCAAACATTTTCAAACGATTTTCAGCGGTTTGCCGGCCTATCAGCCTATCGTTATTATTTGTGTCGGAACGGACCGTTCCACCGGCGACTGCTTGGGGCCGCTCGTCGGTTCCCATCTGAGCAAAAGAGGGCTCCGTCCTCTCCATCTATTTGGCACTATTGACGAACCTGTGCATGCAATGAATTTGTCCGAAACCGTCGAGCGGATTCACAAACAGTTTCAGAACCCTTTCATCGTAGCAGTCGATGCATGCCTCGGGCAAGTATCCAGCGTCGGATGCATTCAGGTTGCTGACGGACCGCTTAAACCGGGCGCAGGAGTCAACAAGGACCTGCCTCCGGTCGGCGATATTCATGTTACCGGTATCGTTAATGTCGGCGGCTTTATGGAATATTTCGTGCTGCAGAACACACGCCTTAGCCTGGTCATGAATATGGCAAATGTCATTGGCGATGCTCTTTCTGCCGCTCTGCGCCGCGTTCAGCCTTACACGCCTTCTCCTACTGCTGTTTTAAAGTTTGACTAATGGCCTCTTTTTCCTCAGGGCTTAACGTATAGGCGGATTGCCCTCTCTGCAGCGGTTTGGCATACAAATAAGTTTGCTCCCGGCTATGAATACCTGTGATGATGACGCCGTCCTGATATTCGTTCAAAATGGCGATCGTAAAGCTCATATCGCTTCCGCCTTCCGCAAAAGCGTTGTACCGATGAATGCCTACTTTCGATTTCATGGTTTTCAATGTTTCCAGAATAGCTTCAACTTTGGCTGAAGTCGTTGTCGATTCGGCCTTTTGATCGTTCAATTTATGTTGCAGCTCGACCAGCAGGTCTTCCATATTTTCCGCCTTCGAACCGTTCATCATGAGCAGATATTGTTTTCTAAGCGCGGACAATTTCGTCCATAATACGATCAAGAGTACGAATAAAATAATGAGCAATGCGGCGATAATGACAAAAAACAGTCCACCTTGAATTCCAAACAAATCTCCCACGAAAATATCCCTCTTTCTGCTTATGCGTACTGCGAGCCGATCTCTTTTACAGCGTCGATAAGTGCTTCCACTTCCTCGTCCTTTGTAAAATACCCGATACTCGCCCGTACTGCTCCTGTTGCTAATGTTCCTGCTGCTTCATGCGCTAACGGCGAACAATGATAACCTGCCCGAACCGCAATTTGAAATGATTGATCCAGTATAAAAGCAACTTCGGAGGAGTCCGCCCCTTGAACATTAAAGGATACGATTCCTGTTTTATTTTGCCCCATTGCAGGTCCCAGAATCGTTACTCCTTTAATTCCCATCAGCCCCTCCATCAATTTCTGAGTCTGCCGCCACTCTTTTTCGTGTATCTTTTCTACCGTTTCCGAGAGTACAAATTTGACGCCTTCATTCAGCCCCGCAATTCCGACCGTATTTTGCGTACCTGCTTCATAGCGGTCGGGTCTAACCGTTGGCTGGCCGATGGATTCCGATTGACTGCCTGTCCCCCCATACATGAGAGGCTCAATATCCAATTCGGGATGGATGTATAACCCCCCTGTTCCCTGGGGCCCCAGAAGCCCTTTATGGCCCGGAAAAGCCAACATGTCGATTCCCATATTCTCCACATGAATAGGGAGCACTCCAGCGCTCTGAGCGGCGTCTACGAGCGTCCTGACTCCTCTCTTCCGGCACATCTCTCCGATCTCTGCAATAGGCATAATCGAGCCGAGCAGATTTGAGCTATGATTGACGACTACAAGCGAAGTGTTTGATTGGAACGCATTCTCCAAATGCTCCAGCCGCAAATCCCCTGCTTCATCGTTTTTTAAATATGTAAGTTCAATTCCGAGCTTTTCCTTCAAATGTTCAAGCGGTCTTCTAACGGAATTATGTTCGATGCTGGTGCAGATTACATGATCCCCTGCGCGTACAAAACCATTAATCGCCTGATTCAATGCATGAGTCGTATTCAAGGCAAATGAAATATCATTCGGATTTTTGATGCCGAACAACCTCGCCAAATTTCTCCGTGTTTCAAACAAAACCCTGCTTGCCTGCACAGCCATTCGATGACTGCCTCTTCCGGGATTTGCCGCGAACTCGTGCATACATGTCGTCATCGCTTCTAATACGGCCGGCGGCTTGGGCCACGAAGAAGCTGCTTGATCAAAATAGATGACTTCCTTCATCTTTCAATCACCTCACAAATAATAGCATACCTTTAGTTTGTTCTTTCTGCTTGAAAGAAAACCATCGGCATGCTATCTAATTTTAAGAGATTTTGCCTTGAAGCAGTTCCAAAAGACGATTCAGATCATCTTTCGAATAATACAGAAGCTCGATTTTCCCTTTATCTTGCTGGTGCTTGATTTTCACCGTTGTCCGGTATAAATCGCGAAGCTGGTCTTCAGCCTGATGAATGTATGGGTCTCTTTGTTTGACCTTCTGCTTGTTCTTTTCTTTTTCTTGACCTGCTTGTTCTTCGAGCATTTTGATTGCTTCTTCTAAATCACGAACGCTCCACTGTTTGTTGATTGTCGTTTCCGCCAGTTCTTTTTTCACCTTGTCATCTTTGACGCCTACAATCGCTCTTGCATGCCCCATCGATAATGTTCCACGTGAAACATATTGTTTGACTGATTCCGGCAGTTGAAGCAGCCGCAAAAAGTTTGCAATATGAGACCGGCTTTTGCCTACCTTAGCAGAGAGCTCTTCTTGAGTAAGATTGAATTGATCAATGATGCCTTGATACGCAGTGGCGATCTCCAAAGCGTTCAAATCCTCACGCTGGACATTTTCAATCAACGCAATTTCCATGACCTGCTGGTCGGAAAAAGTTCGTTCTACCGCCGGGATGGTCGGCAGCCCGCACATCTGTGAAGCTCTATAGCGCCTCTCACCGGCTATAATCTCAAAACCTTTTAAAACCTTACGAACGATAATCGGTTGGATAACACCGTGTTCTTTAATAGAGTCCGCTAATTCCTTTATGCCATCTTCATTGAAATTTTTTCTGGGTTGATATGGATTCGCTCGAAGTTGGGAGAGAGGAATTTGAATGACCTTATCGTTGTCATCGATATGCAATGATGGCAGCAATGCATCCAAACCTTTACCTAATCCCTTACCTAAGCCTTTGCTCATACAGAGATCACTTCCTTCGCTAGCTCCAAATATACTTCCGCTCCTTTGGAACGAGGATCATAAGTGATAATCGATTGCCCGTGACTCGGCGCCTCACTTAAGCGAACATTTCTTGGAATAATAGTTTGGTACACTTTTTGCTGAAAATACTTCTTTACTTCCTCAATAACTTGAATGCCAAGATTCGTTCTTGCGTCAAACATAGTTAATAGAACGCCTTCTATTTGCAAACCGGTATTCAGATGCTTTTGGACCAAACGAACCGTATTCAAAAGCTGGCTAAGACCCTCAAGCGCATAATATTCACATTGAATTGGGATAATGACTGAATCCGCGGCTGTTAAGGAATTGATCGTTAACAAACCTAACGAAGGAGGACAATCAATAAGAATGTAGTCATACATATGCTTAACAAGTTGGAGAGACTTCTTAAGCCTTACTTCTCTGGAGATCGTAGGAACAAGCTCAATTTCCGCACCCGCAAGCTGAATCGTTGCCGGAATGATTTTGAGATTTTCAATATTCGTATCAGCCGTCGCGTCTTTGGGATGAACATCATTGATAAGCACATCGTATATACAATTAACGACATCCGCTTTATTGATGCCAATTCCACTTGTTGTATTTCCCTGCGGATCAATATCAACCAACAGCACTCTCTTGCCCAATGAGGCCAGAGAGGCTCCCAGGTTCACGGAAGTCGTAGTCTTGCCGACCCCGCCCTTCTGGTTCGTTATTGCAATTATTTTAGACAAAACCTGTTCACCTCTATCGCTTATGTTCCAGATGCCAAATACAGAATACTTCTATCTTACCATATCTTCCGAACTTATACCTTATCAATATGAAGCAAAATTTAACGGGTAAAATTAATTATAACAGATTCGGCAAAAGCAACGCCAACTCTGCGCAGTCATAGGGCAAAATCTTTTAAAAGAAACAAAAAAACGGCTTGCGCCGTTTAGTTAAGCACCACAATTTCCCGTTATCGTTTAGGAATTTTAATTATAATTTCGTAATGGTCTTCATGATCTTTTTCAGATGTATTAATGTTGAGGCCGGAACTCGTTACCATTTCTACGGATTGACGAATTGTATTTAAGGCCAGCCGTACATCTTTCGTAAAAGATACCCGCCGAGACTTCTTCAGTTTCGCAGCTTCTTTCAGAAAGTTAATTTTTGCTTCAGTCTGCTTTACATTCAGCTCTTTAGCAATAATTTCCTCAAGAACTTTGACCTGCATTTCTTCCTGATCAAGAGACAGCAGAGCGCGTGCATGACGTTCGGATATTTTCCGTTCCATTAAAGCTGCTTTTACAGGTTCGCTTAAATGGAGCAGCCGAATTTTGTTTGCAATCGTGGACTGGCTTTTACCAAGACGCTGTGCGAGACTCTCTTGTGTCAAGTCATGCATTTCTATTAATTGCTGGTAAGCAGCAGCTTCCTCAATGGCGGTAAGACCTTCCCTTTGAAGGTTTTCAATTAAAGCAATTGAAGCTGCCTGGGAATCATTGAAATCCCGAACGATTGCCGGGATTGTATCCATACCCAGCTTTTTCACAGCACGGAGGCGCCGTTCACCGGCGATCAGTTCGAACGTATTATTTTTTACCCTGACAACAATAGGCTGAATCACACCGTGCGTGCGGATTGTTTGACATAGTTCGTCTATACGATCATCATCAAAAACCGTCCTCGGCTGATACGGGCTAGGCGTGATGTTATTGACAGGTATATTCTTTACCTCATCTGTATTCGTTCGATCCGCAAGGCCAAATAGTTTTGATATTTGTTCTTTCATAGGAAAACTTACCACCAACTCTTCCCCGTAATATGACTGCCAGCAGCAGTAGTGCTAAACTGACGTAGGTTGACGAGAAATCTCATATACTTACTAATTCTCCACAAATGATGAAGTTCCTGCCAATCAAATTATGAACGTTTCAATAATGTTTCACGTGGAACATCATATTAACCCTTAACGAGCGGACTTTTCAAAGGCACTCCCGCTTTTCGGGGATATTTGGCTGGCGTTGCGCCTATTTTCTCGATTTGCACGAAATGGCGGACAGATTGCTCTATCGGAAGCTCCATTCGATCAACCTTGATTAGCTTGCCTTTTAACTCTGACAAACTATATTTCGCTTCGGAAAATTCCTCTTCCACATCGGAACCTTTCATTGCTATAAAAGATCCGCCTTTTTTCACAAAAGGAAGACAAAACTCATTCAGTACGCTCAATCTGGCAACCGCACGAGCCGTCACAAGATCAAAATGATCGCGATAAGGAGCAAGTCTGGCAACATCCTCCGCCCTGCCGTGAACGCACTCCGCATGCTCAAGTCCTAATAGCGTAACGAGTTCCCGCAAAAAAGTAATCCGCTTATTCAGTGAGTCTACGATAGTAACTTGCAGATGTGGAAAAGCTATTTTCAAAGGAATACTCGGAAACCCGGCCCCCGAGCCAATATCGGCAATCGTGGAAACTTGTCCAACAGGAAAATAAAAAGAAAGAGAGAGAGAATCGTAAAAATGCTTCATATATACTTGCTCTCTCTCCGTAATTGCAGTTAAGTTCATCTTTTCATTCCACTCGACAAGCGTTTTGTAGTACAGCTCAAACTGATCCAACTGCGCGAAAGTCAAAGCAACGTTATGCTCTTCTAAAAATCGAATAAAGTTTTGTTGAATAGCGTCCATCGATTATCCTCTTGCAGCAACGACTTTGTTATAGTGTTCCAAATAAACAAGCAGAATGGAAATATCCGCAGGTGTAACTCCGGAAATACGCGATGCCTGACCAATCGATACCGGACGTATTTTCGCCAGCTTTTGCTTCGCTTCCGTAGCGATGCCATGAATTTCACTGTATTCGATGTCGTCCGGGATTTTCTTCTTCTCCATTTTGCGCAGACGATCTACTTGGGCCAACTGCTTCTCGATGTAGCCTGCGTATTTCACCTGGATTTCCACTTGCTCCTTCATTTCATCCGAAAGTTCTAGCGGCGACGGCGACATCTGCTCAATGTGACGGTACTCCACTTCAGGCCGGCGAAGCAAGGAAATCACGTCAACCGCGTTATTCAAAACTACGCTGTTCAGGCTTTCCAAAATCGCTTGAACATGGGATTCGGGCCTTACCTTCGACGTTTTCAAACGCCCGATTTCTTGCTCCACCAAGTCTTTTTTATGCAAAAAGGCTGTGTAGCGTTCGTCCGAGATCAGCCCGATCTCATGGCCGATTGGAGTCAGACGCAAGTCAGCATTGTCATGGCGAAGCAGCAGACGGTATTCAGCCCGGGAAGTCAGCAGACGGTAAGGCTCGCTTGTTCCTTTCGTCACCAAATCATCGATCAATACGCCGATGTAACCTTCCGAACGGTCGAGAATAACGGCATCCTTCTCCTGCACTTTACGCGCTGCGTTAATGCCAGCCATGATTCCCTGGCCCGCCGCCTCTTCATATCCGGAAGTCCCGTTAATTTGACCTGCCGTAAACAAACCGCTCACAAGCTTCGTTTCCAAAGACGGCTTCAGTTGTGTAGGAACTACCGCATCATACTCGATCGCGTAGCCCGTTCTCATCATTTCGACTTTCTCAAGCCCGGGGATCGAGCGCAGAATGCCAAGCTGAACATCCTCCGGCATGCTGGTAGAAAGGCCTTGCACATAATACTCGGATGTATTTCTGCCTTCCGGCTCCAAGAAAATTTGATGCTTCGGCTTATCGCTAAAGCGAACTATTTTATCCTCAATCGAAGGGCAATAGCGCGGGCCGGTTCCTTCGATCGCACCGGAGAACATTGGCGCGCGGTGAAGGTTATCGTTAATGATTTTATGAGTGTCTTCCGAAGTATACGTCAACCAGCAAGGAATCTGCTCACCTGCCCCCTCCTTCGTTTCATAGGAGAAAAATTTCGGCTCCGCGTCGCCCGGCTGAATTTCGGTTTTATCAAAATCGATGGAATCTTTGTGAACGCGCGGCGGAGTTCCCGTTTTGAAGCGCACCAAGTCAAAGCCCAGCTCGCGCAGCGACTCGGACAGTTTTACAGAAGGCTGCTGGTTGTTAGGGCCGCTCTCATACATCAACTCCCCAATGATCACTTTCCCCCGCAGATAAGTTCCGGTTGTAAGAACTACCGCCTTGGCGTAATATTCCGCGCCGGTTTTTGTAATAACCCCTTTGCACACGCCGTCTTCAACGATAAGTTCTTCGGCCATACCTTGACGCAGCGTCAAGTTGTCCGTCGCCTCGATCGTTTCTTTCATCTTATGCTGGTACAAAAACTTATCGGCTTGAGCGCGGAGCGCATGAACAGCCGGTCCTTTGCCCGTATTCAACATTCTCATTTGAATGTAGGTTTTATCGATGTTTCTGCCCATTTCTCCGCCGAGCGCATCAATCTCCCGAACAACGTGGCCCTTTGCAGGACCACCAATGGATGGGTTGCAGGGCATAAAAGCAACCATATCCAAATTAATCGTAAGCAGCAGCGTATTGCAGCCCATTCGAGCGGAAGCAAGCGCGGCTTCGCAGCCGGCGTGTCCGGCTCCGATCACAATAACTTCATAATCACCAGCATGATATCCCATGGGGTTATGTCCCTCCCTCTTTTGTGAAAACGAATTATGAAAATAGCCTGATTTTATTATTTTCCCAAACAAAACTGCGTAAAAATCTGATCGATCAAAGATTCCCCGACCGAATCGCCGATAATTTCGCCTAACTGTTCCCAAGACGCGCGAATATCGATTTGAATCATATCGATCGGCACGTACTGCTCGTTAGCGTCAAGCGCATCCTGCAAGGAACTTTTCGCCTGTTTCAACAGCGCAATATGCCGAATGTTGCTGACATATGTCAAATCGCCTGCTTCCAGCTTCCCTTCAAAGAAAATGGCGGCAATCGCTTTTTCCAAGTCTTCGATTCCCCGGTTCTCGAACAGCGAAAGCTCCACCACTCGTTCTGCCGGGAAATAGGCATAAACCTGATCCAAGTCAATCTTTCTCGGCAGATCGATTTTATTCAAAATGACAATCGTCTGTTTTTCCGCCAGTTGTTTCATAAGCGCCAGCTCATCCACCTGCAAATCTTCGCTGCTGTTCAGCACCAGCAAAATAAGATCCGCCTCTGCGAGCGCGGTCTTGGAACGCTCCACCCCGATTTGCTCCACAATATCGGTAGTTTCGCGGATCCCCGCCGTATCCAGAAGCTTCAGCGGAATACCGCCCACATTCACAAATTCCTCGATCACATCTCTCGTCGTACCCGGAATGTCCGTAACGATCGCCCGGTTCTCCTGAGCCAGCTCGTTAAGCAGCGACGATTTTCCAACATTCGGCCTACCGACAATAGCTGTTTCAATACCCTCACGCAGAATTTTGCCCTGCTGTGCGGTATGAAGCAGCTTCTCAATCTCGCTCATGACCAGCGTACATTTAGTTTTGATAAAAGCATTCGTCATTTCCTCGACGTCATGCTCCGGATAGTCGATGTTTACTTCTACATGCGCCATCAGTTCAACAAGCTGGTGCCGCAGCAGCTTAATTTGCTTGGACAAATTGCCTTCCACTTGCTTCAAAGCAACTTTGAACGCCCGGTCCGACTTGGCGCGAATCAAATCGATCACTGCTTCCGCCTGCGTTAAATCTATACGACCGTTCAGAAAAGCGCGCTTCGTGAACTCTCCCGGCTCGGCAAGCCGTATTCCTTGCTGCAGCAGCAAGTCGAGCACTTTTTTCACGGCGACAATTCCGCCATGACAGTTAACCTCGACCACATCTTCCATCGTAAACGACCTGGGAGCTCTCATAAGCGTAACGAGAACTTCCTCCAATTTCTCCGCTGTGCCCGGCTCTACGATATGACCGTAATGAACCGTATGGGTTTGCGCTTCCGACAATTTCGTCTTCGAACGAAAGACCTTTTCCACGAACGGGACAGCATCTTCGCCGCTTACGCGAATCACCGAAATACCGCCTTCCCCAAGCGGAGTAGAAATAGCGGCAATCGTATCTTTCAACATCATCATACACCTCGGAAGAATTCCTCTTAATTAAAGAAAAAGCAATGACATGAACCAAGTCATTGCAATGATCGTTATTTTAGGGCGATAACCACTCTTCGGTTCGGTTCTTCGCCTTTACTGTAAGTTTTCACGGACGGATGATCTTGAAGTTCGGAATGAATAATTTTGCGTTCCTGCGCATTCATCGGCTCCAGTATGACTTCTTTCTTCGATTTCAACACGCGGCCAGCCAGTCTGACCGCCAGATCTTCCAGCGTCTTCTTCCGTCTCTCGCGGAAATTTTCCGCATCCAGAACAATCCGAATGTGCGAAGTCGAATAGCGATTCGCCACAATATTAATCAAATATTGCAGCGCGTCCAAAGTTTGCCCTCTTTTACCGATCAATATACCTAATTCAGGTCCGCTCATATTCAAGATGGTGCCTTCTCGATCTTTTTGCTGATCTATGGTGATGGAAATTTGCATCGTCTTGAAAATATCCTGTAAAAAAAGGGTCGCTTCTTCAAGCGCATCCGGGATCAATTCCAGCTCGACTTTACCTTCTTTCGAACCAATGAAACCGAACAGCCCTTTTGAGGGCTGCTCCAAAACATGAATATTCACACGATCTTCAGATACATTCCATTGACGGAGTCCGGCTTTCACCGCATCTTCGATGGTTTTTCCAGTCACCACGATTTTTTTCATTTGGACAGGCCACCCTTATTTTTTTGAGATCCAGGAGAACCGTAAATAAAGTAAGACTGAACAATCGTGAAGATGTTGCCGTATATCCAGTAAAGCGGCAGCGCAGCCGCAAAGTTCATCGACATGACGAAAATCATGACCGGGAAAATAAACAGCAAGCTTTTCATCTGCTGGTTCATTTGCGAGGACATAAATTTTTGCTGCACGAACGTAGTTGCCGCGGCAATTAACGGAAGTATATACAGATGATCCGGCGAACCCAAATTCAACCATAAGAAGGTATGTTCACGGATATGGTCATTTCTCATAATCGCTTGATACAGCGCTATCAGAATCGGCATTTGCACAATGATCGGGAAGCATCCGGCCAAAGGATTCACGCCATTTTGCTGGAACAGCTTCATGGTTTCTTCCTGCTGCTTTTTCGCGTCGTCCTTGTACTTTTCCTTCAGCTTTTTCATCTCAGGCTGCAAATCTTGCATCCGCTTGGAGCTTTTATATTGCTTAAGCGTCAACGGCAAAATAATAAGTCGGATAATAATCGTTACAACCAGGATGGACAGACCGTATTGACCCCATAAATGATCGGCGAACCAGTCAAGCGTTTCAGATAAAGGATATACGAAATACTTGGTAAAGAATCCGGCTGTAGCAGGATCGATCGGTGCTGTAGCAGCAGTATGTGGCGCGCAACCGGCAAGCAAAACGAGCATAGCTGCCATTGCGGCAAGCAAATAGATTCGACGAGTCAAAATGAGATCCTCCTATATATCTTTTCCAAGTTAAACTATACCACAACTTTCATCCGCAAGGAAATAAAACACTACTTTTTTACAGGCTCATTTCTTTTATTGGAAAAAGCTTTGCGGATTACGTGCGCGATACTCTTCTCCATCTCGTGATAATCCATCTCCGCCGCAGGCTTCCGGGCAATCAAAACATAGTCGTAATGAGGCACCATGCTCTCTTTTCTCAATCTTACGATTTCCTTGATCATTCTGCGCAAACGGTTGCGGACGACCGCATTGCCCACTTTTTTGCTGACCGATACGCCAAGGCGAAACTCCTCCAGCTTCGGCTGCGCCAAATAATATAGAACAAACTGATGGTTAGCCATCGACTTCCCGTAGCGGTACACTTTGCCGAAGTCTTCTCTTTTGGCCAATCTATATTTTTTTTCCACAAATAAGTACACTCCAGACAGGTAGCATCCAAGTTTATGCATCTGCAAATCACTATTCATATAGCCTTAACGAAAAAAAGCAAATTAAAACAGTTCGTTTTTTGCAAGCATAAAAAAAAGCCCCTTTCGGAGCCTCTCTTTACGCGCTAAGAACTTTTCTTCCTTTTAGACGACGAGCGCTCAGCACTTTACGGCCGTTCTTCGTGCTCATTCTTTTACGGAAGCCATGGTTTTTCTTGCGCTTTCTCGTATTAGGGTTAAACGTTGGACCCATCTATAGCACCTCCTTGATGAGGATATCCCATCCTACAAAATTTCTCTAACCATTAAACCATTTTCAGCAGGAAAAGTCAACTGGGAGTCTGTCCGACGGAGCTACTTTTGTGCATACCCACTGAACATGACTGTATATGCCGCTCAGGCTGCATAAATACCGTCATATATACCTTCTACGTGGTTCATCGGACAGACTCCTGGCACAGCGGGCTCCCGCCGGACTTCCCGTTTCCGAAAATTTTTCGCCAAAGTACAACCTGTGCATAATTTGCCGGGCGGAAAAAGCAAAGCTTGTCGAAAATTAACAAGGTATCAACAATATCTTGTGTTGTGAACAAAAGCTATGCACAACTTCTTGAAATTGTGGATAATATCAAACAATCCGTTGATTAACAGGTCATCTTTTGATAAGATAGTTATGTTTCTGTTGTGGATATACTCCAGTTACCCTCCGATTTATCAACAACCTGTGGATAAAATTGTGAACAATTTTCCCTCTTAAAGAATAAGTCATTTTAACCGATTCTTAGTACTGTGGATAAAACGACAAATCCTATCCTTTTCTGACACCATTTCCTCTTGCTGGCCTTATGCCACGTTTGAATTTAGAAGGAGTGAATTACTGTGGAAGGCCATACTAACGATTTATGGCAGCAAGTTTTGTCTATTATACAAACAAAACTGAGTAAACCAAGTTTCGACACTTGGCTGAAATCAACCAAAGCAACCGTGTTCAATGACGCTTCGGTTGTTGTTTGCGCGCCCAACAATTTTGCCAGAGAGTGGTTGGAAAGCCGCTACACCAAGCTGATTGAGGGGACCATCTACGATTTCACCGGCAAGCGCGTTGAAGTCAAGTTCGTCATCGAAACCGATGAGCAAAAAGCGCAGCCCGCAGCGGCCGCCACTGTCATACCTCCCAAGGGCCCGGCGATCACTTCGCAGGAAGAAACTTTTACGAATATGATGAACGCCAGATATACGTTCGATACGTTCGTCATCGGATCCGGGAACCGTTTCGCCCATGCGGCGTCGCTCGCTGTAGCCGAAGCGCCGGCCAAAGCTTACAATCCCCTCTTTTTATACGGGGGAGTCGGACTTGGCAAGACGCATTTGATGCATGCGATCGGCCACTATGTATTGGAGCATAATCCGAAGGCGCGCGTGCTTTATATTTCATCAGAGAAGTTCACGAACGAATTCATCAATACGGTCATTCTTCACAACCGCGGGGAAGATTTCCGCAATAAATACAGATCTATCGACGTGCTGCTCATTGACGATATTCAATTCCTCGCCGGCAAAGAAGGAACGCAGGAGGAATTTTTCCATACATTCAACGCCCTTCACGAAGAAGGCAAACAAATTATTATTTCCAGCGACCGTCCGCCCAAGGAAATTCCTACGCTGGAGGACCGGCTGCGCTCGCGCTTCGAATGGGGGCTGATCACCGACATTCAGCCGCCGGATCTGGAGACGCGGATCGCTATTTTGCGCAAAAAAGCGAAAGCCGAAAATCTCGAAATTCCCAACGAGGCCATGAATTACATAGCCAACCAGATCGATACGAACATTCGCGAGCTTGAAGGCGCATTGATTCGGGTAGTTGCCTATTCGTCTTTGATCAATCAGGATATCAGCGTTCATTTGGCGGCCGAAGCGTTGAAGGATATTATTCCGTCCAGCCGGCCTAAGGTCATCACGATTCAGGACATTCAGCAGCGGGTCGGCGAATTTTACGGATTAAAGCTGGAGGATTTCAAAGCGCGGAAGCGGACCAAGGCCGTTGCCTTCCCGCGGCAGGTCGCCATGTACTTGGCCAGGGAGCTGACGGACTTCTCTTTGCCGAAAATCGGCGAAAATTTCGGCGGCCGCGACCATACGACAGTCATCCACGCGCACGAGAAAATAACCGAATCGCTGAAAGCCGATCAGGAATTATATAAAATCATTCACAATTTGACCGAGAAGATTAAAAATCCGTCTTCCTAACAAGTTTTCCGAAATCATAAACAATAGCCTTAAGCCTATGCACAATCTATTCACATGTGGATAGGCTTGATTTTTGAACGATTGATCCACATATCCACATACTCAGGCGCCCTACTGCTATTACTAAAAATATTTAAAAAATGTTATTATGTATAAATATGCTTCGCATCGAAAAAAAGAACCGCAGGAGTGAACTTATGAAATTAACGATACTCAAAGATCAATTGATCGAATCCATTGGTCACGTTTCCAAGGCGATTTCAAGCAGAACGACCATTCCGATCCTTACGGGAATCAAAATAGATGCCAATTCAAGCGGAGTCACCTTAACCGCAAGCGATACCGACATTTCGATTCAAAGCTTTACCCCTACCGAGAACGGCACGATGAAAATTATCGAGCTGTTCCGATCGGGGAGCGTTGTGCTGCCGGCCAAATTTTTCGTGGAAATTATTCGCAAGCTGCCTTCGCAAATTATAGAAATCGAAGTCGGCCACCATTTCCAAACGACAATCCGCTCCGGCTCTTCCGAAATTCAGATAATGGGACTGGATCCTGAAGAGTATCCGCTGCTGCCGCAAATCGAAGAAAACAAAATGATCCGCCTGCCAAGCGATCTGTTGAAAACGATGATCAAGCAAACTTCTTTTGCCGTATCCACCAACGAGTCGACGCCGATTCTTACAGGCGTATTGTGGAGCATTACCGGCGACAAGCTGAAGTTTATTGCCTGCGACCGCCATCGATTGGCCAGCAGAGAAGTAACGATCGACAATGAAACGGCGCAAAACCTTCAAAATATTGTTATTTCCGGAAGAACGTTGGTTGAATTAAGCAAAATTTTGCCTGATCAAAACTCTCTTATCGATATTGTTATTTCGGACAATCAGGTTTTATTCAAAATTCATTCGATTCTTTTTTATTCCCGTATTTTGGACGGTACTTATCCTGATACTTCCAAGCTCATTCCCCAGTCTTTTCAAACGGAAATGGTCGTTCCGACCAAAGGGCTTGCGGAAGCGATCGACCGCGCCTACCTGCTTTCCAGAGAAGACAAATCGAATATTGTGAAAATGATCATGCGCGAGGACGAAACGATCGAAATTTCATCGACTTCCTCCGAGCTGGGCAAAGTTACCGAGCAAATTAATTTGCAGCGGATTACCGGAGAGCTGCTGCGCATCTCGTTTAACTCCAAATACATGCTGGACGCGCTGAAAGTGCTCGACTCGGAGTTTATCCACATCGGATTTACCGGCGCTATGCAGCCAATTATCATCAAGCCGGAAGACGGATCGAATATTCTTCAACTGATTCTGCCTTACCGTACTACCAACTAAAGGAGATGCAGGATGAAACAAATCGGGATTCGCACCGAGTACATCACGCTCGGGCAATTTTTAAAGCTGGCCGACTGCATATCCACAGGTGGACAAGCCAAATTTTTTGTGCAGGAGACGAAAATCGAAGTGAACGGGCAGGCTGAAAACCGCAGAGGACGCAAGCTGGTACCGCATGATACGGTGTTTGTAGAGGGCTTCGGACAATTTGAAGTGGTAAGCTCCTGACAGCGCCGAGCACCCAGGAGGATGTGCCATGTTTTTAACCAAGCTGCATGTGAGTCACTACCGGAATTACGAACAGGTCGAACTGACGACCGACAGCAACGTCAATATCTTTGTCGGCCCCAACGCACAGGGTAAAACGAATCTGCTTGAATCGATCTATGTCCTTGCGATGACCAAATCGCACCGCACCCATCAGGACAAAGAACTGATCGGCTGGAATCAGGATCATACCCATTTGCACGCCGAGATCACCAAGCGCTACGGGAATTGCACGCTGGATCTCGCGATTTCGGGCAAAGGTAAAAAAGCGAGGATCAACGGGCTCGAACAAAAAAAGTTGAGCAATTTTATCGGAGCCCTGAATGTCGTCATGTTCGCCCCGGAAGATCTGGAAATCGTCAAGGGGACGCCCGGCGTCAGAAGGCGCTTTTTGGATATGGAGATCGGCCAGGTTCAGCCCTCCTATTTGTACGATTTGTCGCAATATCAAAAAATACTGCTGCAGCGGAACAATTATTTAAAGCAAACAGGCCCTTCCAAAGGCGCCCCCGATGCCATGCTGGACGTCTGGAACGAACAATTAGCGCAGTATGGTGTTAAAATTATGAAAAAGCGTCAAAACTTTATTAAGAAGCTGCAGCAATGGGCGGAAACGATTCACAGGGGAATTACCGACAACAATGAGGAGCTGCGAATTCGCTATTCCCCATCGTTCGAAATGCACGAGTTTGAAGATGAAACTGTTTTATTAGAACAATTTATGATAAAGTTAACACAGGTCAAAGAACAGGAATTCCGCAGAGGCGTAACCCTTGTCGGTCCTCATCGCGACGATCTTCTTTTCTTCATCAACGGCAAAGAAGCGCAGACATACGGTTCCCAGGGGCAGCAGCGGACGACGGCGCTATCGCTTAAACTGGCTGAGATTGAGCTCATTCACGAGGAAGTAGGCGAATATCCGCTGCTGCTGCTCGACGATGTGCTCTCCGAGCTGGATGAATACAGGCAAACCCAATTGATCCGGACGTTTCAACAAAAAGTGCAAACCTTTATTACGACGACAGGTCTGGATAGCGTTCATATGGATAAGCTGGACCATGCTTCCGTGTTCCATGTTTTGAAAGGAAATGTAAGCGGCAGGAGCTGATAAGTTTGTTTATTCATCTGGGTGGCGAGAAGATTATTAGAGCTTCCGAACTGATAGCTATTTTTGACATCTCAATCGAGAAGTCTTCCAAAATATCGAAGCAGTTTATTCAGCAGGCGAGCAAAAATAAACACATAGAGCACATCGGCGAGGAAGAATGCAAATCGCTCGTCGTTACGAAGAACAAAGTTTATTATTCTCCCATTTCATCCACCACTCTTAAGAAACGAGCTCATCAGTTGTTAACGAACTAACCGGTTTTGACTATAAAAAAGCAGGTGAAGCATAACATGTCTGTGAATCAAAATACGTATGATGAAAATCAGATTCAGGTACTGGAAGGCTTAGAGGCGGTTCGCAAACGGCCTGGTATGTATATCGGGTCAACCAGCTCCCGCGGTCTTCATCATCTCGTGTGGGAGGTTGTCGATAACAGTATCGACGAGGCTTTGGCCGGATTTTGTACGAAGATCGACGTCATCGTTCACAAAAACAACAGCATCACCGTTATCGATAACGGGCGGGGAATTCCGGTCGGCGAGAATGCCAAGCTGAAAAGACCGACGCTTGAAGTCGTGCTCACCGTTCTTCACGCCGGCGGTAAATTCGGCGGGGAGGATTCGGGATATAAAGTGTCAGGCGGTCTGCACGGAGTAGGTATCTCTGTCGTCAATGCGCTGTCCGAATCACTGATCGTCCAGGTTAAGCTTAAAGGTAAAATTCACCAGCAGGAGTACCGCCGCGGCACGCCGCAATACGATGTTAAAATCGTCGGCGAAACGGAAGAAACCGGAACTACGGTTACGTTTCAGCCGGACCCGGAAATTTTCAAGGAAACGACCGAATACGATTACGACATTCTCCAATCGAGAATTCGCGAGCTTGCATTTTTGAACAAAGGGATCGAAATCAACCTTCTGGATGAGCGTACGGACACAACCAACACTTTCATGTACGAGGGCGGCATTATCTCCTTTGTCGAGTATTTGAACCGCAACCGCGAGGCCGTCAACCAGACGCCGATCTATGTCGAAGGGGCGAAGGATAATATTTCGATCGAGATCGCGCTGCAGTATAACGACAGCTATACGGAGAATATTTACTCGTTTGCGAATAATATCAACACGCACGAAGGCGGAACTCACGAATCCGGCTTTAAAAGCGCGTTAACCCGGATTTTGAATGAGTATGCGCGCAAGAGCAACTCCATCAAAGAGAGCGATTCCAATCTTTCCGGCGACGATGTGCGCGAAGGTTTGGCAGCGATCATCTCCGTGAAAATTCCGGAGCCGCAATTCGAAGGACAGACGAAGACCAAGCTCGGAAACAGCGAGGTTCGCGGTATTGTCGAGTCTTTGTTTGCCGAGAAATTGCAGGAATTTATGGATGAGAACCCTGCCGTCGCCAAAAAAATTGTGGAAAAAGGCATCCAGGCGGCCAGAGCCCGGGAAGCCGCGCGTAAAGCCAGAGAGCTTACACGCCGTAAAAGCGCCCTGGAAGTCAGTTCGCTCCCGGGTAAACTCGCCGACTGCTCATCCAAGGATGCTTCCATCAGCGAAATTTACATCGTGGAAGGCGACTCCGCGGGAGGTTCGGCTAAGCAAGGGCGGGACCGCCACTTCCAGGCTATTCTTCCGCTGCGCGGAAAAATTTTGAACGTGGAAAAAGCGCGGTTGGACCGCATTTTGTCCAATACCGAAATTCGCGCGATGATTACGGCATTCGGGACGGGCATCAGCGATGATTTTGAAATTACGAAAGCCCGTTACCACAAAATCATTATTATGACCGATGCCGATGTCGACGGCGCTCACATTCGGACACTGCTCCTTACCTTCTTTTACAGATACATGAAAAAATTGATCGAATACGGCTATGTTTACATTGCCCAACCACCGCTTTACAAGCTGGAACGCAACAAGACGGTGCGGTATGCCTATAACGACAAGCAGCGTGAAGCCATTATGCAGGAATTCGGCGACAGCGTGAAAGTGAACGTACAGCGTTACAAAGGTTTGGGCGAAATGAATCCGGAGCAGCTGTGGGAAACGACTATGGACCCGGAAAGCCGCACGCTGCTGCAGGTGACGATCGACGACGCGATTGAGGCGGATGCGATTTTCGATGCGCTGATGGGCGACAACGTAGAGCCGCGAAGAGATTTTATCGAAGAGCATGCGAAATACGTAAAAAACTTGGATTTCTAATTTTCGACGTCTTAGGCGTTGCATATGATGTAAGCTTTCAGGAGGAACATTCATGAGCGAAGAATTACATTCGCAAGTCAAAGAAATCGATATCGGTACGGAAATGCGCACATCCTTCCTGGATTATGCGATGAGCATTATTGTCAGCCGCGCGCTGCCGGACGTCAGGGACGGTTTGAAGCCGGTTCATCGCCGTATCCTGTTTGCGATGTCCGAGCTGGGGATGTCCCCCGACAAGCCTTATAAAAAATCGGCCAGAATCGTCGGCGAAGTCATCGGTAAATATCATCCTCACGGGGATTCGGCTGTGTACGAGACGATGGTGCGGATGGCCCAGGATTTCTCCCTTCGCTACATGCTGGTAGACGGCCACGGCAACTTCGGTTCCATTGACGGAGACTTTGCCGCGGCGATGCGTTATACGGAGGCGCGTCTATCCAAAATCGCGATGGAACTGCTCCGCGACATCAACAAAGAGACGATCGACTTTGTGCCTAACTATGACGGCGAGGAGAGCGAGCCTGCGGTTCTGCCTTCCCGTTTTCCAAATTTGCTCGTTAACGGAAGCTCGGGTATTGCCGTCGGTATGGCTACGAACATACCGCCGCACAACCTGCGCGAGGTTATCGAAGGCATTCAGATGATGATCGACAATCCAAGCGTCAGCCCGCTTGAGCTGATGTCGGCAATCAAAGGGCCGGACTTCCCTACGGGCGGATATATTCTTGGCCGCGAAGGCATCAGGCAAGCGTACTCCACAGGCCGCGGCTCTGTAACTATGCGCGCCAAAACGCTGATCGAGGAGAACAACAACAAGGCCAGAATTATCGTGAACGAGCTGCCGTATCAGGTGAACAAAGCCAGATTGATTGAAAAAATCGCCGAGCTCGTCCGCGAGAAAAAAATCGACGGCATTACCGATTTGCGCGACGAATCCGATCGCAACGGGATGCGGATTGTCATCGAACTCCGGCGTGACGTGAATCCAAGCGTTGTGCTTAACAATTTGTTTAAGCAGACGGCGATGCAGTCCAACTTCGGTATTATTATGCTGGCGTTGGTGGATGGTCAGCCTCGCGTTCTGAATTTGCGCGAGATGCTTCACTACTACCTCAAACATCAGCAGGAAGTGATTCGCCGCAGAACCGAGTATGATTTGAGAAAAGCGGAAGCGCGCGCTCATATTCTCGAAGGTTTGCGGATTGCGCTTGACCATCTGGATCAGGTTATCGCGTTGATTCGCGCGTCTCAGACGGCGGAAGAAGCAAGAGAAGGCCTGATCAACACGTTCAATCTGAGCTACGAACAGGCTCAAGCCATTCTCGATATGCGCTTGCAGCGCTTGACCGGCTTGGAGCGTGAGAAGATCGAAGCGGAGTACGCCGAGCTCATGAAGAAGATCGCCGAGTACAAGGCTATTCTTGCAGATGAGCAGCTTATTCTTGCGATCATTAGCGAAGAATTGAATGAAATCAAAGATAAATATGCGGACGATCGTCGTTCTGAAATTACAATCGGCGAGGAAAGCATCGAAGATGAAGACCTCATCCCCCGTGAAGATGTCGTCATTACGATTACGCATACCGGCTACATCAAGCGTCTGCCTGTATCTACCTACCGCAGCCAGAAGCGCGGGGGCCGCGGAGTCGTCGGCATGGATACCAAAGACGATGATTTTGTAGAACATTTGTTCGTGACAAATACACACCACTACCTCATGTTCTTCACGGACAAAGGCAAAGTGTATCGTTTAAAAGCATACGAGATCCCGGATCTCAGCAGAACTGCGCGGGGAACGCCGATCATCAACTTGATTCAAATCGAGCAAGGCGAAACGATCAACGCCGTAATCCCGGTTGAAGGCTTTGAGACGGATCAATACATCTTCTTTGCAACCAAGCAAGGTATTGTGAAGAAAACGCCGATAAACGACTACTCCAATATTCGCAAAGGCGGCCTAATCGCCATCAACCTGCGCGAAGACGACGATTTGATTGGCGTGAAATTGACTGACGGCAATCAGGGCATCATAATGGGGACCAAACTCGGCATGTCCATTCACTTCCCTGAGCAGGACGTTCGTTCGATGGGCAGATCCGCTACGGGCGTGAAAGGCATTCACTTGGATGAAGACGATGCCGTTATTGATATGGACGTCGTCCATGAGAATAACAGCGTCTTAATCGTAACTTCCAAAGGGTTCGGCAAGCGAACGCCTGTTGCCGAATACCGAATTCAGACACGCGGCGGAAAAGGAATCAAAACCTTGAACGTAACGGAGAAAAACGGCCCTGTGGTTGGGCTCAAAGTCGTTCAGGACGATGAAGACCTCATGATCATTACCGCGTCCGGCACCGTAATCCGGACAAGTATGTCCGGCATTTCAATCATGGGCCGCTACACGCAGGGCGTCCGTTTGATCAACATTCGCGAGGACGATGAGGTCGGAACGCTTGCCCGCGTTCAAAAAAATGAGGAACAAAACGATGAAGACGAAGAAGATAACAACGATTCGTCGGAAACTCAACAATAATTTTATTGGGATGGGGGCTTACAAACCCATCCCTTTTACTTTACAATATCAAGTAGATCAACTTTAGTAAGGTGAGTGAATATTGTGCCGACAGTAGCCGTTACTCAATTAAAAGATGGAGAAAAACTTGGCGATAACGTTGTAACGAAGCTGGGCAACACCCTTTTTTACAAAGGTAAGGTGCTTACGGAGAAAGACATAGAGATTTTAAAAGCGTTCCTTATACAATCGGTGTGGATCGAGCCTCAGGCGGGCGCCGAGCCAGAGCCGGTTGCGGAAGAGGGTAAACCGGTTGAAAGTTCAACCGCCCATCCTTTTTTTATCGAATATCGAAATATGTTAGCTTTGCTGCGGCGCGTATTTCATCTTGTCAGCGGGGGGCAGACGATTCCCATTCTTGATATCCGCACAAGGCTGGAAGCTCTGATTCAACATATCGATGCCTATAAGGTGCTGACTTTTGCGCCCAAAACCCCCAACCTTCAGGACTACTTGTACCATAAAAGCATTATGGTCAGCTTAACCTCGTACTCATTAGCCAAATGGCACGGCTTACCTCAAAAAGAATTGATGCAAGTCGCCCTTGCCGGACTTTTGCACGATATCGGCAACGCGAAAATCGATTATTCCATTTTAGAAAAAAGACAAGCCTTGAGCCGTTCCGAAATGGACGAAATCAAGCAGCATACGCTGATCGGCTATAATGTGCTCAAAAATATGACGGCCATCAACGAGGGCGTAAAGCTTAGCGCACTTCAGCACCACGAACGTGAAGACGGGTCAGGCTACCCCTTAGGCGTCAAAGGCGACAAAATTCACATCTATGCCAAAATAGTCGCTATCGCAGACATTTTTCACGCTATGACAAACGATCGCTTCTACAAAATCGCCTTGTCTCCCTATTTGGTTTTGGAGCAGCTGTTTACTGAATCGTTCGGCAAAGTAGATCCGACGCTTGTTCAAGTGTTCATCAATAAGTCCACTCAAATTAGCAACGGAACGCTTGTAAAGCTCAGTGACAATCGTGTGGGCGAAATCGTGTTTTCCGATCGTGCCCATCCGACCCGGCCATGGGTGAACATCAATGGCACCATCGTCAACCTGGCTACGGAAAGAAGTCTGTTTATTCAGGACGTACTCGGTGCAATATAAAATAATAGATGTGAGAGCCTTATCGCTGATAGGGCTTTTTTCAATTAGAAAACAATTTTTCAAAAAAAGCTTGCATTCGCAATCTATCTTTGATATATTACTCCTTGTCGCTTTTAAGACCGCGAGATTGCAAAAAAAGAATTTAAAAAAAGTACTTGCAATCAAGTAGGCGAATGTGATATATTGATTAGGTCGCCTTCGAAAGACGGCGATGCGAACGAAAGAAATTGTTCTTTGAAAACTGAACAACGAGTGAAGAAGCAAGGTTGAGCAATCAACCAAAACAAGAGATTGCAAAATCTCGTCA